>JALYZG010000048.1 GCA_030948965.1 Candidatus Dormiibacterota bacterium | reverse complement strand
GGTATGCCTTCCCGGTGCTGACCGCGGTCTTCGTCGTCGGTGCCATCGTCATCCTTTCGAAGTCCCATCCGGGCCTGCCGGCCATCACGGCACCGGGGTCGGGCCCGACGCCCGGCGGATTCTGGATCGCGCTGGGCGCCACCTTCGGCTATGCGGCCGGCTGGAACCCCTACGCCTCCGACTACACGCGCTACCTGCCCCGCACGACCAACAGGATGGCGGCCGGCGTCTGGGCAGGCCTGGGCGTGCTCATCTCCTGCGTCGTGCTGGAACTGGGGGGCGCCGCCCTGGCCACGGTGCCCACCTCCAACTTCAACGACAATCCAACCCTGCAGTTCATCAAGCCGCTGCCCGAGGTGCTGGCCGTGCTTGCGCTCCTCGGCATCGCGCTCGGCACCGTCTCCGCCAACGTCATCAACATCTACAGCGGCTCGATGTCGTTCCTCACCCTCGGCATCCGGCTCCCCAGCCATATCCGGCGGGCCATCGTGGCGGCCGTGGCCGGAGTCTGCGGCTACGTCCTCGGCCTCATCCTCGAAGCCCGGGGCGTCGTGAGCAACTACGAGAACTTCCTCCTGCTCATCAGCTATTGGATCGCGCCGTTCCTGGGAGTGGTGCTCGTCGACTACTGGCTGCGTCGGGGTGAGTACGACCAAAAGCTCTTCTATGACTCTGGCTACCGGCCTTGGAAGGGGGTGGTGGCCATGGCCGCGGGCATCGTCGTCTCCCTGCCGTTCTGGAACAACGCGCTCTACACGGCCCCGATTGCCAAGGCCAACCCAGGCCTCGGCGACATCACCTTCGTCGTCGGCTTCGTGGTGGCGGCGGCGGTGCACTTCGCCCTCAACCTGGGGCTGCGCCGCGAGACAGCCGCAACGCCGCGATCCGTCTCGTCCTAGCCAGCACCAGCCCGCGGCGCGCCGAGCTTCTGCGCGCCGCCGGCTTCGACTTCGTGGTGCGGCCGGGTCAGGTTGTGGAGTGGCCCTTTGCCGGCGGCGACGCAGCCCAGTACGCCGAGGCCCTGGCGCGGGCCAAGGCCGCGGCTGCCGAGGGCGAGGTGGTGCTCGGTGCGGACACGATCGTGGTCCGGGACGGCAGCGTGCTGGGCAAGCCTCGCGATCCTGAGGAGGCCAGGGCCATGCTCCTCTCCCTCGGCGGCCGGGGGCACGACGTGGTCACGGCGGTGGCGGTGCTCGACCGGGGCTCGGAGCGGTGGGGCCACGAGCGGGCGCGCGTTTGGTTCCGGGCGCTGACGAGGGCCGAGGTCGCAGCGTACGTGGCCGGCGGCGAGCCGCTGGACAAGGCCGGCGCTTACGCCTATCAGGGTGGCGCCGCGGCCTTCGTAGAGAGGCTGGAGGGAGACCCGGACACGGTGATCGGGCTGCCGCTGGAGCTGGTGCGTCGCCTCCTACCCGAACGCGTTGGCGGCCGCGTCCGCGATCGCGCCACCGATGGCGAGTGACGAGGTGGCGGCAGGCGAGGGCGCGTTGCGCACGTGCAGCACGCGGCCCGAGGCTTCGACGACGAAATCGTCCACCAAGGTTCCGTCGCGGGCGATGGCCTGCGCGCGGATGCCGCTCGGCCCCGGCAGCATGTCCTCCAAACTCACCTCCGGCAGGTAGCGCCGCACGGACCGCCAATACGCTCGCTTGGAGACGTCGCGCCACATCTCGAGTGCCCCCGCCCGCCAGTGCCGCCGGGCCAGGCGCCGGAATCCCGGGTCGAACAGGGCGCCGGTCGCGTCGGCCCAGCGCAGCGAGGTCCGCCGGTAGCCCTCGCGGGCGAGGGCCAGGACGGCGTTGGGCCCGAGCCAGACCTCGCCGCTCTCCAGCCGCCGCGTCGCGTGCACGCCGAGGAAGGGGAAGGCCGGGTCGGAGACTGGGTAGATGATGTTGCGGCAGAGGTGGGCCGCCTCCGGCCGGAGCCGCCAGTAGTCGCCCCGGAACGGCACGACGCGGGGCTCGCGAGCTCCACCCGCGAGCGCGGCCACGCGGTCCGACTGGAGGCCCGCGCAGGCTACGACGTGGCGCGCCTCGAGCTCGCCCGAGGGAGTCTCCAGCACGACCCGGTCGGGGAGCACGCGCACGCCGGCCACGGGCCGCCCTGTGTGGATTTCCCCCCCGCGGTCACGGACCTCGAGCGAGAAGGCCGCCGCGACCCGGCCGTAGTCGACCAGGCCCGTCGCCGGCGACCAGATCGCCTGCAGGCCGGCTGCATGCGGCTCGATTTCGCTCAGCCGCTCGGGGCCGATCAGCTCCAGGCCCGAGACGCCGTTGGCCGTGCCCCTCTCGAACAGAGCCCGGAGCCGTGGCAGCTCGGACGGTTCGGTGGCGACGATGACCTTGCCGCAGCCCTCGGTGGGCACGCCCTGCTCGGCGCAGTAGGCGTACATCGCCCGGGCGCCGTCGACGCAGAGCCGGGCCCGCAGGGTGCCAGGCGCGTAGTAGAGGCCGGAGTGGATGACGCCCGAGTTGTGGCCGGTTTGGTGGACACCGATCCGCGTCTCCTTCTCAACCACCGCCAGGCGCAGGCCCGGACGCCGGAGCAGCAGCTCCCGGGCGGCGGCCAGGCCGACAATGCCGGCCCCGACGATGACGACGTCATGCACCGCGGCGATCGTAGCCGGGCGCCCTGCCAGGGGACGGCATGCGGAGCAGCGCCGTGCGGATCAGCTCAGCCAGCCGCGACCGCCGCGTGGCGGGAAGACAGCGCGGCGCAAGCAGCCTTAAGCTCGGGCGGACCACGTCGATGTCGACGACAAGAGGCCCCGCGCCGTCTCCGAAGGGCGCCTCCAGTGCGCCGATGAACACCACGCCGAGCACGGCCAACCCCGCCGCGTCTCCGATTTGGCCGACGGCCGTGAGCAGGGCTGCCCTTCGATACTGAACACAGGGCCTCCCTACCAACCACAATCTCGGCCGGCCGGCTTCATTCACGCTTCAGATCGGTGCCTGAAGATGTCGTAGTGAACGACAACGAGTACGCGGCCCCATTGGGCGCCGAGGCGAGGAGAACCATGATGCCGCACTCTGCGGACGCTGAGATTGGGCCCGAGGCCGGGATGTCCGCCTACCAGCCACCCCCAGGTTACGTGCCGACGCCCGGCGCCGAGCCGCCCGCGCATGGCGGATGGGCCACGCCGCCCCCGACGGGCGGATTTGGCGCGCCACCCCCGACGGGAGGGTGGGGTCCGCCGGCCCCGGCGGGCGGCGGCCAAAGCCGCGCAC
>JALYZG010000005.1 GCA_030948965.1 Candidatus Dormiibacterota bacterium | reverse complement strand
GAGCCGCTGATGTCCGGCGTTCCGACCGTCACGGTGAGGCTGCCGTCAGGCTCGACCCGGCAGCCCGCCGCCGCGGCCCCGACCGCCCCGCCCCAGCCCCCGACCGCGACGCCGAGACCCGTGCCGGCCGGCCTCGGCGCGGTGTAGAGCGGATGGCTCCGGGCCGCGCGCAGGACCTCCACGAGCCCCACCCGGGCCGGTTCGCCGCCGTCGGCTCCGGGCAGGTGAGTGCGCGCGTTCCTAAGCCGAAGCTCGATCGGATCGAGGCCCAGCTCCCGCGCCAGCTCGTCCATCGCCGACTCCAACGCAAAAAACGTCTGCGTCCCCGAGGGCGCCCGGTAAGCGTCGACCGGCGTCTTGTTGGTGGAGACCTCGTAGGCCCGGTAGGCGAAAGCCGGGATCTCGTACGGGGAGTCGAAGAGGCGGTTGGCGAAGCCCCCGTGCCAACCGGAGGCGGCGCCGTTGTCCCAGACCACCTCCACCTGCAGCGCGGTCAGCGTGCCATCACGCAGCGAGCCGAGCTTGAGGTCTGTGTGGCTGGCCGGCGCTGGGCGCCCGAGCAGGAACTCTTCGGTTCGGGTCAGGGCCAGCTGCACCGGCCGTCCGAAGTGCCGCGCAACCAGCACCGCGAGGGGCTCGAGCAGCACCACCTTGCCCCCGAAGCCGCCGCCCACCGGCATCGCCACCACCCGCACGCGCGCCGGCTCGAGGCCCAGCGTCTTCGCCACCTCCTCACGGACGAAATGGTGGCCCTGGGTCGGCGACCAGATGGTCACCCGGCCCCCGGCCTCGGGTGCCACGACCACGACGTGGGGTTCCAGAAAGCCCTGATGAGCCCCCGGCATGACATAGCGGCCCCCCACCACCACCTCGGCTGCGGCGAGGGCAGCAGCCGCGTCGCCCCGCCGCTGGGCAGCCACCGAGCTGACGTTTCGCGGCCGCTCCTGCGGCTCGGCCTCGGCCGCGCCGCCGCCGTGGATGGAGACGTCATCGAAGCCTTCGGCCCGCGCCTCCAGAACCTGCGGCGCGGACGCCTCCATGGCCGCGAAGGGATCCACCACGGCGGCCAGCTCCTCGTACTCGACCTGGACAAGGGCGGCAGCATCGGCGGCGGCGGCCTCCGTCTCGGCCGCCACCACCGCGACCGGCTGGCCGGCGAAGTAGACCTTGCCGGCGGCCAGCGGCCGGTCCGGCCCGGCCACGTCCAATTCCGGCAGGTCAGCGGCGGTGAGGACTCCAACCACACCCGGCAAGGCCCGGGCCGCGGCGCCATCCACGGCGACGATCCGGGCGCAGGCGTAGGGACTCAGAACCGGGCGCAGGTGGAGCATGCCCACCAGCCGGTGGTCCTGAGTGAACCGGGTCTCGCCCCGAAGCTTGTCCGGGCCGTCGAGGCGCTTGGCGCCGGCGCTTAGAGTGATCATCTCTCTGCACTCTAGCCGGAGAGCCTCACCTGCGGCGGCGCCTCGTCCGCCAACGCTGCCGGCCCAGCGTTGAGGTCGATTCGCCGGCAACGGCACGCTTCAACGTCGCCTCAAACGTGTATTCGCCGGCTCCCGCACGTATCGGGTACAGGCGCGAATCAGCTCAGGACGTCAGTTCGCGCGAAGCGCAGCCAGGCGGCGACGAGGAATAGCGCTGTGTAGGCGGCCTGGATCAGCGCCAGGCGCGCGAACGGGTCCACGTTCGGGGCGCCCAGGAACAGCCCGGTCCAAAGCGTGGTGCCGGCGTCGGTCATCGGCAGCCAGGGCCCGAGCGCGTGAAGTCCCGGGATGTTGTCCAGCGCCCTCGAGACAATGCCCAGGCCGACGCCGCCCGCGGCGGCGGCGAAAGGGCTGCGCGTGAGGGTCGAGAGCAGGAGGGCGAAGGCGAAAGTACTGGCCATGGTGACCGCGACCACGGCGGTCGCCAGCGCCAGCCGGCCGAGCGCCGCCAGCGGCGCGAAGGTTGCCACCTGGACGTGGAAGGCGGTCGTGTGCTCGAGGTCGACGACGGTCAGCGGCTGCCAGCCGAAGGCCAACCCGCCCGCCACCAGAGCCGAGGCCGAGACCAGGGCCACCGCCGCCAGCGAGAAAACGGCAGCGACCGCGGCCTTCGCGGCCAGCACGCGCGAGCGCGAGTGCGGTCGGAGCAGCAGGTAGCGCAGGCTGCCCCAGGTCGCCTCCCCCGCCACCGCCTCCCCGGCGAAGACCGCGATCGCCAGAGGGAGGAGGAAGAGCACCATCGCGGTCAGCGCGATGAGCGGCGCCGTGAAGCCGGACGTGCCTGTGATGACCGCGCCGGCGTCTCCCACGCGTTCCGGAAGGGCGCGCCGCGTCAGGCCGATGACGGTGGTGAGCAGCGCCGGGACCAGGGCCATCAGGGCCAGTAGCGACCAGCCCAACCGGCGATGGGTGGCCTTCCAGGTCTCGACCGCGATCATGTGAGAACGTCCCGGCGGCTGAACCACCACCAGGCCAGCCCCAGAAAGACGAGGCCGTAAATCGCCTGGAGCAACAGGAAGGCGGTCATGCCCGTGGTCTGGATGGGCTGCTGGAAAAGGTGCAGCCAGAGGTCGACGTCGTTGTTGGGGCTGTAGGCGCTGAGCACGGCCACCCCGGGCAGGTAGTCGGCGTTGAACACGCGCGAAAGGATGGTCAGGCCGACGCCGCCCGCCACTGCCACCAGCGTCCGTCCCGTCACCGCGGAGAGGAAGAGCGCGAACGCAAAGATGCTCGTCATCCCGGCGGCCACGTACGCCGTCGCCAGACCGAGCCGGAGGAGCGCCGTTCCCGGGTCAAAAGCGATGGCGGCCGCCCCGGCCTGGACCGCGCTGGCGTCGCTGACGGTCAGGGGCCGCCAGCCGAAGGCGAAGGCGCCGGCCGCCAGGGCGACTAGAGGGACCAGGGTGACGGCGGCCAGCGAGAGCAGCGCCGCGACGCCGGCCTTGGCCGCCAGCAGATGGGTCCGCGAGACGCCCCGGGCGAGCGCGTAGCGGAGGCTGCCCCACCGGACCTCGGCCGCGACCGCGTCGCCGGCGAAGATCGAGACGGCCAGGGGCAGGAAGAACTTCATCGTGCTCGTCAGCGCGACAAGAGGGATGGCGAGGCCCGAGGCCGTGGGCACAACCTGCAGCGGGATGTCGCCGACCGTCTCGGCGCGACCCGCCCCGGCCAGGCCCAGGGCGCCCGTCAGCACCAGCGCGAAGCTGGCGGCCGCGCCCAGCGTGAACCACGTGCGGAGGCGCGGCAGCTGCTTGGCCAGCTCGACGGCGATCACGGGACGGCGGCGCCGGCCGACCCGCCTCGGGGCTCGCGGAAGAGGTCCACGTACGCCTCCTGAAGAGTGCGGCCGCGGTGGAAGGCCGAGACCTCGACGCCGGCTAGGTCGAGCGCGTCAAACAGCGCCGACGGCCAGATCTCGTCACCCACCACCCGCAGGCCCGCAGCCTCGTCCACCACGCGGCCGACACGGCGGAACGAGGCCAGCACCTCGCGCGCGCGGGCGCGATCGCTCACCTTCATGAAAACGGAGTCGGCGGGCCCCACGACGTCCGCCACGGGACCGGAGGCCACGAGGCGCCCCCGGCGCATTACGGCCACGTGGGTGCAGACCGGCTCCAGCTCGGCCAGGTGGTGGCCGGCGACGATGATCGTGGCCCCGCGCCGCGCCTCGGCGGCGATGAGGCCTCGGACCTCGGCCACGTGCAAGGGGTCGAGGCCGTTGGCCGGCTCGTCGAGGATGAGCAGGTCCGGCCGCCCGAGCACGGCCTGGGCCAGGCCCAAGCGGTAGCGCATGCCGTGCGAGTAGGTCGAGTAGGGGCGCGCGACGGCCTCGCCCAATCCCGCGACCTGGAGGGCGCGCTCCAAGCCGGCCTCCGCTTCGCGCCGGCGAGTGAGGCGCCAGGCCAGGCGGAGGTTGTCCAGCCCCGAGAGGTGGGGCACGAAGCCGGGCCCGTCGACCAGGGCCCCGACGCGCGCCAGGGCCCGCGCGCCGGGCCGGACCCTCTGGCCGAAGAGACACACCCGGCCAGCCGTCGGCCGGAGCAGACCAAGCACGATCCGGAGCGTGATCGACTTGCCCGAGCCGTTCGGGCCGGCCAGCGCCAGGACCTGGCCGGCACCGACCGTCAGGTCGACCCCGTCGACCGCGAGCACGCGGCGGCCGAGTCGCTTGACGAGCCCCTCGATCTCGACGACCGATTGCGGTGAGCGGCCGCCACCGCCGCCGCGACCGTCCGGGAGCGGCGGTCGCGGGAGCGCCCGACCCAGCTCCAGGGCGCTACCCGCCATCAGAGTCGCCGCCGTTCTGGTTCTCGCGCTCGCCGAAGGGCGCCACGGCACGCAGGGCGGCGACCTCGGCCGCGGGGGGCACGGCCATCCCGACCGCGGCGCCAAACGCGCCGAATGTGAACGTGACCACCCCGGCCCCGGCGCCCGGCGGCAGCAGCTGGACGCCGACCACGGTGCCGTCGTCGGCGACCCAGGCGCGCACGCGCGTCGTCGGCTCCCGACCGGGACGCCCCAGCGCCGCGATCTCGGCGGCGATGGCCGCCCGGAAGGGGATCGCCTCAGCGCCGTCGGCGCGATTCAACGCTTGACGCAAGTTCAGCCGGAGGTCGTAGCGGGGCACGGTCCGTCCACCAATCTGGTCGTGCCCGCCCGAGTCGGCGGCGATGGTTCCCCACGCGATCTCATCCAGGGCCAGGGCGGGATTGACGCTCTCCACCTGGAGGAGCATCTGCGGGAAGCTCCGGGCCAGTTGCGCGGGATCGGTGAGATCCAACCGAAGCCAGGCCTTCCCGGGCGGAAGGAGGCTCGCGGGCAAGGACGGCCGCAGGTAGACCGCGCCCGGGACGAAGACCAGGGGCTGACGCCCGGCCTTGCCGGCAGGCGCAAGGCTCAGGGTGCCCAGTCCGGCCCCGAAGCTGAAGCTGCCGCTGCCGGGCACGGTCTGCGGCGGGCTGCCAAACAGCGTTGCTCCGGTGAGCGTCAACCTCAGCTGAGCCGTCCCCCGCCCGGCCTTGGTAACAGCC
>JALYZG010000331.1 GCA_030948965.1 Candidatus Dormiibacterota bacterium | reverse complement strand
GTCGCGCCGCATCTCCAGCTCAGCTTCAGCCAGCTCCATCAGTTCCAGATCTGCCCCGTGCGGTATCGGTACCAGCAGGTCTGGCGGGTGCCCGCGCCGCCCGATGAACTGCTATCCGAGGGAGCGGTCAGCGCCTTGGCCGGTGGCGCCGAGCTCGGATCGGCGGTGCACCGGGCCGTAGTCGCCTGGCATACCGCCGGCGGCGACGTGGAAGAGCTGTACGACGGCCCCGCGGCGGGACGCGAGATGCTGGCCGCCTACGTCCGGCACCCGCTCGCGGCGCTGCCCACGCTCGGCTCGGAGGTGGAGTTCAACCTCCTGCTCGGAGGGGTCAGGGTGCGCGGTTTCGTCGATCGCGTGGCCCGGGACGGAGACCAGACGGTGATCGTCGACTACAAGACCAACGCCCGCCTCGACCAGCGCCTGCGCGAGGCGTACGCGAGCCAGCTTCAGCTCTACGGCCTGGCCGCGGCGCGGGGCCTGCTCCCCGGCGGCCCCAGCCCGCGCCTTGTGCTGTTCGACCTGAGGCGGGGAGAGACACAGGACGTGGAGCCCGATCCCGACGGGGCCGAACGGCGCGTGGCGGAGGTGGCGGCCCGGATCGGCGCCGGTGACTTTGCGCTCGGTCCCGAGCACCACGCCCGGCCCTGCTTCCTCTGCGCCTACCGGCCGCTCTGCCCGGACCGCAGGTGAGCGAAGGTGAACTGGCTGAGCGCTACTTCGAGCGCCGCGCCATCCGGCAGGCGATCGCGTTCGCGGAGGCGGGCGGCATCGCCGTGCACCGCAACCTGGACACGTATCACGGCCGCCTCTCGCCGCGCGGAGTGCCGATGCAGCGGCCGTTCTTGCACGTCCTGGGCCTGCGCCCACGGCTCGAGGAGTGGGGCCGGTGCCACGGGCTCAGGCCGGAGTGGATTCAGCCTGAGAAGCGCCGCCGGGTTGCTCATTACGACGTGTTCGGGCCGTTCGCGCAGGCGCTGATCGAACGCCTGACCTCCAGCCCGCGGTAGCCGTTGCGACTACTCGTCGGGGGGCCGAGTCGACTCGATCGTGGCCAGGCCGCCCGCCACCGGGATCACAACCCCCGTCAGGTAGGCGCCGGCCCGCGACGCGAGGTAGATGGCGGTGCCGCCGATGTCCTCGGCGGTCCCGGCCCGGCGCATGGGAATGGCCGATATCGCGCTCTCCGGGCCGCCCGGCCCTTCGAACACCCACCGGGTCATGCGGCTGGGAAAGAGGCCGGGGGCGATGGCATTGACGTTGACGTGGTCCTGGACCAAGGCGTGAGCCAGGTGGCGAGTGAGCATGTGCACGGCCGCCTTGCTGGCCGAGTAGCCGTAGTTCAAAGACATCGGTATGGCCATGCCGTCGATCGAGCCGATGTTGATCACGCGCGCCGGGTCGGCCGCCGACGCCGCCGCGCGGAGCAGGCGCAGGAACCGTTGGGTGACCGCGAAGATCGAGGTCACGTTGACGTGCAGGACCCGGTCCACCTGCTCCGCCGGGTGGCTGTCGACATCCGCCCCCCAAGCCACGCCGGCATTGTTGACGAGGATGTGGAGGCCATCCTCGCGGCTCTCGACCGCCGCCGCCAGGGTCTCGACGCCCTCCGCGCTGCCGACGTCGCAGGGCACCGACACGCACTCGCCGAACTTGGAGAGCTCGCGCGCCGCCGCGTCGCAGGCTTCGGCTCGCCGGGCGCAGATGTAGACCCGTCCCGCCCCGACACGAAGGAGTTCGCCCGCGATCATGAAGCCGATCCCCCGCGAGCCGCCGGTGACGACGGCCGTCTTGCCCTCGATCGAAAAGAGGTCGCTCATGGCCGGCCATCTAAGCACGAAGAGCCGTCGCCGCGGCGTTCGGCGGACTCGATCGTCAGATCAGCTGGGAATAGCCCCGTGACGCATCGCGTTATGGGGTACAGAATGACGCGAGGCGTCAAGAATCCGAACCCCACCAAGGGGACTTTTCAAGGAGTCAGAGATGAACATGGATGTGAGGGAGCTGCCGAACCAGGTCGCCGGTGTCGCCACCGGCGCCGTCATCGAGATCGTGGACGTGGCCTCCAACCCAGCCGCGACCGCGCGCAAGCGCATCGCCGGCCTGGAGAAGAAGGGCGCCACGGTCAACCGCAAGCTCGGGCGACGAGTCGAGAAGGCCACGGACAACGCGGTCCAGACGACCACCCCGTGGATCGAGTTCGTGATGCCCCAGAGCCTCGCTCGTGAGGGCCTGAAGCTCGTCAAGGCCCGGGCCCGGCGCCAGGACCTGGTCGGGCTGGCCGCGTACCGGTCGCTGGAGCTCGCCAACCAGGGTCTCAAGACCGCGGTCAAGGAGCTCAGCCGCCTGGAGAGCGCTGTGCAGCCGCCCGCCAAGCCCGCTCGCGGGGCCCGCAAGGCCGCGACGGCCCGGCGCTCGCCCGCGACCGTGGCCGCGCCGGCGAAGGCCCGTGCCACCCGGACGACCCGGACC
>JALYZG010000305.1 GCA_030948965.1 Candidatus Dormiibacterota bacterium | reverse complement strand
GCCCAGACGCGTCTCGCCGCGAGACGACTGACGAGGGCCACTAGCATCGCCTCCGTGCCGGCCGCTTCCATCCGCGACGCGCGGGACTCAGACTCGGCGGCCCTGATCGAGCTGATCACGGCCGTCTTCGCCGAGTACCCGGGGTGCGTCATGGACGTGGATGGCGAGATGCCGCACCTGCGCCGTCCGGCCTCAGCCTTCCGCGACTGGGAGGGGCGGCTCTGGGTGGCCGAGGAGGACAGAGCGGTCGTGGCCTGCTGCGGCTTCGCGGACGCACCGCCCGCCGTCGAACTGAAAAACCTCTACGTGGGCGCGAGCGCCCGCCGCCAGGGCCTGGGAGCCCGATTCTGCGAGCTGGTCGAGGCGGAGGCGCGCCGCCTCGGCCGGGTTCGCGTCAGTCTCTGGTCGGACACCCGCTTCACCGACGCCCACCGCCTCTACGAACGGCTCGGCTACGAGCGCGGGCCGGAGACACGCGTGCTTCACGACCTCAGCCACTCTATCGAGTACTTCTACTCCAGGCCGATCAGCTGACGACCGCCATCGGGGTCGATCGCGGAGCGGTGGCGAAGGTCAGCTCGCCCGCGTCGACATCGACCTGCACCGTGTCGCCCTCCCCGAAGTCGCCCTGCAGCAGGCGCATGGCCAGCTGGTCCTGGACCAGGCGCTGGATGGTGCGCTTAAGCGGGCGCGCGCCATAGACCGGATCCCAACCACGCTCGGCCAGGAGGTCTCGCGCCGGCGGCGTCAGCTCCAGGCCGATCTTGCGCTCGGCCAGGCGGGCGCGGAGCCGCTCCAGCTGGATGTCCACGATCGCGCCCAGCTGCTCCCGGTTGAGAGGGCGGAAGACGATCGTCTCGTCCACGCGGTTGAGGAACTCCGGCCGGAAGTGCTCGCGCAGGATCTCCTGCACCGCGTCCCGGATGTCGGACCAGGGCTTGCGGTCGGTCAGCTCCTGGATGCGCTGGCTGCCGAGGTTCGACGTCATGATCAGCACGGCGTTGCGAAAGTCCACGGTGCGGCCCTGGCCGTCGGTAAGGCGCCCGTCGTCGAGCAGCTGGAGGAGCACGTTGAAGACGTCCGGGTGCGCCTTCTCGATCTCGTCCAGCAGCACCACCGAGTAGGGCCGGCGGCGCACCGCCTCGGTCAGCTGGCCGCCCTCGTCGTAGCCGACGTAGCCGGGCGGCGCGCCGAGCATGCGGGCCACTGTGTGCCTCTCCTGGTACTCCGACATGTCGAGCCGGATCAGGGCCTGCTCGTCGTCGAAGAGGTACTCCGCCAGCGCCCGCGCGAGCTCGGTCTTGCCCACGCCGGTCGGACCCAGGAAGATGAACGAGCCGACCGGCCGGCCCGGGTCCGAGAGGCCCGAGCGGGAGCGACGGACGGCGTTGGCCACCGCCTCCACGGCCTCGTCCTGGCCGATGACGCGCTCGTGCAGCCGCTGCTCCATGTGGATCAGCTTGGCGATCTCGCCCTCCAGCATCCGCGAGACCGGGATGCCGGTCCACTTCGCCACCACGGCGGCGATGTCGTCCTCGTCCACCTCCTCCTTGAGGAGGGCGCCGCCCGAGCCCTGGAGCTGGGCCAGCTGCGCGTTGGCCTCCGCCAGCTGCCGCTCCTGGTCGCCGATCTCGCCGTAGCGCAGGCGCGCCGCGGTTTCGTAGTCGGCCGCGCGCTCCGCCCTTTCGGCCTCGCCCCGCAGCTCCTCGACCTTTGCCTTGAGATCCCGGATGCTCCCGATCACGGCCTTCTCCCGATCCCAGCGAGCGCGCAGGGCGTCCCGCTGCTCCTGCAGGTCCGCGAGGTGCTTCTCGAGCGCCGCCAGCCGGTCCCGGGAAGCAGGGTCAGCCTCCTTCTTCAGGGCCTGGCGCTCGATCTCCAGCTGCCGGATCTGGCGCTCCAGCTCGTCCAGCTCGGCGGGCATGGAGTCGATCTCCATGCGCAGCCGCGCCGCGGCCTCGTCGACCAGGTCGATGGCCTTGTCGGGGAGGAAGCGGTCGGTGATGTAGCGGCTCGAGAGCATGGCCGCGGCGACCAGTGCGGAGTCCTTGATGCGCACGCCGTGGTGCACCTCGTAGCGCTCACGAAGGCCGCGCAGGATGGAGACGGTGTCCTCTACCGAGGGCTGGTCGACCAGGACCGGCTGGAAGCGGCGCTCCAGCGCAGCGTCCTTCTCGATGTGCTTGCGGTACTCGTCCAGCGTGGTGGCGCCGATGGCGCGCAGCTCCCCGCGCGAGAGCGCGGGCTTGAGCAGGTTGGCGGCGTCGATCGCGCCCTCCGCGGCGCCGGCGCCGACCAGCGTGTGCAGCTCGTCGATGAACAGGATGATCCGGCCCTCACTGGAAGTGATCTCCTTCAGCACCGCCTTCAGCCGGTCCTCGAACTCGCCCCGGAACTTGGTCCCGGCCACGAGCGCGCCCAGATCCAGCGCCACAACCCGACGGTGCTTGAGGCTCTCGGGGACGTCGCCGGCGGTGATGCGCTGGGCCAGGCCCTCGGCAATGGCGGTCTTGCCCACACCGGGCTCGCCGATCAGGACCGGGTTGTTCTTCGTGCGCCGGCTCAACACCTGGATGACGCGCCGGATCTCCTCGTCCCGGCCGATGACCGGGTCCAGCTTGCCCCGCGCCGCGTCCGCCGTGAGGTCGCGTCCGTAGCGCTCCAGGGCCTGGTACTTGGACTCCGGGTTGGGATCGGTGACGCGCTGGCTGCCGCGTACCGAGCGCAGCGCCTTCAGCAGCATGTCGCGCGTGACGCCCGCGGCTTTGAGCGCCGGCCGCCTGGACAGGGCCAGCAGGATGTGCTCGGTGGAGACGTAGTCGTCCTGCAGCTGCTTCGCCTCGCGCTCGGCCTCGTCCAGGGCCGCGGCCAGAGTCGAGCTGAGAAACGCCTGGCCGCCGCCGCTGACGCGGGGCAGGCGCTCCACGCCCGAAACGAGCGCCGCCTCCAGGCCGGGCAGCGAGGCGCCCGCCGACTCCAGGACCGCGCGGGCGATGCCCTCCGGCTGGCGCACGAGGGCGAGCAGCAGGTGCTCGGGTTCGATTGACTGTTGGCTCAGGCTCGTGGTGAGCTGGGCGGCCTCCTGCAAAGCCTCCTGAGCCTTCTCGGTGAAGCGATCGAGTTTCATTGCCAAGGGCATGATTCCCCGGGGCCCATAGAGTTCACACATGCCCGAGATGCCCGAGCTGGAGGCTCTCCGAGTCCAGCTCGGTCGCCGCCTGGATGGCCGCCTCGTGACCGCGGTGGACATCAACCCCAAATCGGGCCACCTGCTCCGTTACCCGCCCGAGGCGTTCGCCCAGGAGCTGCCGTTCAGGCGCTTCGTGAAGGTCTGGCGGCGCGGCAAGCACCTGGCTTTCGACCTGGAGCTGGCGGGAGGCGGCGACATCCGCCACTTAGTCGTCAACCCCATGCTCGGTGGCCGCTTCCAGGTCGCCGCGCCGGACTCCCCGCTGCCCGCCACGCGCGTCTTCTCCCTGCGGCTGGACGGGGGCGAGGAGCTGCGCTACCTCGACTTCCGGGACATGGGCCGCATCTACTGGGTTCGGGACCCGGCCGCCGAGGTGCCTGCGTGGTCGGAGCTGGGGCCGGAACCGGCCGAGCTGGTGGCCGGCGGCCTGGAGGCCTTCCGGCGCCGCCTCCGCCGCTATCGCGACGAGCTCAAGGACCTGCTCCGCAACCAGGCCTTCGTCGCCGGCGTCGGCAATGCCTATTCCGACGAGATCCTGTGGGAGGCGCGTCTGCTGCCGCTCCGGCGCCGGGCCTCGCTTGCCCCGGAGGACGAGGAGGTGCTGTTCACGGCCATCCCGGCGGTCCTCGACCGGGCGGTGACGGCGATCCTGGCCAATCCCGACTACGAGGAGTCGAAGCAGAACCGCACCTTCATGAAAGTGCACGGCAAGGGTGGCCAGACGTGTCCCCGCTGCGGCCACCGCATCAGCCAGCTCGGTTCGAACCGCGAACCGCTCAACTTCTGCCGCGGTTGCCAGAAGTAATCACGGAGGGAACCCAGGTTCCCCCCGTGGGCCCGCCCTCCTACGCTTGCGCGCGCGTGCCGGGGAGCGGCGGGAGTAACAACTCAATCGGCCCGGCAAAGCCGGGCCTACGCCTGACGATTTTTTTGTCGGGGCTGGTCGGAACGTTGGGTGTGGGATCGTATTGCGGGGATGACTGAGCGCGAGGGGGCTCGGCCGGGGGCCCGACCGGGGGATCGGTTCCTGCCGTCGAGGCGGCGGACCAAGCTGCCCCGCACGCTGGGCGCCGGCGCCCTCTTCAGCGCTTGCTACGGCAACGTCGGTTCCAGCATCTACTACGGCCTGGGCGTAACAGCGGCGTTCGCTCTCGGGCTGACGCCCCTGGCGCTGATCCTGGCCGGCCTCATCTTCGTCACCACCGCACTCAACTACGCCGAGGGCACTGCCGCTCTACCCCACGCCGGCGGCAGCTCCAGCTTCGCGCGCCGGGCGTTCAACCAGCCGGCGGGCTTCCTGGTGGGCTGGATCCAGCTGCTCAACTACACAGCCACGGTCGCCATCTCCTCCTACACCGCAATCTCCTACCTGGCGGTGCTAGGCAATTACGTGAGCGTCTTCCGCCTCCTCCGCGAGCCGCAATGGCGGATCGGGGCGGCGGTCGTCCTGGTGGCGCTGCTGATCGCGGTCAACATCGTCGGCATCCAGGAGTCGAGCGTCGTCAACCTGACCCTGGCGCTGCTCGACCTGGTGACCCAGCTCGCGCTGGTCCTGCTGGGCGTGTTCCTCCTGCTCAACCTGCAGGTTGTCCTGCACAACATCCATTGGGGGGTGGCGCCGACCTGGGGCAGCTTCCTGGCCAGCATCTCGATCGCGATGGTCACGTACACCGGCATCGAGACCATCTCCAACATGTCGGAGGAGGCACGGAACCCGGGCCGGACCGTGCCCCGCGCCACCTACGCGGTGATCGTGGCCGTGCTGTTCGTCTCCGCCTTCCTGCCGACGATCGGCATGAGCGTCTTCCCGGTCCACCTCGACCCTGTCACCCACCAGTACACGACCGACCTCGCCACCAAGTGGCAGAACGATCCCGTGGCCGGCATAGTTGCCCAGTTCCGGCCGCAGGCCCTCGCCTTCTGGGCGGGAGTGTGGGTGGCCATTCTTGCCTTCACCATCCTCGTCATCGCCACTAATGCCGGCCTGATCGGGCTCTCGCGCCTCAGCTACTCGCTGGCGGTCAACGACCTCTTTCCCAAGCCGTTCGCCAGGCTCCACCCGAAGTTCAAGACTCCCTACCTGGCGCTGATCGTTTTCGGCACCATTGGCGCCCTGCTCCTGCTGCCCGACCGGATCGTGCAGATGGCTGCGGTCTACTCACTGGCCGCGACGTTCGCGTTTTGCACGGCGCACCTCTCCGTTATGCGCCTGCGCTACGTCGAGCCCGCCATGTACCGGCCCTACCGTATGCCTCTCAACATCAAGTTCGGGCGAGCGTCGATCCCGGTGCTCTCCGTGGTCGGGGCCCTGGCCATCGGCGCCGTCTTCACCCAGCTGCTGACCCAGAACATCGCCGCCTCCAGCGTGATCTTCGTCCTCTGGCTGGCCGCGGGCGTGGTCGCCTTCGTCGCCTACCGGAGGTTTCGCCACCAGCCGATATGGGAGCCCTTGGAGCAGCCGCCGCCGCCTGAGCTGCGGCGCAAGCTCACGGCCGGCGCCCCCGTCCGGCCCTCCGAGTACGTCCGCCTGCGGCGGCGGGAGCACGCGGCCCCGGCCGCACCCGCGCCCGCCCAAGAGCCGGCCGTGGTGACCCTGCCGCGCAGGGTGCGGATTGCCATCGCCGGCGGCCTCGGCCTGGCTTCGGTTGCGGTCATAGTCATCGACCTCTCGCCCCTCGACCCGACCGGGCCAGGCCTGGGCTGGTCGCCCGGCTTCGTGGTTGTGTTCCTGGTCGCGGCGGGGATCCTGATCCGCTCTCGCGTCGAGCGCTAGATTCGGAGGCCGCCCGAGAGGGGCCTATTCTCAGAGCCAGTGTCCAGGTTCAGGCGACACGCCCCGTCCTACCTGATCGGCGTCGTCGGGGTGGCGCTGATCACGGCGCTCATCGGGCTGGCTCGCACCCGGATGGACGTGCCGGGGCTGGCCGTGGCCTACGTCGTCCTCGTCATCTGGTTGGGCGCGCGGTCCGGATGGCCCGTCGCGGTGGTGACCGCGATCCTGGCCTTCGCCATCTACGAGTGGTTCTTCGTCCCGCCTCTGGGCACCCTGATGATCAGCGCCCCGCGCGACCTGTTCAATCTTCTCGTCCTGCTGGCCGCGGCACTGGTGGGCGGCCGGCTCACGGCCTCCATCGCGGCCCAGCGGGCGGGCGCGGCGGCGGCGGCCAGCGAGTCCGGGATCCTCTACGAGCTGGCCACCGCGGCTCTCCGCGAGCAGGACCAACCGGTCGCCTTGGACCTCCTGTGCCGGCGGGCTGTCGAGGCGGGTGGGCTCGAGGCGATGTCCCTGGTCTCGTCCGCCACCGGCGTTCCTGAGGTCGTCGCCGGCGCCCCGCTCAGCGCGGCCGAGCTCGGCCACGCCCGGTGGAGCTGGGAGAACGGCGTCAACCAGGGCGCCCGGCTGGTGGCGGGAACACTGGAGGCCGTGCGCTCCTACCCCGTAGATCGCGGTCCGGCCTACGTGCACCTGCCGGCGGGAGTGGCGGTGCTCCGAATCCCGCGCGGGGGTCTCGACGTCGGCCGGCGGCGGCTGCTGGCCGCTCTGCTCGGCCTGGCCGGTCTGCTCTTGGACCGCCGGCGGGCCGCCCACGCCACCGAGCGGGCGCAGGTCCTGGAGGCGTCCGATGCGCTCAAGACCGCCGTCCTCTCCTCCATCTCCCACGAGCTGAAGAGCCCCATCGCCTCGCTCCGCGCGGGGCTGACCACACTCCTCATGCCCGCGGCCGGACTGGCGCCCGAGCAGCGGGACATGGTGGCCGGCCTCGACCGGCGCGCGAGCCGTCTCGACCGGCTGGTCGGCGACCTCCTGGCCATGTCTCGGCTGGAGGCCGGAGTGCCCCCGGAGCGGACGCCCCACGCCCTGGAGGAGTTGGTGGGAGTCGTCGTCCACTCCCTGCGCCCGGCCCTGGCCGGCTTCGATCTCCAGCTCCGGCTCGCCCCCGACCTGCCGCCAGTCGAGGTGGACGAGCTTCAGGTGGAGCGTCTGGTCACGAACCTCCTCGAGAATGCGATCGAGTGGACACCGGCCGGGGGCGCCATCACCCTCGGCGCCAGGGCCACGGGGAGTCGGGTCGAGGCGTGGGTCCAGAACCAGGGCGAGGACATCCCCGCGGCGGACCTGGACCGGCTCTTCGACAAGTTCTGGACCCGGCGGCGGGAGGGCTCGGGGCTGGGGCTGGCGATCGCGCGGCGGGTGGTCGAAGCCCACGGCGGCGCCATAAGGGCTGAGAACACCAGGTCCGGCCCGCGGTTCACGTTCGACCTCCCGGCGGCCAGCCTGCCGGCCGCGATCGCCGCCCGCTAGCGGTGGCCGGCCGGGTCCTGGTCGTCGACGACGAGCCGGAGATCCGGCGGGCTCTGATCACAGGTCTGGGCTACCACGACCTCCTGGTGCACGCGGTCGCGACCGGCGAGGAGGCGCTTCGAGAGCTCGCCGCCTGGCGCCCGGACGTGGTCCTGCTCGATCTCGGCCTGCCGGAGATGGACGGCTTCGAGGTCCTGCGCCGCATGCGCGAGCGGGGCGGTCGCGAGGCGGTAATCGTGGTCAGCGTGATGCCCGGCGAGAAGGACAAGGTGCGGGCCCTGGACCTCGGCGCCGACGACTACGTGGTCAAGCCGTTCGGCATGGAGGAGCTGCTGGCCCGCATCCGTGCGGTCCTTCGCCGCCAGGCCGCCATCGCGGAGGGCGAGCCCGTGCTCCGCGCCGGGGACCTGGAGATGGACCTGGGGACGCGCGAGGTCAGGGTGGGCGGACGGCCAGTGCACCTCACTCCCACCGAGTACGAGCTCCTCCGCTACCTGGCCCAGAACGCCGGCCGGCCGGTGACCCACTCGACTCTGCTGCGCCAGGTGTGGGGCGACTACGCCGCGGGCGACACATACAACACACGCTACGTAGTAGCGCAGATCCGACGGAAGCTGGGCGACGACCCCGCCGACCCGCGCTACATCGTCAGCGAGCCGGGCGTTGGCTACCGCCTGAAAGCCTGACCGGTTCCAATGTGGTTCCGTCGGCCTCTGCTCCACCGGCCCGCGCCCGCCCGGCGGGCGCGTGGTAGCGCAGATCCGGCGCAAGCTGGGTGGATGCCGGCTGAACACTTGGGTGACCCTCCAGCACTCGCTTGCGGTTGAGCGCGCCCGGCGCCAGCTCAAGGATTGGCTCCAGCTCATGGAGGTGCCAGCCGAGCCGATTCTGATCTCGGGTTCGCTCCGCTACCAGGTCCTCGCGATGTCCAGC
>JALYZG010000302.1 GCA_030948965.1 Candidatus Dormiibacterota bacterium | reverse complement strand
CACGAGCGCGCGCGTACAGCCACGCCGCTGCATCTCCGGGTGTGGTCGCGGGGAGTGTGCGTCGAGCCAGCGCGGCCACGCTATCCGCGTCGAGCGGCGCCAAGCGGATCTCGCTGGCGAGGCCGTCCTTGACGAGGGTTGCGATCAGGGCCGCAAGCTCCGGAATGCTGAAGAGTTCGTCGGGTCGGATCGCGGCCACGACCAGCACCCCAGCCGCAGGAGGGTTGCGGCCCAGGTAGTTGATCGCCTCCCAGGACGCGCGATCGGCCTGGTGCAGGTCGTCCAGCAGCAGGACCAGCTGTCGCTCGCTGGCCAGCGCCTCGAGGAGGGCGCGTAGTGCTTCGAACACGTGCAGGCGTGAGGGTGGGTCCTTGACGCCGCCGAGGGCGAACGCGGCGCTGGGCAGTAGGTGAGCGAGATCCGAGAGCCGCGAGCCGCTGAGCTCCTGCAGCCGCGTCGCCGGCAATCTGCGCAACCGCGATTCGAGCGCCTCGACCAGCACGGAGAAGGGCAGGGAAGTGGACATTGGGGAGCCGCGCCCTGCCAGGCAATGCGCGTGCCGCCGCTCGCGGGCGGCGAACTCCTCCAGCAACCGGCTCTTCCCGATGCCGGCTTCCCCGACCACCAGTACCATCCGCCCGATCCGCCTCGCGCGCTCGAGTTCGCGCGTCAGAGAGCGCATCTCCCCCTGCCGACCAACGAAGAAACCAGCCGTCACGGCTCGGCCATTGTGCCGCGAATCAGTACCGGGATCCGTAATCACCGCGGACCGACTCAGGTGACGATGGATGCCACCACCTGAAGGAGGAATCCATGAGCTACCACATTGCCGGCGACTACATCGAATCCTGCACCTGCCGGGTCAGCTGCCCCTGCGTCTTCCTGGCCCCGGCCACCGAGGATGCCTGCGACGTCCACATTGCCTGGCATATCCGGAGTGGTGAGATGGACGGCACCAACTTGGACGATCTCAATGTGGCACTGGCTGTCCATTCGCCCAAACAGATGACTGAGGGCGGCTGGAAGGTCGCGCTCTATCTCGACGAGCGCGCCGATCCCGACCAGGCCAAGGCGCTCGGCGCCATCTTCTCGGGGCAGGCTGGCGGCCACCTCGCCAATGTGGCACCCCTGATCGGTACCGTAACCGGCGTTCACAGTGCCCCGATCCACTTTGAGATCGATGGCGGCCGCCGCACTCTGCACGTCGGGAATGTGCTCGACCTCGACGTGGAAGAGCTGAAGGGCATGGATGGCGTGAACCCGGCGGTCATCAGCAACCCGCTGCTGGCCGCGGTGACCCAGCCGCTGCGTCAGGCGAAGTCGGGCACTCTGAGCTACAAGGGTGACTGGACTGTCAGCGCCGCGGGCTCCAACGGCTTCATAACCGAGTTCGAATACAGCTCGTGACCAGCGTCGGCCGTCTGAACCTGGGACTCGGGACGGCCTTAGTGGCGCTCGCACCGGGGGCTTGGTACCTGGTAGTCGTCCAGTCCGCCGGAATGTCCATGGCGATGGAGATCTCGATCCCGGTCTATCTGGCGACCTGGGTGACGATGCTCGCCGCAATGATGCTGCCGGCCACGGCCCCGCTCGCATTGGCCTACGGGCGCGTGACCCAGGCCCGGGGTGGCGGCCGCCTGACCGCGCTGCCGTTCACCGCCGGCTACATCCTGCTCTGGACTTCAGCCGGCCTGATTCCGCTGGCTGTCTTCATCTGGTCGCGGGGCCTGGTCGCAGGCATGACGGCGAGCCCGTTGGGGCCTCTGGCGCTGTCTGCCGTCCTGGTGGGCGCGGGTCTGTACCAGCTCAGCCCCTGGAAGGCCGCGTGCCTGGGCGCCTGCCGCTCGCCGATCGGTTTCGTCGTCGGCCACGACTTCGACAGTGGCGCTCGCGGCGGATTGCTGGCCGGCGCCCGCCCACGGCGCGTTCTGCCTCGGGTGCTGCTGGGCGCTGATGGCCGTACTGACCGTCGCGGGGCTGATGAGCCTTCTCTGGATGGTCGCCCTTTCGCTGCTCATCCTGGCCGAAAAGAACTGGAGCCGGGGGCCGGTCCTGGCTCGAATTGCTGGTGCGGCCATGATCGTGGGCGGAATCCTGGTGGCGCTGTGATCGACTGGCGCCTGAGCGGCCACTACGCCGAGGCGTGCAACGGCGAAGCGATTTCCCCCCTGCCCCGGATGCTGACGCTAGGCGCGGTGATGGTCGCCGAGAAGACGCTGCCCGGCGGCGGCCGGCTGGTGGCGCCCATCGCGGTGGTGCTGATTCTCGGAGGCGCGCTGCTTGCCTTCGGCTGGAGGATGTGGTGAACGAGTACGACTTCGTCATTGCTGGGGCCGGGTCGGCAGGATGCGTCCTCGCCGCTCGGCTCACGGAGGACTCCGGGTGTCGCGTGCTCCTTCTGGAGGCTGGACCCGATTACCAGCCTGGAGCTGAGCCGCCAGACGTGGTCAGCAGCCTCGCGCCGACCTTCGAGCACAGCTGGGGCTACACGTCAGAACCAAATACCAGCGGATACGTCGTCGACCTGCCCCGCGGCCGGCTGGTCGGTGGCTGCTCGGCAATTAACGCGACTTTCGCCCTCCGCGGTAATCCAGTCGACTATGACGCCTGGCCTTCGGACGGCCCTGTGGTCTGGAACTGGGAAGCCGTGCTGCCGTTCTTCCGCCTAATGGAACGCGACCTCGATTTTGGCGACCGGCCCTGGCACGGCGCCAACGGCCCAGTCCCCATCCGTCGCTTCTCCGACTCGGAGTTGGGCAGCGGCGCTATTGAGTTCCTGGCCGCCTGTGCCAGGCTCGGCTATAGAACGGTCGAAGACCACAATGCCCCGGACGCCGTCGGTGCGGGCAAGGTGCCTGTCAACGCGGTTGGCGGGGTTCGGCAGAGCGCTGCCCTGACCCACCTGGCAGGGGCGCGGGCGAGGCCAAACCTCGTGGTCAGAGGCGATGCCCACGTTGACCGGCTCTGGTGGGAAGGCACTCGGGCGGGAGGCGTGGTGCTCGCCACCGGCGAACGGGTCGCCGCCAGCAATGTACTTCTGTGCGCAGGCGCCTATGCCAGCCCGGCGATCCTGCTGCGTTCCGGCGTCGGCCCGGCACCCGACCTGGCCCGCCTGGGGATTCAAGTGACTGCCGATGTGCCTGGCGTCGGCGCCAACCTGCAGGACCACGTGGCGGTCTCGCTCGACTTCGCGGCTCAGGACCCGTCGGTGCCGGAGTCCTCTCGCTATCAGGCCATGTTGACCGCCCGCAGCAGTCAGTGGCGCGGGCCGGCGCCCGACATCCAGATCGCCGTCTTGACGGAGCGGCCCACTCAGGGCCTGGGCTTCTTCGCCGCCGTGCTCGCGCCCCAGTCCCGCGGTCGCGTCGAGCTTCGGTCGGCGGATCCACTCGATCCGCCGCGGATAACGACTGGGTTTCTCGAGGACCCGTACGACCGGGAGCGGCTGGCCGAAGGCTTGCTCCTGGCCAAGGAGATCGCGGCCACTCCTGATTTCGGTGCCTGGTCGGGACGCCAGTTGTTCCCACCGTTGGACTTTGACTGGTCGACGGCGAGTGTGGCCGAACTCATCCTCGCCAACCACTGGTCGTACGTGCACCCCGTCGGTACTTGCGGGTTGGGATCGGTCGTCGACTCGGAGGGCCGCGTCCAGGGCCTGGAAGCTGTGCGCGTGATCGACGCGTCAATCCTCCCGGCGGTGCCGTCTGCCAATACAAACCTGCCGGTGATGATGGTCGCCGAACGGTGTGCCGCGATGGTCTGCGGCGGCTTTCGGAGTGGTGAGGAGCCCTTGAGATCTCGGCCTGGGTCCTGAATATCGAGGACCGGAGCGGGCCTCGCCGCTCAGCCGAGGCCTGTGGGCTGCCACGCCGGTCGCAACAGACGTAACAGGATTTGTTACGGGTGGGCCGCCGTGGACTCGAACCACATACCTCTGCGGAAAACCTCTTCGCCTCTAGGGAACCAGCGGCACCCGCCCAGGAGTTTTCTGCGCGCGTCAGTGCGCTAGCTCATATGGGAGTCTGTCATACGCTGGCATCAGGGCCAACTATTGTTCGAAGGAAACCGCCGTGGCGCGGCGTTCACTGTCGTTTGCCGCCATACGGAGATTGAGCAGACAAACGTCCGCTAGACGTAGCGGTCACCGTTAAGTACCGATCAGAATTCACAGACTTTTCTTCCCAGGTCGGGGAAGCACTGGGTGGGCGGATAAGCAGAAACCCCCGACGACAGGCTCGCCGGGGGTCTCGACCAAGAGCGGGGTCGTCTGGATCTACTCGTTCCGCTGGCGAAAGACTTCTCCTTTCCCGACGATATTGCCGCGGCTTAGAAGCTCCTGGCATATGGGGCCACCGTTAAACGGGCTTGCATTACCGGCACCGGGAACGTCCAGGGTCCAGC
>JALYZG010000272.1 GCA_030948965.1 Candidatus Dormiibacterota bacterium | reverse complement strand
CCGCGACGCCTGGGCGCGTCAGCCTGTGGCTGGACCGGTCAAAGGACGAGCTCCGCCAGGCAGGGTGAGGTAGATTGACGCGATCTTGCTCGCCCATCGCGGGTCGCTGGCATAGTCCACGTTCATGCCTCGGAGGGTGAGGCCGTGGTAAAAGGGCCCGCCGGGGCTTAGGTACTCCTGGCTGACGAACCGGGCCTCGTACTGAATGCAGGCCTGGAAGCTGGCGAAGGCGAGCGCGTCGCCGCCAGGGTTGCTGTCGAAGGCGCCGATGCCGAAGAGGTTCTTCTTCTGCTGCGCGATTGTGCTGGAACCGAAGGCGCTCTCCTCGATCGCGTGGGCGACGAGGTAAAGCGGGTTGACCAGGTTCTGGTCGCCGGCGCCGACAAACACCCCGCCGAGCCCGGCGAGCGGAGTGCCGGCGAACAAGGCATCGAGGGCGCCGGCATCCACTTGGGGGATGAGGCGCAGGTCCGTATCGATCCCGAAACCGCCCCCTCGGACGGCAGCGTAAACAGCGCCGACCGCGCCGGTCGGCGTCCCCCGGCCCGCGACTGCTTCCTGAAGCACGGCTTCCCCCAAAGCGGCCTCGGCGGCGGCCACCTGGTGCCTGACGCGGGCCAGACCGTTCTGCAGATCCTGCTCATGCTGCTGGATGAGCGTGGCCAGCGTCGCCGCTTCAGCGTCCTCGAGCTGTACGTCCGCCAGCGTGCGATCGAGTTCGGCCCTCATCCCGGCGTCCCGCGCCTGGAAGCTCTCGAACTCGTTCAACGTCCGGCGCTGGCTCTCCGCCACAAGGTCGGCCTGCGCCAGGCGTGTCCAGAGCTGACTCAGGCTGTTTGACCCGAGCAGCCAGACCAGCTCTGAACCGTTGCGCTCGTATTCCTCTCGGGCGATCCGCGCGAGGCCGAGCCGGAGCTGGGCCTCCTGAGCCTCGTAGTCCCGGAGCCGCCGGTCCATTACCGCCTCTTGGGCCTGGGCCTCTCCGATCTTGCCCATCAACTGGTTCTGCCGCTGCTGAAGCTGGGCCACCTGGACCTGCGCAGATCCAAGTTGCTGCTGCAGGGCGGCTGCCTGGTTCTCGGCTGCCTGCAGGTCCGCGTCTGCCTTCGCCACCGCGAGGGTGGCCGGAGTTGCGTGGGCCGCGGGCGCTTGGGCGTGGACAAGGCGGCCTGGCGTGGCTAGGGTCGCCAGGACGATCGCCGCCGCGATTGCGGCTCGCCTCATCGTCGCCCCCGTAATCAACTGGTCCGGAATCACCTCAAAAGGGCATCTGCCGACATTCCCGTCAATCTCTCCTACGTTCCGTCTGGGCCGAGGGAGACCCTTGCAGCGGGAATCGCCTGGAGACTGGGCTGTCGACCCGGCAGCGTCGGATCGAGCTAGACAGACAGAGTGCCAGCGCCCTCAGAGCCGCCCGGCGCGAATCCCAGATCCGTCGCCCGGCGACACCACCCCCGACTCGTATGCCAGCACTACCGCCTGCACCCGATCCCGCAGGCCCAGCTTGGACAGCACCCGGGCCACGTGGGATTTGATGGTCGCCTCGCTCAGGTGCAGCGCCTCCGCCACCTCCGCGTTACTCAGCCCTCGAGCCATCAAAGCCAGCACCTCCATCTCCCGGCCACTCAGTGAGGCCAAGGCGCCATGCGACACGGCCAGCGCCGGCGCGGGCCGCGCGAAGCGCTCGATCAGCCGGCGCGTGATCGCCGGCGCCAGCAACGCCTCTCCGGCAACCACCAGCCGTACCGCCGCCACCAGCTGGTCGGCGGAAACGTCCTTGAGTAGAAAACCGCTGGCCCCAGCCCGCATCGCCGCGTAGACGTACTCGTCGACATCGAAGGTCGTCAAGATGATGATCCGGCATGTCTGGCCGCCCGGGCCATCGGGCCGCGGGTAGTCGCCAAGAATCAGCCGAGTCGCTTCCAGACCGTCCAATTTCGGCATGCGGACGTCCATCAGCACGACATCAGGCCGCAGCCGGCGTACGGCGCCAACCGCCTGCTCGCCATCGGCTGCCTCGCCGACCACCTCCATGTCGTCTTCGCCATTGAGAATCAGCCGGAAGCCGGTGCGCACGAGCGCCTGGTCGTCGGCGATCAGGAGGCGCAATGTAGGGCGCGCCGACGCCATCAAACCTGGGCGGGCGCGCCCAGCGGCAGCCGGACTCGAACTCCGAAGCCACCACCCTGGCGGCTGGCCTCCAGCTCGCCACCATAGAGTGCAACCCGCTCCCGCATGCCCAGCAGGCCGCGGCCGGCACCAGGCGCCGCCGCACTCAGCCCGGGCCGGCCATCGTCCACCACCTCGATCCCGACGTCGGTATCGGCGTACCGAACGATGACCCTCGTGGGCGCTCGCCCCGAGTGCTTGAGTGCGTTAGTAAGTCCCTCCTGGACAACGCGATATGCGGTCAGCTCGATGCCCGGCGGTAGCGGTCGGCGTTGACCCTCCACCACCATCTCCACGGGTAGGCCGGCGGCGCGAACCCGCGCGATGAGCGCCGGTAGATCGGTCAGGCCCGGCTGCGGCGTCAGCGGTTCGACACCGCCATCGCCTAGCAAGCCCAACAGTTTCCGCATCTCCGCGAGGGCCTCGCGCCCGCTGTCCGAAACAGAGCGAACCGCCTCTGCAGCTTCCGCCGGCTGCCTCTGCAGGATTCGCTGCGCAGCTTCCGCCTGGACGACCATGACGCTCACGGTGTGTGCGATCACATCGTGCAGCTCGCGCGCGATCCGCGCCCGCTCCTCGGAGGCTGCGACCCGAAGCGCTACGGCCTGTTCCTGCTCCAAGCGCCGCGCCCTCTCCGCTACCAGTGCGTGGTTTTGGCGCTCGGCTCGGATTGAGTTGCCGATCAGCCACGCCAGCGGAAGGAGGAGGAAGGAATAGCCGGTGCCGTCGTGGATCGTGGCCACCAGCAGGCCGATCGAGCCCACGGCCACCACAGCGAGCGACCAGAGCCGAGCCCGGCTGTGGGCGCCGCTGGAGTACGTGACGAGCAGCAGCGCGAGGGCGGCGGGAAACGTCTCGGCGAGGCTCGGCCAGATCGGTGCCGTGGCCGCCACGATGGCGAGCTGCACAACACACGCCAGCAGCGGCTGGCGCCGCCGCAGAGCGACCAGCGAGCTGATGGCGAGGATCGGCCCCACGATGCCCTGATCGGCGTTCTTGGCATGAATCAGACCGAGGCTCAGCGCCAGCGCGATGGCCGCGATCGGCACGGTCAGGACCGCCGCCAGGGCAACGTCCGTCACCAATGGATCCAGAGCCCGCAACCGACGCCACATCGAGCGCAACCTGGTCACCCCCGCATTCTGCGGCCAGACCCGCGCGAAGGCGTCATCCCCCAGGCGGAAAGTGAGTGGTCCCCAGGGATGAAGGTGGCGAGATTCATCCTCAGGCGTGACCCGACTTCGCTCCGCAGGCAGATGCCGGGCGGTCCGCGTTCCGCTGAGACTGCCCGCCATGTCACCTACCTCGAGCGTTCTCAGGACGGACCGGCTGACGAAGTCGTTCGGTTCGCGATTGGCGGTCGACGCCCTCGACTTGGCTGTTGAGAGTGGGGAGATCTTCGGCTTCCTGGGTCCCAACGGCGCTGGCAAGACCACCACCATCAGGATGTGCCTCGGCCTCATCAGACCGGGCGGCGGCAGCATCGAGCTTCTCGGTCGGGACCTGCGCAGCCACCGCCGCCGGGTCCTGCCACGGGTGGGCGCCCTCATCGAGTCGCCAGCCCTCTACAGCTACATGTCGGGACGAGACAACCTGCTGGTTTTCGGCGACGCGCTCGGCGGTGTCTCGGCAAGCCGCATCGACGAGGTGCTGGAGCTGGTCGGATTGCGGGGCCGCGGACGTGACCGCGTACGCAGCTACTCCTTGGGCATGAAGCAACGCCTGGGGCTGGCGGCGGCCATGCTGCACGAGCCCGAGCTGCTGATCCTCGATGAACCGGCCAACGGCTTGGACCCGGCCGGCATTGTCGAGATGCGAGACCTGCTGCGCTTCTTGGCGGCTCAGGGCAGAACCGTATTTCTGTCCAGCCACGTCCTCTCCGAGGTCCAGCAGATTTGCGATCGCGTGGCCATCATCAATGAGGGCCGGTTGGTCACCGTGGCGCCGGTCGCTCAGCTGATCCGAGACAGCGGAGAGTTCGTGGTCAGGCTGAGTGACCTGTCAGAAGCCCTCACGCTGGTCCGCCAGCAACCGTGGGGCGCCGCGGCGCGCATCACCGAGGGGACACTCGTCACAGCGGCGCCCGGCGGCAGAGGCCGCGATCTCAACCAGTTCCTGGTGGCGGCCGGCCTGGTCCCGGATTCGGTGAGCCAACGCGAACAGGACCTCGAGGAGATTTTCCTGACGCTGACGGGAGGCGGCCGATGACATCGCACGAGCTGACGCCAAATTTCGCCGGTTTGGTGCGGGGCGAGGTGCGCAAGATCAGCCGCCAGCGCTCCAACTGGCCGCTTCTGTCGCTGGCCGTCGTGATCGGCCTCGTCGCGGGCCTGGTCTTGAGCACCGGCCCGACCTTCCGGGACGCCATCCTGCACAACCCTCCGCAGTGGTATCACGGGATGAACGTGGTCGCGTTCGGATTCATCGCGCCCATCCTCGGGGGCATCGTGGTGCTGATCACGTCAGCCCGGCTTGTGGCAATGGAGTATTCGAGCGGCGCGATCCGCGTCGTGCTGGCGCGGGGCCCCGGTCGCTTGGAGTTCCACCTCGCCAAATTGACCGCGCTCGCGATCTTCATCGTGCTGCTGCTACTGCTTTTCCTCGTCTTCGAGGTCATTTACGTGGGCATCATGGTTCCCCTCAACGGGGGCAGCCTCACCGCGGTGGCCTCGCTGCCCAGCTGGGTCTGGCGGGATGTGGGAGTGCACGTGCTGACCGCGGCGATCAGTCTCAGCGTATGTGCGCTCATCGGCTCGGCTGCCAGCGCCGTGGGGCGCTCGATGGCCTTCGGCATGGCGGTCGCGATCGGGTTTTTCCCGGCCAGCAACTTCGTGACCGAGGTGATCAGCATCTTCTCGGCAAGAAAGCCCGGCTTCTGGGCCCAGCTGACGACCTATCTGCTCAGCGCCAACCTCAACGTTCTTCCCGAGACGCTCGGCCACTTGCGAGAGAGCATGTTCACGCGACCCCTGATCCCGGTCGACGTGGCTCATTCGCTGGCCGTGATCGGTGCTTACTGCCTGGCCTTCCTCGCGGTCGGTGCCGTCGCCAGCCGGCGGGACATCCTGGAATAGGAGGGCAGCGAGTGCAAGCGCAATTTCCATCTCTGGTTCGCGGTGAGCTGCGCAAGCTCAGCCGGCAGGCAGTCGCCTGGTGGCTCCTGGCATTGGCCATCAGCCTGGTACTCCTCACCGGCGCCGCCCTGGCCGGCGATCAGGGCACGATGCGATCGCTCCATGAGCGGCCATCGCAGTTTTTCGCATCGGCCACCGACTTCTTCCGCACCGCGATCACGACTGGGCTGGGCATCCTGCTGCTGGTGGTGTCGGCACGGTTGGTCGCGCTCGAGTATCACGCCGGGACCGTGCGCGTGCTGCTGGGACGAGGCGTCGGCCGATTTCAATTGCTCTTCGCCAAGGTAGCCGCGCTTGCGGTCACCGGCTGTGTAGTGCTTGCAGTCCTGGTCGTCTTGGCCGCAGCCGCGATGGCCGGCATACTCGTCAATCAGACGGGCGGCGTAGCGTTGCTGCGCTCGCTCGATGACGGCTCCGGTCGGGCCCTGGCGGCAGACCTCGTCGTGGCGGTGATGAGCATCGCCGTCTGCGTGCTGCTGGGCGCGGCGGCCGGCTCGATGAGGTCGATGGCGGTAGGGATTGGGGCCGCCATCGGGTTCTTTCCGGTCGACAACGGATTGATCGAGTTTTTCAACATCTTCGCGGTCGCGACCGGCAAGCGGATCTGGAACGACCTTGGCGGGTTCCTGCTGGGTCCCGTCCTCAATGTGATGCCGGCCGTTCTGTCTCACCGCGAGACCGCCGGTCAGGTGCTAATCGTGCCTGCGAACTCAATCGCCAGAGGGCAGGCCCTGGGCGTGATCGGTGTGTTTTGCGCCCTCTTCCTGCTGGTGGCCATGACTGCGACCACGCGGGATGTGACCAGTTGATTGCCGGCGCCAGCCGCTTCCGCGGCGGGGCGGCCGGGGCCCGAGAGCGATTGCTTGCGTCCGACACCTGATGGGCAGGTGGCTCACGCGGGCATCCCGACCACTTCGTGGAAGACGCGGAGGAAGTTGAGGCCGAGGACGCCGCGAACCTGCTCTTCCGTGAATCCCCGATCGCCCGCGCTGAGGAGTGTGAGGCGACTACGGGTCGAGTCACCAGCTCGAGGTCATGATCCGTGCCGGCGATCCCGAGGTGCGAGACGTCCATGAGGATGCCGAGCCTCTCCGTCTCGGCCAGCGCTGCCCTACCCGCGCGAATCAGCCGGCCGCCGGTATCGTTCTCGCCTGACCCGTCGGCCAACCAGCTGCGGCCCTTGTGGGTGAACGAGATCATGCGCACGCCCAGACGGTGGAAGACCTGCACCAGGCTCGGCTCGTTGCCGAGGCAGGACGCGCCTTCCAGCGCCAGAAGCATCACGATCTTGCCCCCAGCCAGCGCCGCGCGGATTGCGGTCGCGTCCAGGCAATGAGCCACGCTATCCGGGTTGGCCTCCGCCACGCGGTAGAAGGCCGAGACGTATTGCAGCGCCTCGCGAAGCGAACTCTCGGGATGGGTGGATTCGGCGAAGACAGGCACCACCTGCACGTTGACCCCGCCGGCACGCAACTCCAGGCTCCAGCGATGCTCGAATGTGGCGCGCTCACCAAGGGTGTCGGTGTGGAGGGCAGGGCATGATCAGATCGTTGTGGCAATCGAGGACGAGCGCGTCTTCGTGCAGATTGCTCATGGTGGCCATCTGTAGATGATCCGACAAATGCGTACCGAGCCTGAGTCACGACGTCGGCCTGCCAGCGGAGCCCATTGGTGGCGCCGCCTGGCTGAGGTGCAGGCTGACAAGCATCCAGTGGCCTCCCTCCCGTACGAATACGTGCGTTACGCGGAACGCGCCGTCGGCTGGTCGGCCTTGGTAGGTTGCCGTTTGGGTGTGCTTGCCGATCGACACGGCGGCTGGGCCAAAGTCGCGAACCTCGACCTCGCTCCACTCGAGGGCAGTCGTCACCAGGTCTCCGGTCAAATAGCGCTCGAGCCACTGCTTTTTGTCGAGCACGAAACCGAAGGGTCCGACCAGCCGGAACTCCGGCGCGGCGATCTCGTCCAGAACGGCGGTATCAGCGCTCTGTTCGGCCGCCGCCCAGCGGGCCCCGAGGGCGAGGATCTCGTTACGGGTGGTGCTCATCGTCTTTCCTCCTTGTTATTCGGCGCCGCCTTCTCGTCCGGCACGGACATCGGTCGGCCCGAGCACGTACATCTGGAGCGGCTTGTGGCCGGCGGACTGCCCGCCGTCGATCGGCATCACCGCCGCCTGGCGAGCGATTCCACGGCGTCGGTGGGCTTCCAGCAATATTGCCATATCCGCTCAAATCTTTTAGTAGCTTAAGCGATTCCTGGTATGCTCCGCAAGTGACCTCAGAACCTGGACTTCGAGAGCGCAAGAAGCAGCAGACGCGGCGCCTGATCGCCGAGAGCGCCGCCCGCCTGTTCTCCGACCGCGGCTTCGACACGGTCACGGTGGCCGAGGTCGCCCGCCTGGCCGACGTATCCGAGGTAACCGTCTTCAACTACTTCCCGGCCAAGGAGGATCTCTTCTATGGCGGGATGGAGTTCTTCGAAGAGAAATTGCTGCAGGCTGTGGGCGAGCGGCCGCCGGGGGAGTCGGTGCTGACGGCATTTCGCCAGATGCTCCTTGACAGCTCCAGCCGCCTGGCCCGCCGCGACGCGGTGGAGCTGATCGCGGCGACGGCGCGGATCATCAGTGCCAGTCCAGCGCTGCAGGCGCGCGAACGCGAGATCGTCGCCCGCTACACGATGCAACTCGCCGCGATGATTGCCGAGGAGACGAATTCCGGGCCCGACGACGTGGAGCCAAGTGTCGTGGCCAATGCGCTCATGGGCGCCCACCGCGCGCTGGTCGCATTCGTGCGGACGCGGGTCCTGAGCGGGCGCCGTGGGTCTCGGCTGGCCGAGGAATTCCGGTTACAAGCCGTGAGCGCCTTCGCCCGCCTTGAGGCCGGGCTGGCCGCCTACGCCGCGAAGCCGGGATGAGGCTGGTGATTCACCGTCCCCCAACGGTCACCGGCTACGGTCTGGCGGCTACTCGGCGACAGCTCCACCTGGCCAGCGTGGACGCCCATCGAGTCATTCACGCTCGAGCGATCCGGCGACACCGACGGACTGGGTGAGATCAGGGCGTTCAAAACGGGCAGAGTCCGAGTTCGCGAGGAGATCATCGAACGCCGGACAGACCGCCGCCTCAGCTACAGGCTCCTCTCGGGACTCACCGTCCGCAACTACCGAGCTGACGTCGAGCTCATGCATCAAGCCATCGGCACCGACATCCGCTGGCATACGACTTTCACCGCCAAGGTCCCCGGCTTGGGCTGGCTCTACCGCAAGGCACTCACCAAAGCCACGCAGCAGTTCGTCGACGGGCTCGCGGAGCACGCAGCTGACTGACGCACGGGAAGACGACTGGAGAACACCGCGCCAGAAGCCGCCACCAAGCTCGAACCTGGCGAAAGCGCGTCAAGTGCGCGCCGAGCGGCTGGCGGCGCCGCAGCGGTGCGGTTCCACAACGCTGCGGTGACGTCACTATAGTCTGAGCCGGGGTGACTCTGAGATCCAGCGGATACTCTGGGTTCACTCAGATCCAGCGCCGAAAACTCACGCCCGAAGGAGGTAGTGCTAGTGGCAACTCGGACTCGATCAACCCGACAGCGGTCGGCCGGCAATCAAACTGATCCGACTGCTGCGTCCGTGCGGAGACAACGGCCGCGCCGTCAGCCCGATCGGGGCAGTGATCTCGGCGGCTTGGACAGGATGGTCGACGAGCTGATCAGCAAGAACAAGCAGCTGCGCCGAGAGATCGACCAGCTCCGACAAAAGGCGGCCGGGACCGGCGCTGCGATCAGTGACAACGCGCTGCGCCCTGTGCATCGGAAGCTGGAGCGGGCGATCACGAGTGACTCGGCCGCCTCCTCGCGCCGGCGACCCGCGGCGACAGCGGCGACACCGCCTCGACCCAGGCGCAAGATCACGGATCCCGTAGTCTTGGAACGGCGCCGCGAAGCCCTGGCGAAAGCGCGTCAAGTGCGCGCCGAACGGCTGGCGGCCAGGGCCCGTAGGTAGCGACTGCCCAAGTGGGTGGCGGCAGCGCACTCGGCACCGCGCCGCAGCTGCCTAGGCTGGCGTCGTGGGTGTAGGGCGTGTTTCGCATGGGTGAGTACGGGCACGATCTCGAAGTTCGGCGTGACCATAAACGCCCGCGGCCAAGTCCGCCGACGCAGTCGTAGCCCTTGTCGGGCCAGGCCGACGAGGCCGGGTACGACCTCGTCACGTCCCAGGACCATCCTTACCAGCCGCGGTTCCTGGACACCTGGACGCTGATGTCCTTCGGAGCCGGCCAGACAAACCGCGTGCGGCTCGCGGCCAACGTGCTGAATCTGCCGTTACGGCCACCGGCCGTGCTGGCGCGGGCCGTGGCCAGCCTAGACATCCTGAGCGGTGGACAGCGCTGAAACGAGATGGCGCTCCGACAGACCGACTGGACGCTGGGCGCTTCTGTGCACGCTACTGCGGTGTGGTGAAGCTGCACCGTGTCCTCGAAGACGCATCGGTCTTCCCAGACCTGGAGCGCAGCGAGCCCGAACTGGCACCGATGATCCCCGGCCGCCCGTGAAACCGCTCCCTGCCCGCTTGGAGGGTATCGCCGACTACGCCGACTCCGGCCAGGCCCTCTTCCATGTACTGGCGCTCGCCCTACTCGAAAACCTTCAGCTCGGCCACGATCCGCGTCTGGCCGCGAGACCGAGCGTCCTGCTGAAAAAGTCCACCACCATAGCGGTTACGTCATCGGTGCTCGGCTGCTGGCCGGGCGAAGCCATGCTGTGGCCGGTGTGCTGGACCATCACCAGGGCAACTGGCACTCCCGCGGCCCCAAGACGGTGCGCCAGATCCTGCGACTGGCGGGGCGGCACCAGCATGTCGTCGGAGCCGTGGAGGATCAGGAACGGTGGGTCGCCCGGGCCCACGTGGGTGATCGGACTGGCCGCAGAACGCTCGGCTGCACTCGCTCGACCGAACCCCACTCGTACCACGAATTGGCCGAAGGTGTTGAAGCCGGACGTGTTGTTCAAATCGGTGGGTCCGAACATGTCGACCACCGCCTGGACGCGGCTCGATTGGTCCGCGTACTGTCCCACGTCAAATCCGGCCTCTGGCCCGGCTGTGCCCAGCATCGCCACCAGGTGGCCGCCAGCACTGCTACCCCAGGTTCCTATCCGGTTCGGATCGATGTTCAACCGCGCTGCTTGCGCGCGCATGAACCGCACAGCGCATTTGGCATCTTCGATCTGGGCCGGCCACGGGTGCAACGGAACGAGCCGGTAGTCGATCGCGGCGACCACGAAACCGCGCTTGGTTAACTCGTCCCGCAGCGGTATGAACAGCGCGCCCTCCTGGCCGGCGAAGCCGCCACTCGGCTGACGGTCACCCATGAACCAACCGCCGCCGTGCACGTAGAGCACGGCCGGCGCCGGACGACTCGCAGCGGATGCCGGCTCGGTTACATCCATGGCGAGTGGTTTGCCGCCGGGGCTGCAGTAGGTGAGGGTCGTGGTTCGGCCGGCGACCGGCGACACCGTTGAGTGTGCCGAGAGCCACGTGTCGTCAGGGGCGCCGAGCGCGCCGGCGCCGACGAAGATCGCCGTCAGGAGAACTATCGGAACCAGCGCCAAGCATGTCAACCAAGCCCGGGGCGCCACTGGCCGAGGTGCTCGCCTGGTGGCCAAGACCAGCAGGAGCGCCGCGACGACCTCGAGCAAGGGAAGGAATAGGTCCGGAATGCTGAGCGGCTCCGGTTGCCAAATCGTGAGGCCGACGGGCGCGCCGACCGTGTGGCCAATGCCCCACAGGAGAGCAGCGCCAAGGCTCGCGACTACTCCCACTAACAGCAGCCGGCGCGTCGGAGCGACCAGCAGAGCGGCGGCGAGCCCAATCTGGGCCAGGCCGAGTGCGGCGGTCCCAACGCCGAGGACGGACGACTCGGCAAGGCGCGACGACAGTCCGGCAAGGTGGATGGTGGCAGCGCCCAGGATGAGCACGGCCGCGGAGCTCAGCAGAACACCGCGCCCGAGCCGGGTCGGAGACAGTCGGGAGGTTATCGTTGCCATGCCTCGATCTTTGAATGCCGGCTGCGTAACCTGCGTCGGCCGGTGGGGTGATTTCTCGCCTACTGCAGGAGTGGTAGCCGGACTCTCCGCGCCCGGCGCCTGAAAACTTCTGTCAATCGGAGGTGCATCCTAGCAGCAGCCACGCCTCGCCGGCGCACCGTGCACGCCCGTCGGCACCCGGCCGCAGCACGCTGTTCGACCGGTCAGAGGCGGAGCAGGTAGTTTGCCAGCGCGGCGGGTTGCGACAACGCGATCAGGTGGCCGCCGGGGAGAACGTCTGCCTCCAGGCCCAGCCGGTCCCAGGCGAGCGTCTTCTGGAACCCAACGGGAAAGAAGCGGTCGTCCTCTCCGGCCACGACCCGGATCGGGACCGACGGCCAGGCCTCGAAATCGCAGACCGACTGGAACACAGCGTCCGCTTCGGGTCGCTGGTGCGGTTCACCGGCGGCCGCGACTTCCGGCGGGACGTCGTGCAAGAAGTAGGCGGCCAGGTCGAAGTGCGTGCTGTAACCGCCCTGTTCAGCCGCCGTCTCGCGCGCCCGCTGGGATCCGGTGTTTTCCCACCACGCTCCGGGGGTTTCACCCGGCGACGGAATCATCCCGTTCACAATGACGAGCGCGTGTGTGGGGATCACCGCGGCCACGAGCGGCACCGTGAACGCGCCCAGCGACTGTCCGACGAGCACGACGTCGTCGCGGTCGCCAATCGCGTCGACTACCTGACGCGTGTACTCGGGTAGGCCGGCGGTCTCGTCGTCGGCTGGGAGGTCTACGGCGATCGCCTGGTGCCCCGCGTCCAGCAGCTGAGGGACGATTCGGTGCCAGTACCAGGCCGCGCCTCCGGCGCCCGGTATCAGAACGAAGGTGCTCATGACTCGGCCGCCGAGGGCAAATTCGCACTCTTCATCATTGTCATCCCGATTCTCCCGACTGATCTTCCATCAACTCAGAACTACGTGCTGGAGGCTGGACGCGTCAACCCTAAGACGTCGATCACCCCTCAAAGTCATCGCTGGAAACCACGCACGCGGGCGAATCAGCGTCGCCCGAACAGCCAGTAGATCACCGCATTGCCGGGGTTTATCGAAAGGAACACACGCCACAGGCTCTTCTTGGCCCGTACCTGCTCGTCGGTCCGCTGGCCTAGATCTCGCCAGGCGAGCACGGCCAGGAAGACCTGTGCGGGGATGATGATCGTCGCCAGCAACCTCTTCCGCTCCATGGTCATGAGCTTGGTCTTCATGTCGGGATCGGGACAGGCGGGGGCGGCGGTTCCTCGCCGCGGAGGCGACGCGGACGGATGCGACGTTCAAAGAGAAGGACCAACGGCCACTCCTGGGTGGATAGCACCGCGGCGACGGCCAGGCGGCAGGCATCATCCAGCGAGATTCGGCCGCCCATCAAGCCTGGGGTGTTCGGTGGAGTAGTGAAGCCTCCGTGCTGGCCAGGTGACCTGACCTCGGGCCGCCTCAACGATGGCCTCCTGGCGGCAGTACCCTTCTGCGGCCGGAGTCCTAGACCGCGGGTCAGTTGGGAGGAGCAGAGAGTGGGCAATCCTGGGCATGCGCCGAGTCATCCCGGGGGCTTCCTCGTTTCCGCATTCATGGCCCAGTTCGCCCTCGCAGCCGCCTACAACATCACGTACGCACGCTACGTGTCCGACTATTCGCTATATGCCCAGCAGGACTCCCGCTCGCTTCATTATCGCCGCTGTCTTCTTCGGCGCCTCGGGCTCCGCCATCCGGCTGATCGCATTGGGCGCTTGGATGGCCACCCGATTGGGCGTCTCCGACGGTCTGGTTGCCAGCCGGCGCGAACTCCAAGGCATCAACCTGGCCGGAGCCGGAGCGACTGGGGAATGAGCCAAGCATCGCCAGCTTCTGAGGCCCCAAATCAGGACATCGCCGTCGTGGCGGACGCAGCTGCCGTGCTGGCCGCCAACGTCCTCGTGACACTGGTGTGGCGCTCGCGCGTGCACATCGCCGCGCGCACGCCAGCCAAGCTTGGTCCAAGCCGGCTCCACGAAACTGGTGAGCTGCGCCACCAAACCGGAGGTCGAGATGAACACCACGCAACAACCGCTCAGTGACGCGACCGATGCGCTGGTCAATCGCCTCTTTCTGTCGACCCTCGCCGCGCTCGAGATCGCGTCCGTCCACATCGGAAACCGACTCGGCTTCTACCGGGAGCTCGCCGACGGCGGGGAAGCGACATCGGCTCAACTCGCGGCCCGCACCGGCACCGCCGAACGCTACGTTCGCGAGTGGCTCGAGCAGCAGGCTGTCGCCGGTTTCCTGACCGTCGAGGACGCGACTGCGGAGGCCGCCGCGCGCCGCTACGGCCTGCTTGCCGCCCACCGCTCCGTTTTCATCGATCGGGACGACCTCAACCACCTCGTCCCGCTGACCACGCTCGCAGTGGGCGCGCTCCGGCCGATGGACGCCCTTCTCGACGCCTACCGGTCTGGTGGCGGTGTGCCCTACGAGGCTTACGGCGCGGACATGCGCGAGGGCATCGGCGCGGCCAACCGGCCGACTTTTGTGAACCGGCTTGCGGGCTGGCTGGGCTCCGTCCGGGAGGTCGACGTGCGCCTACGAGCGCAGCCGCCCGCTCGCGTCGCCGATGTCGCCTGCGGCAGCGCTTGGTCGAGCATCGCCATCGCCCGCGCCTACCCGGACGTTACCGTCGACGCGATCGACCTCGACCACGCGTCGATCGAGACCGCCCGTGCCAATGTGATCGCCGCTGGCCTAACCGACCGGGTGCGGCCGGCGGTGAACGACGCCAGCGACCCGGCGCTCGGCGGCCGCTACGACCTGGTCACGATCTTCGAGGCGCTGCACGACATGACCCACCCGGTGGCGGCGCTGCGGGCTGCCCGTGGAATGCTCGTTGAGGGTGGCATCGTCGTGATCGGCGATGAGCGAGTGGCCGAGCGCTTCACGGCACCAGGGGACGAGATCGAGCGCCTCAACTACGGGTGGAGCGTGCTGCACTGCCTGGCCGTCGGCATGCTCGATCAGGACCCGGCGGGGACCGGCACGGTGATCCGCCCCGACACCGTCCGTCGCTACGCGGCCGAGGCCGGCTTCAGTCGCGTCGACGTGCTCTCGATCGAGGACGACTTTTGGCGCTTTTATCGACTCGTGCCGTGAAACATCGAAGTGTGGGTCCCGGCGGCGCGCCCGACGGCAGCCGTCGAGGTCCCCAGCTTCCCATGATCAGTTGCGCGTGGCAGCCTTGGAGTGGCCCCGACGTGCGCAGTCCGGTCAGTCATCTTGTTGCCAGAACCTCCATGTACGCCCCCATCCCTCTCCAGGGTGGATGGGGCCCGCCAAACTTCGTCGACCTGTGCGTCGAGCTCGGCCAGAGGTCGGGATCGTGCCTCGAACTCGAGTCGCAGCTGCCGTTTGGTGAGGCCGAAGGCCGGCCCGAGAGATACCAGCCGCCTGGCGGCCGCCAGTGACCGCTCGAGCAGCTCTTCGGGAGGCACAACCTCGTCGACCAGGTCGCGCGCGAGGGCCGGCCCCGCTTCGAGGGTCGAGCCGTCGAGCCATGATGGACCGTGCCCAGGAAGTTCGCCTTCAGCTCGATGGTCGTGCAGCTGGCTGCGCCCGGGGGCCCAGCCTTCTCATCTCACCACCTCGGCGACCGCCGGTGGCCCGGACGGCGGGGGCTGTCTTGGAATGAAGCGCCGGGTCTTACCGGACTTGGGATCGCGGACGACCTCGCCGACCAGCCTTACATCAACCCGGGGCTCGGCGACACCCGCCCGGGAGAGGGCCCGCGCGAGCTGGGCCGCCAGCGCCGGCTGGTCAACGCGGCCGACCGAGACACAGGCGACGTCGATGCCCCGCTCGGTCTGTCGGACCTGGTACTCGCGCACAGCGGCCGTCGTGGTCAAGACGCTGCGAAGCACATGGGGGTAGACCTCGATGCCGCCGAATCTGAAGACCTCATCGGCCCGTCCCTCGACGCTGGCTCGCAGGTGGCCGTGACCTGGTGTGCCAGGCCGCCCGATGAAGCGGTCGGTGAGCTCGTAGCGCACCAGCGGCTGCGTGAGGTTGTGCAGGTTGGTGACCAGGGCCTTCTCCGACCGCACGCCTTCCGGCACGGGCTGGTTGTTGGCATCGACCAGCTCGACCAGGCACAGGTCACTGGCGAACTCGAACACCGACCCGTGGGGCTCGCTCTGGCCGGCAAGGCCCTCGGTGGAGACGAACTGATCGACCACCGCCACTCCAAACGCGTCCCCTATGAGGGCGCGGGCCTCCGCGGTGAGCAGCTCTGACATCGCCGTGACCGACCGAGGGGCGATCCGCAGGCGCCCCTCCTGCTGCTCGCCGGCCAGCTCGGCCAACTTCGATGGGTAGCCCAGCAAGGCGGGCGGCTGGGCGGCATTGAGCCGCCGCACGATCTCTTGCAAGGGGAGGGTCGCCGGTGCCGCAATCATCTGGACCGGGGGGCCGGAGACGGCCGCTCCGAACCCGCTCGAGTGGACGGGCGAGGCGGCGCCGACGAGACCGATGACCAAGCCACCGGGCGGCGGCCCTCCGCCGGCGATCATCCTGGTCCAACCCGATCGCACAACGGAGGCGACGAAGTCGGTGTACTCGGCCACGGTTTGGACGAAGATCCCGCGCAGACCCGAACTGCCCCCCGACGCGAGGCACACGTACTCGCCGCAGAGCAGCCTGGGCTCGGTCTCCGAGGCGGCGAGGTGCTGCTCGACGATGTCGCGCCCCAGCCGGCTGTCGGTGACGAGCTCGTCGAAGCCCGCCATCATCTCCGCCTTCGTCATGGTGGGCAATCGGGCGAGATCAGCCAGCTCGAACCGACCGATATCAAGCCCGCGCAGGCGGCGGGCGTGGAACCGGGAGTGCTCAGCGGCGTGGGCGAGGAGGACGCGCAAGCGGTGGCGCTGGTAGCTGGCGATCCGGTCGGCGCCCCAGGTGAGCCGCTCGAGGTGCTGGTCGAGATGGGCACTGAGTTCAGCGGCCATACCAGCTTGGAGGTCGCGGAGTTCGGTTTCGGCGTTCGCGTTCATGGACGGCTCGATCCCGTTGGCGCGCCCGCCGGCGACATCGGCGCCGCCGGCTGCAGCAGGCCGGCGAATAGCCGGGCCAGCTGCTGGCCGTCAAAGGAAACGGGGTTGGCCGCCTGCTCGAGCGCGGCGCCCGCGCTGATGGCCAGCATCACCTCAGCCAGCCGGTGAGGCGCCAGTGCGAACTCCTCGTCCGTGCGCTTCTCGATGGCTGTCAGGACCCCGGTCAGCGCCTCGACCGTTCGGGCATGGGCAGCCGCGTAGCGTCGGCTGAGCTCGATGTCGCGGGCGGCGTGGACCCGGAACTCGATGACCAACAGAAGCCACCCCGGCGTGGCGTTGTCCGCCCGGGCGAGATGGTCGAGCAAGACCGGCAGGCCGCCGCCGTAGGCCATGTCGGCGGCGAGTTTGGTGTTCTCCTCCGCTCGCTCTTCGATCCTGGCCTCGAGCAGGGCCATGAACAGATCGGCCTTGCCCTGGAACTGCGAGTACACCACGCCCTTGGAGAAACCCGCCTCGTCGGCGATCTCATCGAGAGTGGCGGCATGGTAGCCGCGGGCCAGGAAGACCCGGCGGGCGGCAGACAGGACGAGCGCCCGGTTGCGCTCGTTCTGCTGGGCTCTGTTCAAACGAGGACTCATACCATCGGTATTTTATCATCAGTGGTATCCTTGTCAAGAAGGCGGGTTGAGAGGGCCGCGGTCAGCTGCCAGCGAACACAGGTGCCGCCCCCCTTCGATCGCCTGCAGAGCCCCACGCGCGGGTGAGTGAGCGTGCCCCCGACGATGATCAGACCGGTCATGCCCGAGCGCGCCGTCGCGCAGGCGGAACGTGCGGCTCGCGTAGCGCACCCCGACCTCCAGCTGCTCCCGCTGCGGCTGCGGGAGGCCGAGCCGGGCCAGCCACGTCGGTGTCCGCGAACCGCGTCCGGTGGCGTCCACTACCAGGTCCGCGTCCAGCGTCAGCTCGCCACCGGGGTCCGTAGGTCTCAGCGTTCGGACCCCAATGATCCGACCTCGGTCGGGCGCGGCGACCAGGCTGACAGCGGCGGAGGCGTCGAAGATGGTGACAGACGGAATCCGGCGGACCCGGGCGCGGATCTGAGCCTCGAGCAGCGGCCGACTCAAGAACAAGGGCTCTTCGCGGTTTCATGTGGGTAAGCCGAAGTCGAGCTTCCCTGCCGTGAGGTAGAGGATGGCGATCAGGTTCTCGGTCGTCCGGTAGCCGCGGGCGCGACGCTTGGCCGCCTGCGCGGGCATATTCCCGTGCGCTGCCTCTTCAGCGCCGCCTCCAGGCGGTCGGGCGGGTCCTGGGACCCAGTTACCACCTCCTCACGTACGTGGTTTGGTAACGAACTGCCAGGATCCGGAGGCGTCGTTCGTCATCGTGGGCGGGAAGTGGTGATCGAAGAAGATGCGCGCCGCAACTTCTCGCCGGCTGCTAACCGCCATCTTCTCGAAGATGGCCTTGAGATGATCCTGAACCGTAAAGGGCGAGAGGTTAAGGCGGCTGGCCATCTCGGAGGTCGACGCGCCCTGCAGGACCAGCTCCGTGATCTGACGTTCGCGCTGCGAGAGACCATAGGCCTCGACGATGAGCGGGGCGATTTCGACGGGGCGCGCCGGCTCCAGGATGACTGCCGTGCGCCCAGGAAGCCGGCCCGCGAGAGTGGTGGCATGCACCAGGAGCCACCTGCCGGACCTCGTCAGGATTCTCGTGCTGGCCGGTCCCACCTGGGGGGATGAGGCCCCGGCTGCTATAGCGCGGGCGCGGCCGGCCACGTGCAGGATGGCGGGATGGGGGACTGCGCGTGCCTCCGTACGTAGGGGGTTGCCGAGCTCTTCGATCCAGTGTTCCGCGTCGGGGGTGATGGCCTCGATGGAATCGTCCTCGGCCAGGATCACGAGGCCGGGGCCGTCATGAGTGATCACCTCCGTTGCGATTGTGGTGACCAGGATCGAACGGCGGAAACCTTCTGCTAGCAGGCCCGACACCGCAGCGACAAAGGCCGCCTCGTCGGGCTCGAAGTCCGGGCTGCCCGACTCTCGGTACATCGCGGAGGCGCCCCACACGCTGAAATTGGCCCGGTAAGCGGCCCTGAGCTCTGCCTCCAGCCCGGCAGGTCGCAGAATGTTTCGGTACCGGGGGCTGCGCTCCGGGTGGCCGTCGGTTGCCCGGCTGAGAATCCCTACTGGCGCGGGGCGGCTTCCCAGGGACGCCAGTTTGTTCACGTCATCGTCGACAAATTCGTTGCGGCAGAAAGCCGGTACCAGCTCGGGTGGGTAATCGAAGAGTCCACCGGTAACGAGGACCGATGCCGGATCCACCGTTAGCCAGCAGGAGGCGTCGAACGGCACGACCGCACGAACCAGGTCCCTCGCCTGGCGACAGAAGGCAACGGGATCGACGCCTCGGTGGCACAACCGGTTGATCTCGCGCCTGACCCGTTCCGCCTCCTGGCGTTTCATCCACGAGCATGGTAGCTGCCACATGCCGAAGATCCCAGAGTTCTGGGATCGACCTACCGATCAACCTGCCTTAGTCTGCAGAGAGTACGAATCGAAGGAGGCGAGATGGCCCGAATTCCTACCATGCGGGACGACGATCCCGCGACACCTGCCGAGGCTCGGGACTTCCTGAACCGGGTGGAAGCCGGGCTCGGGGAAGTGTTCAACAGCGTGCGGCTGCTCGCCAACCATCCTCAGCAAGGCCATGCCTTGATCGACTTTGTCCGGTCAGTGCGCTATCAAAACAGCCTGACGCCGACGCTCACAGAACTCGCCTACACGACAGCGTCGGTGGCCAACAGCTGCCACTACTGAGTCCCACATCATGTGATGCTCGGTCGGGGCATCGGGATCAGCGAGGAAAAGTTGGCGCACCTGGGTGACGACCCGCTGCCCCACGGTGTATACAGCGACGCTGAGGCGGCGATTGTGCGCTATGCCCAGCGATCCACCAAGACGCTGAACATCGACGACGCCACCTACCAAGCCCTGGCGACGCAGTTTTCGGTTCAGCAGATGATTGAGATCTGCCTGAACGTCGGTCTTGCCCAGGTGACCAACCGGTTCAACGCAACCTTCCGGCCCGATGTGGACGACTACATCTTAGACGCCAACGAGCAGGCGGATCGCACAGCCGGGGCGTGCCCCCTGCACTATCCGCCGATGCCCGCCTGAGGTTCCGCTGCTCGGCCGGTTCGAGCCACTGCGTCCGGGCTCGTCCTTGTCCCCAAGCACCAGCGTCAGCGAAGGTCGTGAACGCTGATCTGGGCGACCGCGAGGACCGACACCGGTGCGGCCACGGCCAGCCAGTCGCCCCTGTGACCGGGATCATCCGAGTGCCTCCTCGGTACACTGCTTTGCCTGGCTCGCCGCGCTGGGCTCCGCCCCGCCACAGTGACCGGCATCCTCGACCGGCTCGCGGCGGTTGGGTGGTTCGCGAGCGTGACGCGTCCGACCGCCGCGGCGTCGTTGTCAGATTCATGGGTGATCGGATCTCGGAGATGCTGCGCCTGTACTCCGGGATGAGCGAGTCGATGTGTCAGATCTGTGCCGGCTACAGGGAGGACGAACTCGAGGTCATCGCCGACTTCCTCCGCCGCACGGCGGACGCCGGCCGGAAAGCGAACGACGAGCTGGCCAGCCCCTGAGGCCGAAACGCGCCGCCCTCGGTCCCACAGCCGTCCCCTCCCGCTAGGACGTGCGTAGCGCTGCAGGGATGGCGCGCCCATGCCGACCAGCCGCTCGACCGCGTCGGCGGCGGCCAGCTCGCACCGGCGCAAGCAGATGCCGCTCCTGCACCTGTGCGATTGAGCGCCCGACGTCCGAGCACATTGGGGCTCAGCGTAGGGCCCGGAAGAACTCGCGGATGTCGCCGACCAGCAGGTCCGGCGCCTCCATGGCGGCGAAGTGGCCACCGCGGTCGAACTCCGACCAGTGAACGATGTTGTGGTCGCGTTCGGCGATCCGCCGGAGCGTGATGTCGCCCGGAAACACCGCAACGCCGGTCGGCACCGCGGACCGTTCCGGAGTCTGACCCCAGGTACTGGCGCCCTCGTAGTACAAGGCGGCCGACGAGCCGGCCGTGTTGGTCAACCAGTACAGCGTTACGTTGGTGAGAAGTTGGTCGCGGTCGACGGCGTCGTCAGGAAGCTCGGCCGCGGGGTCGGTCCACTCCTTGAACTTCTCGACGATCCAGGCCAGCTGACCGGCCGGTGAATCGGCCAGCCCATAGGCCAGCGTCTGAGGTCGGGTGGACTGGATCATCGCGTATCCACTCCCATCCCTACCCAGCAGTTGCAGATGGTCGAGGCGCTTCTGCTCGACGTCACTGAGGTCGGCCAGCTCTGACGGGTCTCCGGAGGGGAACGTTCCCAGATTGTTCACGTGCACTCCCACGACGTGCTCGGGATCGATCCGACCCAGCTCCGGCGAGACGAGCGAGCCGGTGTCGCCCCCCTGGGCACCATAGCGCCGATAACCCAGCCGGAGCATCAGCTCCGCCCAGGCCCTGGCGATCCGGCGTGTATCCCACCCGGCCACGCGGGTCGGCCCGGAGAGTCCGAAGCCGGGCAGCGAGGGCGCCACTACGTGAAAGGCGTCGGCGGGATCACCGCCGTGCGCGCGGGGGTCGGTCAGCGACTCGATGATCGCCATGAACTCCACGATCGAGCCCGGCCAGCCGTGGGTGACGATCAGCGGCAGCGCGTTGGGCTCGGGCGAGAGGACGTGTAGGAAGTGGATGTTCTGCCCATCGATCGTGGTGGTGAACTGCGGCAGCTCGTTGAGCCTCGCTTCGTGTTTACGCCAGTCGTAGCCGGAGCGCCAGTACTCGGCCAAGCCCTGAAGGTAGCCCAGCGGCACACCCCTGCTCCAGCCCACTGCGGGCAGCTCGGCCGGCCAGCGCGTGCGGGCCAAGCGGTCGTGCAGATCATCGAGATCGGCCTGTGGGATTTCGATTCGGAACGGCCGGATGTCGGTGAGGTCCGTCGTGTTTGCCATGAGGTCAAGGCTATCGATGACTGCGGTCAAATCTTGTCCTAGGTAGGTGACAGACTGCGAATCGTGAGGGAAACCTCGGGGCGCCTGCTGCGGCTGCTCTCCCTACTCCAGGCGCGGCGGGAGTGGTCGGGTGGAGAACTGGCCGAGCGGCTGGGGGTGACCAGGCGGACCGTCCGCCGCGACGTGGACCGGCTGCGCGCGCTCGGCTACCCCGTGCACGCCACCGCTGGAATCGCCGGCTACCGGCTCGGCGCGGGTGCCATCCTGCCCCCGCTGCTGCTCGACGACGATGAGGCGGTGGCTGTCGCGATCGGGCTGCGCACGGCGGCCGGGGCCAGCGTTACCGGGATCGAGGAGACCTCCCTGCGGGCGCTGGCCAAGCTCGAACAGGTCCTCCCCTCGCATCTCCGCCACCGGATCGGTGCACTCCAGTCGGCCACGGTGTCCATTGGTAGCCGGGGACCGCCCGTGGATCCGGACGTCCTGACCGCGATAGCGGCCGCCTGTCGCGACCACGAGGGGATCCGCTTCGACTACCGCGGCCACGACGCCACTGCCAGCGTTCGCACCGTGGAGCCGCACCGCCTCGTTCATGCCGGGCGCCGCTGGTACCTGGTGGCCTGGGACACCAGCGTCCGCGATTGGCGCACGTTCCGCGTCGACCGGCTCCAACTCAGGGCGTGGAACGGCCCACGATTTACGCCGCGCGAGACCCCCGATCCCGATGTGGCTGCCTACACCTCATGGGCCATCTCCACGGCGGCGTACCGCTACCAAGGCACATTCACTATGCACGCCCCGGCTGCCCTCGTCGCCGACCGGATACCGCCCACTGTAGGGGTGGTCGAGGCGATCGACGAGCGCAGTTGCACGCTCCGCGCAGGGGCCAACTCGCTGGATGAGTTCGCTGTGTGGATGGCTTTGATCGGCGTCGATTTCGACATCCGGGAGCCGCGCGAATTGCTCGATCACGCCCGGGTGCTCGCCGATCGGCTCCAGCGTGCCTCTCGGGCCTTGAATGCATGAATCCGTCCGCCCATCGCCGGTGCGCCTATGGCGGTCCAGCCACCTACTCTGCCCTTTCTGAAGCGTTCGGTGGTTCGGCTCTGGGA
>JALYZG010000266.1 GCA_030948965.1 Candidatus Dormiibacterota bacterium | reverse complement strand
GGGCTGACTTCTCGCAACGCCCACGAATACCACTCGGCCAGTGCCGCGTCGCGATCGCCGAAAGACGCGTCCAAGACACCCAAGGATACGGAATGCCGGTCAGTCCGGTTCCTGCCTTTCCCTCCCGAGTAACCTCGACGCGTGCCGCGGATCGTCGACCGTGCAATCGCCGGCTCGGTGAGGCTGATGCCTCGGGGATTGGTCCAGCGGGTCTCCCGGCGCTACATCGCGGGGCAGACGATGGGCGAGGCGCTGGCGGTCGTGGCGCGCCTCGCGAACGAGCGGTGCCGGGCCACGGTCGACGTGCTGGGCGAGCACGTCACGAGCCGGGAGCAGTGCGTCGCCACCCGTGATCAGTACCTGAACTTGCTGAATCGTCTCCAGGCCGAGAGGCTGCCGGCCGGGGTCTCGGTCAAGCCGACAGCCATGGGCCTCGGGCTGGACCGAGGCTTCTGCCTGGCCAACCTGCGCGACGTGGCCCGGGCGGCGGCGGCCGGCGGCCGCTTCATGCGGGTCGACATGGAGGAGTCGACGTGGACCTCGGCCACGATCGACCTGATCCTCGAACTGCACGCGGCCCACGCCAACGTGGGCGCCGTCGTCCAGGCGCGGCTGCGCCGGAGCCGCGGGGACGTACAGGCCCTGGCGGAGCGACAGATCTCGGTCCGCCTCTGCAAGGGCATCTACCACGAGTCCCCCGAGATCGCCCTGCAGGACTTCTCCGACATCCGCGGCTCTTACCTGGAGATCCTTGACACTCTCCTCAGCGCCGGCTGCTACGTGGGCCTGGCGACGCACGACAAGGGCTTGGTCGAGCGCGCGCTGGAGATGATGAAACGGCACCATGTTGACCAGGGCCGCTACGAGTTCCAGATGCTGATGGGGGTGGCCGAGCCCCTTCGGCGGCGCCTTGTGGGCGAGGGCCACAAGATGCGCGTCTACGTGCCCTACGGCAGCGATTGGTACGGCTACTCCACGCGCCGCCTGCAGGAGAACCCGCAGATGGCCACAGCCATCGCGCTGGCTCTCCTGCGCCCCTGAGCCGAGTCCCGGCGGCCGCTGCTCAGGAAGCCCGCGGACGCCGGCCGACAAGACCCAGGAGACGCTCCTGGAGGGGCGCGGCCTCCGGCACGGAGATGGCAGCCGGAAAGACGCCGATCGCGCGCAACTGCTCGACGACCGGGCTGATCTCAGCCCAAACGCCCTCGACCAGCGGTTCGGACAGTGTGTCGTCGACGCCGATCATCCGCGCGATGTCGACGGCTCGGAAGGCCCGAAAGCTGCTGACCTGCACGAGGTACTCACGGGCCGGAAAGTCGCCGAAGGAGCAGTGAACTGTGCGGTCGAGGTCATCCAGCTGCTCGGCCGCCGCGCAGGCCCGGTCCACGACGGCGGCGAAGGCGGCCTTCGGCTCCGCCCCGAGCAGGTCGCCGCGAAAGCTCTCCGAGCCCACCTCGGCCATCGTCCGCCCGGCCAGCATGTCCGCCACCCACGAGTCGTCGTAGGCGAGATAGCTGACGACCTCACGCAGAGTCGGCGTTCGCTCCGTCTGGCGCCGGGCGAAGTCCGGCGGAACCTCCATGTCCCACTGGTCGTCGCGGATCTGGGCCACGACTTTGTTCAACGCCCGATGGGCCAGCACGAAGACCTCAGGCTCGCCCGGGGCGGCCACCGCCTACTGACCGGGGTTGGTCACCTGATCCTGCGCGGACTGCAGATCCTGCTGCGCCTGGTCCCGTGCGCCCTGCACGTCGCCGGACTTGGCCTTGTCAGTGATCGACGAGGCCTCTTCTTTGGCCTTGTCGACGATGCCCTCAGCCTCTTCCTTGGCCTTTTCGACGGCTTCTTCGGCCATCTCCTTGGCCTTGTCGAACATGCCCCCGATTCCCATCGCCCATGTCTCCCGTGATGACGGCGCCCCGAGGCGCCACGAGCCTACGAACGTGGCCAGTTTACGCCGCCAGTGCCGGGGCTCGTGCTATATACGTGAGGTCAGTACTCGGCTAGGACGCCCGCACAAGGTGTGAGGACGTCGAGGGGAAAAAAAATAGATGAAGGTCATTGGACGGATCCTGGCGATGCTATTGGGGCTCATCGGCTCCTTCATCGCGCTCGTGGTCGACGTGCTCTACTCGACTATCCATCGCTCGGTGCAGATCTTCGGTGACTCGGGCCTCGACCAGACCCACGGCTTCATCGGTTTCCTGTTGGTACTGGTCGGCGTCGTGGGGTCGGTGCTGGCGCTGTTCATGCCCACGGTGGCGGCGGTCCTGCTGCTCGTGGCCGGGATCGGCCTCTTCTTTGTCGTCAAGGGCTACGCGATCTTCAGCATCGTGTTCTTCGTTGTGGCCGCGTTCCTCGCGTACGCCGACCGCTCGACTCGGCGCAGCGAGTCCAGCGATCTCACCAAGACCTCCTGACCTTCACGGGGTCTACCGAAGTCAGCCGGCCAAAAGGCGCTCAGTAGATGGAATGCGGGTCCCGGTAAGCCGCCGCCTGCAGCGTGAAGAGCTCGGCGTAGAGCCCGCCGGCGGCGAGCAAGTCGGCATGCGCGCCCTGCTCGACCAGATGGCCTGCCTTGAGCACGAAGATGCGGTCGGCCGAGACCACGCTCGAAAAGCGGTGCGATATCAGCAGGACGGTTCGACCCGCGAATAGGCGGTGAATGCTCGCGAACAGCTCGTGCTCGGCGCGCGGGTCGAGCGCGGCCGTGGGCTCGTCCAGGATGATGAACGGGGCGTCCCGGAAGAACGCCCGAGCCAGGGCCATCCGCTGCCACTGCCCGGTGGACAGGTCGGCACCATCCTCGAAGATCTTGCCGAGCATCGTCTGATAACCGAATCGCAGCGTGGACAAGAAGTCGTGCGCGCCGGCGTGGCGCGCGGCCCGTTCGACGCGAGCTCGATCGTTGATGGCCTCTACCCGGCCGATGCCGATATTGGCTGCCGCATCGAAGAAGTACTGGGGGAAGTCCTGGAACACGACGGCGACCTGCTTTCGCAGCTCGCTGCTGTCGACGGCGGCCAGGTCGGTGCCATCCCAATAGATCCGCCCTGACTGCGGTCGGTAGAGCTGGCATAGGAGCTTGGCCAGCGTCGTTTTGCCGGAGCCGTTCTCGCCCACCAGTGCCACCACTTCGCCGCGCCGCAGCCGCAGGGACACGCCGTCCAGCGCCGGCCTCGACGCATCGGGATAGGTGAAGGTGATGTCGTCGACCGTGATGGCCTCGAAGCCGGCCGGGGCCGGCGCGTCTCGCGGCGCGGGGGCGATTCGGGTCAAGAGCTCGACGAATACCCGGTGATCCTCGAGAAAGAGCGAACTTTCGTAGAGGGTGGCGATCCCGTACGCAATCCCGGCCAGCAAGCCGCCGACCTGGACGATGGCGACAGCCGCCGCCGAAGCAGAGGCGATAGACATGCGGCCGCCGAGCACGAACCCGACCAGGATGGCGATCGTGAGAGCGACCGCCGCGGCCGAGAGCAGGCTGCCGAGAATCGACCAGATGAGATTGCGGCGCGCGAGGGCGCCCAGAGACGCCATCCGCTCCTCGAAGCTACGGCGGTTCAGATCACGCAGGAATGCGACCAGCCCAAAGGCTCGCACCTCTTTGGCCATCTCCCGCCCGGTCATGAGCGAGCGCAGGTACCAGCGCTTGCGCTCGTCCAGCGTGAACGCGACGTTGAACTCGTGGAACTCGCGGCTGAACCTGGTCGCGACCACAGCGAGCGGCACGACCGAGATGAGCAGGGTCGGCACCAAGAGGGGCTGAAGGATGAACAGCACGGCGATCATCCCGACCAGCGTGGTCGTGGAACCGGCCATGTTGAGAAGGCTCTGGGTGATCACGTACGGGCGCCCGCCGGCGTTCTGCGCCCTCTGCAGCAGGTCGTGGAAGTCGGACGAATCGAAGGCTTCCAGGTCGACGGCGGTGGATACCTCGAGAACTTGTTCCATGGCGAGCCATTGCACTTTCTCCGAAAGCAGCTCGCGAACCGAGTTCTGCACCGCCGAAGCCAGTTGAGTGACTGCCAGGACGGCGGCCAGCAGTCCGATCGCTGGCAGGACGGCACTCAATCCGAGCCCGGCGCGGTTGGTCACCAGCAGCTGCCCGACGAAGCGCTGGATGACCAGAAGCGATAACGCGGTGGCGATCGCGCTGACCAGCTGCAGGCCAACCATGGCCGTGACCAGCCTGGGAGCGGCCTCCCACAGCAGGCCGACCGCGCCTCCCACCAGGCGCAGCAGGCGGCCGAGGCTCCGGGGCCCTTCGTAGGGCTCCCAGCCCTCCTGTTTGAGACGAACCTCCGGCGCCGCCTCCCCGCCCGGGTCGCGCTCGTCCTCGCGATCGCCCGCCATGGGTGCAACCAGATCCTTCACCAATCCGTCGTCGTCTGAAACGCTCCGCCTACCCCGGCAACATCTGATGCGCGGAAATGTAACATCAGGCATCATGCGCACGACGCTAGACCTCGATCCATCGGTTCTCAGGGAATTGCGTCTCAGGAGCCAGCAGCAGGGCAGAAGCATGGGCCAGGTGGCCTCGCAGTTGCTCGCCCGATCGCTCCATCACAGCGAAGCGGCGGAGCCGCCTGGTGCCAAGCTGAACTGGGTTTCCCGTGATCTCGGCCGCCCCCGAGTCGACCTTGAAGATAAGGAAGCAGTGCGGGCACTGCTCGATGCTCCAGGATGAGCGTCACGCTCGACGCGAACATTCTTGTCTACGCTTCCAATGAGGCGGACCCCGTTCACGCGGAGGCGCGAGCCCTTCTCGAACGGCTGGCGGCCGGGCCAGACCTCGTCTACCTATTCTGGCCCGCCGTCATGGGCTACCTTCGGATCGTCACCCATCCGGCCATCCTGCCGCACCCTCTGAGTCCCCGGGAGGCAGTGTCCAACGTGGACGCTCTGCTGGGCCGGCCACACGTGCGTGTGGCGGGTGAGGCGGAGGGGTTCTGGCGTCTGTTTCGCGCCACGTCGGGTAATCAAGCTCGCGGGAATGACGTGCCGGATGCACACCTGGCGACGCTGATGCGGGAGCAAGGCGTCCGCTCCATCTATACGCGTGACCGCGGCTTCCGCCGCTTTGCATTTGTGGAGGTGCTCGATCCCTTCGATCGGACCTGATCGACCCCCCGCCGGCGACGGCTACGTCGATTGCTGCCAACGCCGGCCGCGGGAGCGCGTCTGCGCGCGCCGATGAGTTCCAGGCGCAGGCGGAGTCTCTATTCCATCGGCACCCCCATTCCAGCGAGGACGCAAGGAGCATCACCATGACCACCGATTGGACCACCGACAGGAAGGGCACGGGCCAGTACGCCGAGGTCAACGGCATCAACCTCTACGTCGAGACTCACGGGACCGGGCGGCCGCTGATCCTGCTGCACGGCGGGCTCGGGTCGGGCGAGATGTTCGGGCCGGTCCTGCCCCTGCTGGCCGAGCGCCACCAGGTCGTGGCCGTCGACCTGCAAGGGCATGGCCGCACCGCCGACATCGATCGGCCGATGGATGTCCGGCTCATGGCCGACGACATCGCCGCACTCATCGACCACCTCCGGCTGGACAGGCCGGACCTCGTGGGCTACTCGCTCGGCGGTGGGGTGGCGCTCCACACAGCGGCGAAGTACCCGGCCAAGGTCAGCCGGCTCGTGGCGGTGTCGGCGAACATCCGGCCCGACGCGATCTATCCGGAGATGCGCGCGCAGCAGGGACAGGTGAGCGCGGCCGCCGCCGAGTTCATGAAAGACACGCCGATGTACCAGCTGTACCGACGGGTCGCGCCGCGCCCCGAGAACTTCCCTCGGCTGTTGGACAAGATCGGCGAGGCGATGGCGAAGGACTTCGACTTCACCGACGAGGTCCGCAGTCTCCAGGTGCCGACGCTCATCGTCGCCGCCGATGCCGACATGGCCCCGCCGAGCCACTACGTCGAGGTGTTCAGCCTGCTCGATGGCGGCCTCCGCGACGGCGGCTGGACGGGCGAGGGCCGGCCGAAGGGCGGTCACGCGCTCGCGATCCTGCCGGGTCTGACCCACTACAACATCTCCAGCTCGCCGCTCTTCGCGGCGGCCAGCCTCGCCTTCCTCGACGAGCAGCCGAGCTGAACGAGCAGTCGGCCAGGAGGTCTGGAGAGATGAACCCTACCCTCACATCCTCCGGCACGTCGGCTTGCCCCCACCGGTCCCACTGAACGGTGCACGCC
>JALYZG010000236.1 GCA_030948965.1 Candidatus Dormiibacterota bacterium | reverse complement strand
GAAGCCTGCTTCGTGGGGTGGGATGGCCGGGGTGGCGCAACGACGACCCCATCTGAAGATGGGTGAGGAGGCGCGCCGGGCCCCCGAACGCGCGCATCAGAGCCCGCAGGGCTCCCGGCGGTCTGGGGCGTCGGATGGTCCTCATTCGGCTGTTACGGTCCACTAGTCGCGGTAGCGGTACACGATGCGCCCGCGAGTCAGGTCGTAGGGCGACAGCTCCACCCGGACGCGGTCGCCCGGGGTGATGCGAATGAAGTAGCGGCGCATCCGACCGGCGGCGTAGGCGATGAGCTTGTGTCCGTTCTCCAGCTCGACCTCGAACATCGCGTTGGGCAGAGCCTGGGCGATGACCGCATCGAGCACGACAGCCTGTTCCTTCTGCTGGTCCTCGGTGACCTCCCGGGTACGCGTCGAGCGTCGAGGGCTGCGCCGGGGAGTGCGGGAACGTGCCAAGTCGGGCCTGAGTCTACCGAACCCGTCCCTCTCCGGCCCCCACGCGCCCGATCAGTGCGTCGGCGACCGCCGCGTCGAGGCGCCCTGCGCCGACCAGCCGGCGCATCATCTCCAGCCAGCGCGGATCCACCGCCAGCGCCGCCCTGAGGCCTAATTCGGCTTCCTGCCACTCCCCAGCCGCGGCTGCGGCCAGGGCGGCATCAAACTGGAGCTCCTCCATCTCCGGCGCGATCTCAACCGCTCGCCGGTAGCCGGCCAGGTCGTCGGTCGCCGCGGCCTGATACGCGCGGCGCACCCGCAGCAGGCGCCGCAGCTCGGTGAGCGGCTGGGAATGGTCCTCGACCCGGAGGTCGACGGTCCGATCCTCCCAGGACCTCCCGCTCGGCTGACCGGCCAGGACCAGCATCGCCGCCGACTGCCGCCCGCGCACGTCCCCGCCCTCAGCCTCGGCAGCCTCGAGCGCGGCCAGCAGCCGCTCTGGCAGCGGTCCCGCAGCGGACTCGTAGGCTCGCGCCATGGCCTCCCAGCACGAGGCCTTCTCGAGCACATTGCCCTGCACGCTGTAGCCCTCGCCGACGTGATGTCCGGCCTCGGGAACGCAGCCCGAACCGGTGTGGGCGGCCACGCCTCCGAGGCTGTCGACCATCGCGCACTGTCGCACCTCCCGCTCCGGGTCGGCGGCGAGGACGGCGGCGAGCGCCTGCGGCGCTGTGTGGCCCAACCGCATCAGGTCGAGACCCAGTGGTCCGAAGCCGACGTTGACCCGGGACTGAGTAGCGACCGCACCGACCCCGGCGGCGCCCCAGGGCACAAGGGGTCCGACCTGGAAGTAGTGCGACTGCACGGCCACACCCAGTTCACCGGTGACGGCGTCACGGGCCACGATCGAGTAGGTCACGAGACGAAAACCGCGGCCAGCCCGCAAAGCGGGAGCACAGCCTTCAGGCCGCGCTCGGTCCCCCGCGCCACGCCGGGCAGGATGAGGGCCGTCAACCCGATGTGCACGCCGGCCCCGTCGGCCTCAGGGTTGTCGCCCACCATCAGCGCCTCCGCCGGGCTGACTCGCAGCCGCTCACAGGCCGAACGGAAGAGCTCCAGGTCAGGCTTGACCACCCCGACGGCATACGACTCGGCATAGACGTCCACCACCTCGCCAAGGCCGTGCTCCGCGAACAGCGGGGCCAGCGCAGCTGGGATGTTGCTGACCACGCCGATCCGGATCCCGCCCGCATGGAGCGCGGCCAGCACCGGCCGGGCATCGGGATAGGGCAGCCAGCTCTCCTGCGCGATCGCGTGGTCGTAAAGCCGGGCCGCCAGGCCGGGGTGGTCGGCCTCGACCGGAGCCATGATCTGCAGCCAGCCCCGCCGATGCTGTTCCAGAGAAAGGTCGCGGCCCTGCAGCAGAGAAGCCGGGGACTTGGCCTCGGCCCAGAACCGCGACCAGAGCGCGGCCGCGCGGTCGGCGTCGAAGCCCGCCTCGACCAGCAGCGGCACCCCGTCGGGGCTGGCGAAGAGGGTGTCGCCGAAGTCGAAGAGGACGGCTCGGTAAGGGATCAACCCGGACGTCTCCCGCCGGTGTCGGCTCGGCGTGCGGGCGCCCCGGCTCGCCAGCGGTCGATCCAACCCCCCACCAACGCGGGGTCGGAGCTGCCGCGGGCCAGGCCCCGGACCGCGGTCTCGACTCGACCGGTGAAGGCGCGCGACGTCTCCCCGGGCCGCGGTGTCAGAGGGCGTCCGATCCTCACCGTCGCCGGCCCGGGCAGTGGGATCCGGCGGCCCTTGGGCATGATCCGGTGCGAGCCGCCTACGTGCATCGGGATCACCGGCGTCCGGCCCTCCATGGCCAGGAAGCCCACCCCGGGCTTGAAGGCTC
>JALYZG010000235.1 GCA_030948965.1 Candidatus Dormiibacterota bacterium | reverse complement strand
GAACCCAGCCCGAAGGGCCGCGTCGCGGAAGGCCGCCGGCTCGGTCACGAGCCGACGCTCGCCGACGTCCACGGGCTCTGGTCGCGGCTGCAGCCAGCGGTCGGCGATCGGCCGGATCAGGTCGGTGACCGAATCCTGGCGCCTCGGCCAGCGCGCCCACGAGGTCAGCCACGAACTGCAGGCCGTGGCCGCAAAAGGCGCCGTCGAACGCCGAGTCCCCCAGGGCCAGGCGCTCCAGGTCCATGCGGGCGAAGGCCGCCTCTGGGACGTCGGCCGCGGCCAGGGCCAGCATCCCGGGCGCGAGGTCCACGCCGACCACCCGGGCGCCGGCCAGGGCCAGCCTGCGGGTCATGTTGCCGGGACCGCAGGCGAGGTCGAGAACGAGCTCGCCGGGCTGCGCGGCCAGCAGCTCGAGCGCGGCCAGCCGGCCGTGGCTGCTGATCTCGCGGTGGCGGGCGCGGTAGGCCTCGGCGTGGCGGCTGAAGATCGCCGGGTACAGCTCGCGCGCCTTCATCGGGGACAGGTCATCCGACGCGCAGGATGATGTCGCCGGCGGCCGTACCCGTGGTGGCGTCCACGTCCCAGCAGCCGGCCCGGGGAAACGTGAGGCTGGTCGGGAACTCGGCCAGGTTGCCGGAAACCGTGCCCGCGGTGCTCTGGCGCAGAGACTGCTGGGTGCCCTGGCGGACCGCTACCACCAGCATCGCCCGACCCGCCTTGCGAGGATCGGCCAGCCAGCGGATCTCGTACGGCCGGCCGGGGACGGGCCCGGCGTTCGCCACCAACGCCCGCAGCGACGATTCGGCGGGTGTGGCCTGGAGGGAGCGCAGGCCGGTACCGGCGGCGGCGGAGGCGGTGGCCGGGCACGCCGCGGCGCTGACCGGTCCGGGGCTCCCACCGCAGGCGCCGAGCGTCAAAGCGGCCAGGCCCCCGAGCGCGGCCGCTGGGAGCGAGCGCGACACCACCTCGCCATCGTGCTCTGCATCCCGGCGCAAAGAAATCCTCAAAAGCCTTCTGCGCTCAACCAGGACTCGGTCTGCCGGCGGGCCTCGGCGACCACACGCGCCACCAGTTCGGGCGTGAAATCGAAACCGCTGATCGGATCGTCGAGCAGAGGACGCACGTGGAGCACCCGGCCCCGATCTCCGAGCACCATAGCCACGTACGCCTCCTCCAGCGTGCTGGTGCGGTGGATGGCCAGCTCGAAGCTGCCGACAGCGTTGTCGAGCAGGTTCGTCGGCGTCTTCTGGGGCCCGCTGGCCGAGCCCACCTGGACGGCGAAGATGGTGCCGCAGCCCTCCAGGACCAGCTCCGAGAGCGGCTGGTTGGAGACCACGCCGCCATCGACCAGCACGCGCGTCCGGCCCTCCACCTCCAACGTCCGCCAGGGAAAAAGGCCGGGGATGGCGGAGCTGGCCAGGAGCGCTGCTCCCAGCTGCTGCGTCGGGGGGAACCAGACCGGTTCCCCGCTCAGCCGGTCCGCGGCGCCGATCCGGACTCGCGGCGGCCCGATGGCGCCGATCTCCGGGTCCGGCCCCAAGCCGAAGGCTTGGCAGAGCTCGCGGCCAACGATGGCCGCCAGGGGCGCGTTGTCGCCGAGACTTGTGCGAGGCCCGAAGACGAGCCGCGGCAGCACCTGCCACCAACGGAGGTCAAAGGTGCGGTTTGTGATCTGACCCAGGGACGCGGCAGCGACGTCGACCCCCCGGCCGCCCTCGGGATCCAGCGCGTGGGCCACGGCGGTCAGGGCGCCGGCGGATACGCCCGCGATGAATGATGGCCGCACCCCCCTGGCGATGAACGCCGCGGCCACCCCGAGCTCGACCACGAAGAGGTTGCCGGCGCCTGAATAGGAGACTCCGATTCGCGCCGGGTCGACCACTGGCGCTGGGTCAGGCTGGAGACGGGGCCGGTTCACGCCGGGACCTCCTGACCACAAGGCTCGCGCCCGCCCCCAAGAGGCAGACGCCTGTCGAGACCAGGAACGGCGGCTTGGGGCCGAGGCCGTAGAGCGCGCCTCCGGCCAGCGCGCCGAGGACCTGGGCCAGGTTGAGGGCGGCCCCGAAGGCGCCCTGGGTCCGGCCCTGCGCCCCGGGCGGTGCGACGCGGCTGGTCTCGGCGTTCAGGGCGGGGTTGCCGGCGGCCGTGAGCGCCCCTTCCAGGAGGCCGACCAGGATCAGTGCGGGCACGCTGGCGATGAATGGGTACGTGGCCGCGAGCAGGCCGTAGGTGATTACGGCCAGCGTCCCCGCGCGGAAGGAGCCGAGGCGGTCGGCGAGCCCGGCGGCGAAGCCCGCGAACACGACGATGGGCAGGGCGTACGTCGCGAAGGAGAGGCCGACCAGGAACGTCGACGCCCCCCGGCTCGTGAGGTACAGGGACCAGATCGTGTCGTAGGTGCCGAAGACCCAGCCGATCGGTATGCCCAGGAGGATCACCGGCAGCAGCAGGCGCAACAAGCGGGCCAGGCCCACTGTCGGCTCGGCGGCCGCGGCGGCGCGGGCGGCCGGTGTTGGCGGTCCGGTCTTGGGCAGGCGGAGGAGGAAGACGGCAGCCACGAGGCAGACGATGGCGCCGGCGTAGAAGACGTAGTCCAGGCGCAGCCCCGCCACGGCTCCGCCCAGCGCCGGACCGATGAGGATGCCGACCATGTCCGAAGCCCGCAGCCGGCTGTAGGCGCGACCGCGGTGCTTCTCGTGCGTCAAATCGGCCACGAGCGCCATGGCCGCCGGTTCGTAACCGGACGCCGCCAGCGAGTGCACGAAGCGCAGCCCGATCAGCGCCAGGACGGGCAAGTGCAGAACATAGAGGGGGAACAGGAGCGCGTAGAGCAGGAGCGAGCCCACGATCAGCGGCCGCCGCCCCACTCGATCGGCCAGCCAGCCGGCGGGATACTGAGCCACCGTGCGGGCGATGACCCCGGCCGCGAAGATGGCGCCCACGAGGGCGGCGGAGCCACCCCGGCTGGCCACCACGAGGGGCAGGATCGGGAGGAAGAAGCCGATCCCGATCATGGTCAGGGCGTTGCCCACGAGCAGCGTCCAGAACGTTCGTGGATCGAGGCCGGCGGTGCCCGCCGGCTCGCCCGCGTCCAGCGCCGGGGTGCGCTCGCTCACCTCGATCCAGGCTAAGGGTTGGCTGGTCTGTAACATCCATGCCGGCGAACGCGTAGGGGGGTTGAGCAGTTGGAAGACGCGGAGGCCATCCGCCTCACGATCGAGGGTGATCCGCGGGGGCCGGAGGCGCTGCTCGGCAAATATCAGATGGACGTCTACAACGCCGGCCTGAGGTACATGGGCAACGCCGCCGACGCGGAGGACGTCACCCAGGACGTGTTCCTGCGCGCCTTCTCCCGCCTCCGGCAGTACCGCCCCGACCAGCCTTTCGGCGCTTGGCTGCACGGCATCACGCGCCACCGCAGCCTGGACCTGCTGCGCAGTCGCCGGCCCGTGGCCGAGTTGAGCGCCGACACCACCGGCGCCGGCACCGACGTCGAGGACGCCGCCCTCGCCGGCCTGGAGTCGGCGCGGGTGCGCTCGGCCCTGCGCCGCCTGGCGTCCCGCGACCGGGCTCTGCTGGTCTTGCGGTACTGGGAGGACCTGTCCGTCGCTACGATCGCGGGGCAGATGAGCATGACCGAGGGCGGCGTCCGGGTCGCCTTGCTGCGGGCTCGGCGGACGCTCGCCTCCGAGCTCGGCGAAAGGGGGCTGACCGGTGTTGTGTGAGGAGGCTCGGCGGCGTCTGTCACCCGCCTTGGCCGCAGGCACGATCGACGAGCCGGCCGAGGCTCACGCGGCCGGCTGCGAAGCGTGTTTTGCTTGGCTGGAGACGACCGACCCCCTGCCGGCGGCCGTGAGGCTGAGTCGCCCTGACCCGGTAGCCGCGCCGCCGCAGCTGGCGGCCCAGGTGCTGGCAGCCTGGCGGACGGAGCGGGCGGCCGCCACCCCGCGAGGTTGGGCGGCGGCCGCGGTGCTGGTCCTCGTGGCCGCGTTCGCGGCCTCCGTGGCGCTGGCGACCAGCGTCTCCGGCTCAGTCGTGGCCGGCATCTGGGCCGGCATGGGATCCCTCGTTCGCCCGGTCACCGAGCCGTTCGGCGCTGTTCTGGGCTCGGCGGCCGCGATCCTGACCGAGCACCCCTTGTGGCTCGCCGTGCTCGTGCTCGTGGGCCTGGCCGCGGCGCTGGCCTGGGTCCGGCTCGACGGACGCCTCGAACAGAGCCCAGCCTTCAGCGGGAGCCTGGCCCCGTGATCGGTCCCCGCCGGCTGCTGCTTCTGGCGCTGGCCGCCGTCGCCGCCGGCTTGGCCGTGGGCACTCCGGCCTTCGCCGCGGACCGCTCCGGTGAGGTCTCCCAGGACCGGGTGGTCTGGGGCCAGAACTTCACCCTCGGCGCGGGCGAGTCGGTGTCGCGCGACCTGACCGTATTCGGCGGCAACCTCACCGCCGCGGGCTCGGTCGGCGGGGACCTGACCGTGATCGGCGGCAACGCGGATGTCACCGGCCCGGTGGCAGGAGACGTCACGGTCATCGGGGGCAACCTCGTCCTCTCGGGCAATGCCCGCGTCGGCCGTGACGCCACCTCGATCGGGGGCAACGTCACCCTCAAGGACTCGGCCCAGGTCGGCCGGGACGCCAGCGCCGTCGGCGGCCACACTGACGTCCAGGGCCAGGCCACGGTCGGTCGCGACGCGACCGGCGTGCCAACTGCCGCCGTGATCTCCGGCCGGCCCAATTTTCTCCTGCCCTTGGGCGCGGGCGGCCTGGTTCCGGCCGTCGGGTTCGTTCTCCTGTCGACACTGCTGCTGCTGCTCTTCCCGCGGCAGCTGGAGCGAGCCAGCCGGCTCGCGATTCAGCAGCCGCCGGCCAGCTTCGGTTTGGGCTGCCTCGGGGTGGTGGTCTCGATCGTAGTGATCACGATCCTGGCCATCTCGATCATCCTCAGCCCGGTCGCCCTCGTGCTGGCGCTCGCCCTGGCCGCGGCGTGGGCTTTCGGCTGGGCCGCGATCTCCCTGGCCCTGGGTCGCAAGATCCTGGAGTGGGGCCGGTCGACCGAGGCCAGGCCGCTGCCGGCTCTGCTGCTGGGCGCCGCGATCGTGGCGGTGGCCTGGATGATCCCGGGCATCAACGTTATCGTGGCGCTGGTCGGGGGCACCGTTGCTGTGGGCGTGACGCTCGGCACCCGCTTCGGCAACCGCGGCGCCGGACCCTGGTCGCGGAGGCGCTTCCCGCCGATGGCCGGGGGACCCGGAGGCGGGGTCAGTCAGGGGCCGCTGCCACCTCAGGCGCCCCAGAGCCCACCGCCGCCGGCCGCCTGAGCCCCGCCAGGCTGATCAGGGCTGCCGCCACCAGAAGGCCGGCGCAAAAGAGCATCGCCAGGTGGAAGGCGTCGGTCGACGCCGCCGTCGCGGCCTCCTTCCAGACCGGGTCGAGGGGCGCGTTCAGGGGGGCCACGCCCGGCGGATGCGCTCCCAGCTTCGCGAAGAACGCGGCCGAGACCGCCACGAACACGGCAGCGCCCGCCAGCTGGGGCCCGACCCGGGAGATGGCGTTGTTGAAGGCTGAGGCCACGCCCGCGTGGTCCGAGGGCACCGACGTCATCAGCGCGGTGGTGAGAGGAGTGACCATGAGACCGAGGCCCAGACCTGACAGGATGCTGGCTGGAAGAACATCGATAACGTACGTGACGTGGCTGGGGATTCGCGCCAGCCACAGGCAGGCGAAAGCCATCAGCAGAGGGCCGATGACGAGGAAGGGCCGGGGCCCTACCCGGCCCGCCAACCGGCCGGCCCGCGGCGACAGAACGATCAGAATCAGGCTGCCGGGAATGCCGGCGAGGCCGGCGAGGGTGGCGCTCCAGCCGGCGACGCCCTGCAGGAATAGCGGCTGGTAGTAGAAGACCACGTAGAGGCCCCCATAGATGACCAGCGTGGCCACGTTGATGACCGTGAAGGCACGGGAGCGAAAGAGGGAGGGCGGCACCAGCGGATGGGCGGCGCGGCGCAGCCACAGGGGTAGCGCCACGGTCGCCACCGCCCCGACGGCAAGCGCCGCCCAGGCGAGCGCCGACCGCCACTCGCGCGCCTGGCCGTAGATGACGCCGAAGCTCAAGCCCCCGGCCGCCAGGGCAAACAGGCCGGCGCCGAGCCAGTCGAGGTGCCCCGGCTCGGCGACGTGGCTCTCGGGCACGTGCCCCCAGGCCGCGTAGAGCGCGACCAGGATGATGGGCACGTTGATCAGGAAGACCGCCCGCCAGCTGACCGCGTCGACCAGCACGCCGCCGAGGAAGGGTCCGGCGAGGCCTGTGAGAGCCGTGCCTGCAGTCCAGACGCCATAGGCGCGACCCTGCTCCGGGCCGCTCAGGTTGACTCTGAGCAGGGCCAAGGAGCCGGGGATCAGGAACGCACCGGCCATGCCCTGCACGATCCGGAAGAGGATCAGCGCGACCATGTTCGGCGCCAGGCCGCAGAGCAGAGAGGCCGCGCCGAAGCCGGCCAGGCCGGCCATGAAAACCCGGCGCCGGCCCCAGCGGTCGCCGGCCGCGCCCGCGGGCACGAGGACCGCAGAGAGGGCCAGGAGGTAGCCACTGTAGACGAAGGTCTGCGCCTCCAGCGTGTTCAGCGGGCCGGCGCTGAGCTCGCGGCCGATGCGGGCCATGGCCACGGTCACGACCGTCCCGTCCAGGAAGACGACGCCGGAGCCCAGGATGGCAGCGGCCAGGATCCAGCGCCGGGCGACCTTGGACAGCCGCTGCGGTGCGAGGCCGCCGCGGGGGCCCGTCTCAGTCGGCGATTCGGTCATAGGTCTTCAGCCGGTCGATCTTGACCCAGCCCAGCATCTCTCCTTGAACCGCGTTACGCCGGCCGAATTCCTCGGCTCGGTCCGCCCCCATGTACCGGGGGTCCCCGCGAAGCCTGCTTCGTGGGGTGGTGTACCGGGGTCCCCGCGAAGCCTGCTGCATGGGTGGTGCACCGGCCGCCGATCCGGATGGCCAGCGGCAGCATTTCGGCTCGATCCTTCGACAGGCTGGCACTGCCCTCAACGGTGACGTGGCATAAGGCGCGTCCTCGTCATCGACGCACAACTCCAGCCGGGGCTGGCCGGCCAGGTTATGGGCTTGACGGTGTTGCTCCCGGTTGTGAAGACGATGTCGTCGGCGTCCAGGACGAACCATACGGGCGCGATGTGCGCCCGGCCGTCCCGCCGGACAGTGGCCACCTTGCCCGTCCGCGTGCCGTGCTGGAGGAAGGGCCGCCACCGGTCCTCGTTCATGCGTGTTGTCACCCGCCAAGCCTATGAGGCCGGGGCGACGAGTTTGCGTTTCCTTGGAGGGCTAGGCGGCGGTGGGGCGGCGGCGGAGGACAGTTTTGGTCTCGGTGGGATTGGCCCGGCCGGCGGATGGCGCGGTCCGCGGCACTTCGTAACGTTGATTCGCCGGCGGATGGCCCGGTCCCGGCACTTCGTAACGTTGATTCGCCGGAGGATGGCCCGCTGAGCGGCCTCCGTTACGTTGATTCGCTTCGGCGGATGGTCCGCCGGCAGGCGCGCGGTCCGCGCGCCTGCGCATTCTTCCGAATCCGTCAGGCTTAAACCCACCCCCCAATCACCCGCCCACCCCGGGGGGCGTAGCACTGAGTTTGAGGGCTTGTCAAGGTTGTTGGCAGCCCAGCCTGTTAAGACTCAGTAGCATGCCCGGACTCGAGCGTCTCCGCTGGCAGGTCGTGTTGTCGCCGGCTCTCTCCACGCACTTGGAGATGGCTCTCGACGAGGTCCTCCTCGGCCGGTTGGCCGGCGGGCGCCGAGGGCCCACCCTTCGCCTCTGGAAATGGGCGGAACCCACTCTGATCATCGGCTCTCACCAGGTGGTCGCCAACGAGGTGGACGCCGCTGAGGCCGCACGCCTCGGCTTCACGGTCACGCGCCGGATGAGTGGCGGCGGGACCATGATCGCCGAGCCGGGCCGGACCATTACCTACTCGCTCTACGCGCCGGCCGAACTGGTTCGGGGCTTGAGCTTCGTCGACTCCTTCGCACACTTCGACGCGTGGGCCGTCGCCTGCCTCCAGGGCCTGGGCGTGCCCGCGACCTACCGGCCCATAAACGACATCGTCTCGCCCGCAGGCAAGATCGGCGGCGCCGCCCAGGCCCGCCGCGGCGGGGCGGTTCTGCACCACACCACGATCGCGCACCAACTGGACCCAGCCCTCGTCCCGCGCCTGATCCGCATCGGCCGGCCCGCCCTGTCGCCGCGGGGGGTGCGCAGCGCCGAGAAGGTGGTGTCGCCCCTGAGCGCCTGGACCACCGCAACCCAGGCCGATGTCACGGACGCCCTGGCCGCGTGTTTCAAAGGCTCGCACCCGACCGGAGCCGGCGAGATCGACGACGATGAGCTCGCGGAGGCCCGCGCCCTGACCGAGTTCAAGTACGGACGGCAAGCGTGGATCGATCGCCTGCGCTAGGGGCCTAGGGGCTCCTAAGCGGGTTCCGCGGTCAGGCAGTGGCCGAGGTGGTCGCGCCGCACTCGCAGGGCGAACGGGAAGCGGTCGGCGACCAGGGCGAGGTCTAGGTCGGAGACGGGGAAGCCGGGCCATCCGCCCTCCTGCAAAACCTCCCAGCGAGCGCTGGCCCGGAGCGGGGCGAGCAGCGTCTCCACGTCCGCCGGGTCGTGGCGCAGCAGCGACTCCAGATAGAGGGCGCAGGCCCGGTCCTCGGGATGTCCGCGATCCTCACCGGTCGCGACCAGCGTGATCGGCCCCGAGCCCGCAGCCTCCAGCGCCCGGGCCGTTGCCGACGCCACGACCAGGCTGGCCGCGTACAGGGTCTGGGCCGCGTTCGCGGCCACGACCGCCTGCGTGCCGCTGCTGGTGCGCTGGACCAGGCACCGACCGCGGAGGTCGGCCGCCCGCACCTGCGTCGGGGAGTTGCTGATCGCGATCCCCGGCACCGGGTAGCCGTCGATCTCGGCGGAGATCACGGCCCCCGGCAAGGTCGCGGCCAGCGCCCGAGCCTCCTCGACCGAGCCCACCAGACGGCATTCGCGAGCGCCTCCAGC
>JALYZG010000227.1 GCA_030948965.1 Candidatus Dormiibacterota bacterium | reverse complement strand
GCCCTGCACCGCCCGACGGCCTCCATCACAGCACCCACCATCACGGTTCCCGCCCGGCCCGGCACGGGCTCGGGCGGCGCGGGCTCGGCCGGCAGCGGCTCGGGCGGCGCGCTGGACCTGCAATCCGTCGTCAGCCGGGTCAGCCCGGCGATCGTGGACATCAATACCCAGCTGGCGTCGATCAACGGCACCACCGGCCAGGCCGCGGGCACTGGCATGATCGTCACCTCCTCCGGGGAGGTGTTGACCAACAATCATGTCGTCAAGGGGGCCGCCAGCATCAAGGTCACGGTGGCCGGCCACGACGGCTCGTATGCGGCCACCGTCAAGGGCGTGGATCCAGCTCAGGACGTGGCCCTGCTCCAGATCCAGGGCCTCAACAACCTGCCCACGGTGAAGCTCGGGAACACCTCCAACCTCCAGGTCGGTCAGCCCGTGATCGCGATCGGCAACGCCCTCGGTCAGGGCGGGGCGCCGGCAGTGACGCAGGGCACCATCACCGGCCTCGACCAATCGATCACGGCCGGCGTGGGCAACGGCTCGTCGGAGCAGCTGGTCGGCCTGATCGAGAGCAATGCGCCCATCAGCCCGGGTGACTCGGGCGGGGCCTTGGTCAACCAGGCTGCCCAGGTCGTGGGCATGATCACCGCGGGGTCCAGCGCCAGCCGGCGCTCGACCACCTCCGTCGACGGCTTTGCGGTTCCCGCCAGCACGGCGGCGACCGTCCTGGACACGATCCGCAGCGGCCACGAGAGCGGCACCGTCCTCATCGGCCCGCGGGGCTACCTCGGGGTCGGCGTCCAGACCCTCGATCCGGCGGTCGCCTCACAGCTCGGCGCCAGCGCCGGCGTCGAGGTGACGGGTGTGGCCCCGGGGTCGCCCGCCGCGAGCGCGGGAATCACCAGCCCAGCGGTCATCACCGCGATCGACGGCCAGAGCATCTCCTCGCTGGACGACCTGGGCTCGGCCATCCAGGCCCACCGGCCCGGTGACTCGATAAGCGTCACCTGGCTCGACCGGAGCGGTACGCACACGGCCAAGGCGACACTCGTGGCCGGTCCGTCGGTTTAGCCGTCTGGGGAGGCAAGCCCTCCAGAGACATTCTGGTTCTGGGCGCCCTTCTCGGCGTGCGCGTTACAACCTGTCGGCGGTGCGGGGGTCGAGTTACCTCGCGCCGCTGATCCGACCATTTCCCCAACGCCGCGACGTCCGCGGGTAACCGGGGTTCGCTGCGGGCCGAGGTTATTGGAGCAACTCGGTGGCAGGGGATCGCTACCATCGGGAGGCTATGGGCGGTAGCTTCGTCTACTCCAACCCGCCCGTCATCCACTGGGGCCCCGGCTCGTTGCAGGTCGTGCGCGGCGAGCTGGCGCGGCTCGGCGCCCGCCACCCGGCCCTGGTCACGACCCGCTCCGTCGAGACCAACGCCGACCTGACCAGCGCTGTCTGGGCCGGCCTCGGCCAGCCCGCCTCGAGGGTGATTGCGGTGATCGGCCAGCACGCGCCTGTTCACGACATCGAAGCGGCCGTCGCCATCGTGGCCGCATCCCCCGCGGATTCGATCGTCAGCCTGGGCGGGGGCAGCCCCATCGACGCCGCCAAGATAGTCGCCATCCAGGCCGCTGAACGGCGCGGCTCGAGCGGTGGCCGCCTGCCCCACCTCGCGTTGCCCACCACGCTCTCAGGCGCCGAGCTCGCGGCCGGCGCCGGCTTCACCGATCAGTCCGGAGCCAAGGTCGGCTCGGGCGACCCCCGAGGGTTGCCCGATCTCGTCGTGTATGACGCCGAGCTGACCGTCGCCACGCCCACGCTGCTCTGGCTCTCGAGCGGCATCCGCGCTCTCGACCACGCTGTGGAGGGCTACCTGGCGGGCGGCGAGCATCCGCTCTCCGACGTCCTCGCCCTGGAGGCCGTGCGCCGCCTGTTCCGGACCCTGCCCGAGGCCCGCCACCAACCCGAGGACCTGCGCGTCAAGACCGAGAACCAGCTCGCCGCGTGGTTCTCGTACACGCTGCCGGGGCCGAGCGCCAACGGCCTCAGCCACCGCCTGGGCAAGCAGATCGGAGCCCGGCACGGGATCCCGCACGGCATCACCTCCTGCCTCCTGATGCCCCACGTGATGCTCTACCTGGCGCCGCGGCGGCCCCTGCGGATGAAGCAACTGGCTTCGGCCACCGGCGATGGTGGGGATCCGACATCGGCCGCCGACGACGTCAGCAAACTGATCGCGGGCCTCGGCCTGCCCCAGCGCCTGGGTGACTTCGGCCTCTCGGAGCCGGACCTGCGGGCGGCGGCGCGCGCTCTGGCCGACGGCGACCACTCGGCCGCAGAGCTGCTCGCCGTCTACCATGCCGCCCTGTAGCGCCCGCGCGAATCCCGGCGCGTACGTTTGACGCAGCCTGCCCGCGGGCACCAATATCGAGGCTGGCATGGATCCGAGACTATTGGCGCTGCCCGCGGCCTTCGGACTGGCCGGAGCGAGCGGCCTCAACGCCACCCTCCCGCTCCTGATCATCAGCCTTCTTGTTCGGGCGGGGCTCATCCACCTGGGTCACCCCCTCGACGTGCTGGGTGGGAACGTCGCCTTCGCCGGCATCCTGGCGCTGGCCATCGTCGAATTCGTGGCCGACAAGGTCCCCGCCTTCGACACGGTGTTCCACATGATCATGACGCCCGCGGCGGCCGCCTCTGGAGCGCTCGTCTTCGCCTCCCAGTCGGGTGCCGTGACGGGTGTCGACCCTGGCTTCCAGGTCGTGATCGGGCTCCTGGTCGGAGGCGGTCTCGCCACCACCGTGCACCTCACCCGAGCCGGGGTCCGGCCCGTGCTCAACCTGGGCCTGCTCGGTCCGGTGGCGTCTTTCGGTGAGGACGTGACTTCGGGCCTGCTCTCGCTCTCGGCTCTGCTGCTCCCGATCCTCGTGCCCGTGGTCCTCGTGCTCTTCGGGCTGGGGATCTGGGCCGTTCGCCGGCGCTGGCGGCGCCGCGCCCGGCCGGCGGTCTCGACTTAGGAGCCTAACCCGACTCCACGAGCCGGCCCACCGCGCGGTACGCGTACAGGGCCACGAGCGCAACCGCGGCGACCAGGCTGAGGTCGAAGCCGGCGTCCAGGAGCGTCCGATAGCCGGGCGTCAGCGCCACGGCCAGCGGCGCGGTCGTGGCCGGCGTGTGGCTGAGGAGGAGCCAGACGGCCGCCGCCCACGCGCCCACTGTCAGGAGGTGCCCCGGACCGCCGGCATCCAGCAGCCAGTACGCGATCGCGACGAACACTGCGCCTATGACCCAGGCGGACCCGGCAAAGGCGCGCAGCGGGCCGCCGGCGGCCCCTGTCACGACGGCCGCACCCAGCAGCGCCGAACCCACAACCGCGGCCACGACCAGCACACTCTTCACGCTCTTGCACCACCTTTCCGGCGTCAGGCCGGGAGACTTGGGAGCACCATAGGCGCGCGTCGCCGCCCTGGAAATGAGAAAAGCGTCCCGGCCCTGTGCGGGCCTTTCGGCCGTAGAGTCCGGGAGTGGCCGAACGGCTTGCGGCTGACCCGGGCGGCGAACGGCTGGCGGACGTCGCCGCGCCGGCGGTCCTGGAGGCGTTCGCGACCTACACTCGCGCCTTCTCGGCAATCACCTTACGAGCGGCCGGCCGCTTCGAGAACCGCGATTGGGTCGGAGCGGCAGCCGACGCGACCGAACGCCTGGACCTCTATGGGAGGGCGGCCGGACGGGCCCAGCAGCGCGTCAGCGGCCTCCTCGGCGACCGGCTCGGCGACCGCGATGTATGGGCGCGGATGAGGTCCGCCTACTCGGGCCTGATTCTCGGCCGCGAGGATTGGGAGCTGGCCGAGACGTTCTTCAACTCGGTCACGCGGCGGGTCTTCTCCACTTCCGGCGTCGACGCCAACATCGAGTTCGTCGACTCGGACTTCGAGATACCCGGAGCGCCGACCGCCGCCGGACTGCACCGCGTCTACGAGGCGGGGGACACGGCCGCGCTTATGGAGGCGGTACTGCGCGACTCCTGGTTGGCGCGACCCGTCTCGGATGCGTCTCGACATGCTCGCGAGGCGGCGCGGCTGTTGGAGCAGCAGCTGGCCGCGGTGGGCCGCCCTGGGCCGGTGACGCGGGCCGAGGTGCTGCGCGAACCGTTCTTCCGGCGCCGCGGCGCCTACCTCGTGGGCCGGGTTCTGGGACCGGGCGGCAGCGTGCCCTTTGGCCTGGCCCTGCTCCACCAGGAGCGAGGCGTCATCGTCGATGCCGTTCTCGCGGGCGAGGACGACATCAGCATCCTCTTCAGCTTCACCCGCTCTCACTTTCACATCGCCCTGGGTCCGTCGCACGAGCTCGTCGCCGCGCTCAAGGCGCTGCTGCCGCTGAAGCCCGTGGCCGACCTCTACATCGCTCTCGGCCATCACAACCACGGCAAGACCGAGCTCTTTCGCGACCTGCGCCGGCATCTGGCGGCAACCCCGCACCAGTTCGAGCTCGCCGAAGGGACGCCCGGCATGGTGATGATCGTCTTCGCCATCGCCGGCTACGACGGCGTTGTCAAGATCATCCGCGACCGCTTCCCGGCCATCAAGCCGGTGACGCCGGAGATCGTGCGGAGCAAGTACCGTCTCGTCTTTCACCACGACCGCGCCGGCCGCCTCGTCGAGGCGCAGGAGTTCGAGCACCTGGAGCTCGACCGCGCCCTGTTCGGTTCCGAACTGCTGGCCGAGCTGCGGCGCGACGCGAGCCTCACGGTGGAGATCGGCGAGGACGTGGTCAGGGTGCGTCATGCCTACTTAGAACGTCGCGTCAATCCGCTCGACGTGCACCTCCGCGCCGCACCTGTAGCGGCCGCCGCGGCGGCGGTCCGCGACTTCGGGCAGACGATCAAGGACCTCGCGGCCAGCGGCATCTTCCCGGGCGAGCTGCTGCCCAAGAACTTCGGCCTGACGCGTCACGCGCGCGTGGTCTGTTACGACTACGACGAGCTCTCGCTGCTGACCGACTTTGTCTTCCGAACGCTGCCGCCGGCGCGCGACGACGAGGACGAGCTGGCCGACGAAGCGTGGTTCGGAGTCGGGCCCTGGGATGTGTTTCCGGAGGAGTTCGGCCGCTTCCTGGGCCTCACCCCGGAGCTGCGAGCAGAGCTCGAGTCGGTGCACTCCGACCTCTACGACGCCGCCTACTGGCAGACGATGCAGGCTCGCCTGCGGCGCGGGGAGACGATCGACATCTTCCCGTACCCGGCCGCCCGGAGGCTGCCCGCACCCGACTGATCAGCTGCAGTGGCCCCGGGAACGCACATGCGCCGGCGCATCCACCTCTCACCCGCTGTAGTGAGGGACGTCCGCCGGCAGGAGCACGTTTTCGGGGTCCTGCCAGCCATAGCCGGCTTCGCGCACTTCGAAGCCGACGACCGCTTGCCGGCGCTCGGCCAGGAGGCGGCCGCCCAGCCTCTCGTAGAACGCCCGCGCCGAGTGGTTCTCCCACGCCACCCAAATCACCAGCCCGGCCATCCCTGCAGCCGCGAGGGCAGCGGCGGCGGCCAGCATCAACGCTCGGCCGAGGCCGCGACCCTGGTGCTCGGGCAGCACATAGAGCGCGTAGACCTCACCCGGGTACCCAGGCGGCGCCCCACCCCGCTCCGGGCCGGCCGTGGCATATCCGACGACGCCGGCCTCCGTCTCGGCCACCAGGGCGGTGACGCCGGGCTCGGGCCGCGCCAGGCGCTGCGCGAAGACGCCAACCCGGTCGGCGGCCGTGAGCCCGTCGAGGTAGTCCTGGGGGATGATCCCGCCATACGTCGCGCGCCACGTCTCGACGTTCACGCGCGCGATGGCGAGCGCGTCGTCGAGATGGGCCGGCCGGATCATGGACCGCCTGCCCCGGCCGCTTTGCCTAACCTCTGACCCGATGCTCCGTCAATGTCCCCAGCATCGCGTCAGTGCTTTGGGTGATCTCCGCCACCGCCCGCCGGAAGGCCTCCTCGTTAACTCGGGAGGGCACGCGATATCCGCTGACCTTGCGTACGAACTGCAGGGCCGCCGCCTGGACCTCCTCGGGCGTCGGGTCCTGGCCGCGCAGGGTCTTGATGCTTCGACACATGTCGGATGAAGCGTAAGGCGGCCGCGCGGCTGGGCGCGCTGGCGCTGCTGGTCGCCCTGTTGTACGCCGCGGTGGGGGTCTACAACTGGACGCGCCCGGTGCCGCCCGCCTTTCCGCTGACCCAGCTGCCGGCCCTGTCCTCAGGCACGGCGCCGGCGCTGCCCTGGCCCCCAGGGGCCCAGGCGGCTGTCGGAGCCGACGGTTTTGGGATCCTGGCCGCGACGCCGGACGCCAGGCCGGCGCCCATCGCGAGCGTGGCCAAGATGATGACCGCCCTGCTCACGCTGCACACCCATCCGCTCGCCGTGGGCGAGGCCGGACCGATCATCACGGTCACGTCACAGGACGTGGCCGTCTACCTGCAGGACGTGGCCGTGGACGGCTCCGTGGTGCCAGTCACGGCCGGCGAGCAGCTGACCGAATACCAGGCCCTGCAGGCGCTGCTCCTGCCGTCGGCGAACAATGTCGCGTCGCTGCTCGGGCGCTGGGCGGACGGCAGTGAGGCCGCCTTCGTGCAGCGTATGAATCAGAGCGCGGCCGCCATGGCCCTGGCCGGGACCACCTTCGCCGACGCCAGCGGGTTCGATCCGCGAACTGTCAGCGTGCCCTCCGACCTGGTGCGCTTGGCCGAGCTGGCGATGCAGGAGCCGGTCTTCGCCCAGATCGTGGGCCAGGCCTCGGCCGTCCTGCCGGTGGCGGGCACCGTGTTCAACGTCAACGCGCTGCTCGGCCAGGACTCCGTGGTGGGCGTGAAGACAGGCAACAGCGTCGAGGC
>JALYZG010000216.1 GCA_030948965.1 Candidatus Dormiibacterota bacterium | reverse complement strand
GTGAATCCGGCCGTCTGGCCGGGGCCCAGCGTTCGCTGGGCGGGAACCACGGAGCCGAAATGGACGAAGCGCTGGGTGAAGTAGTCGAAGCGCACCGTGCCCGTGTACGTCTGGCTGGTGCTGATGGTGAAGATGGCCGCGGTCCACGTCCCGGCCGCCGGATGGCGGACCTCGACGTGGCCGTAGCCGCTGGCGTCGGCGCTGATGAGAGAGTAGGCCGCCACCGCGCCCGACGGGTCGAAGAGGGTCTGGTAGGCCGCCGAGCCGGGCTTCTGCTGGGCGTTCCACGTGATTTCGCCATTCAGGTTGTCGGCGCGCGCGGGCACGTTGAACTGGTGGAGCTGGTACCGGGCAGTACGGCCCCGGTCGTCGATGAATGTCGGGTTGCCGGCGTTCAGGGCCACGCTGCCGGTATCGTCCGACGCCCGGCCGCTGCCGAGCTTGACCAGCGCGGGGGTCACCGTCTGCGCCGCCGCGCCGGTGTTGGTCACGTCGACGTGGAAGGTCGCCGTTTCCCCGGCCGCGAGGTTGGCGGTGAGGGCGGGCTTGCTGACGAGCAGCGTCGAGCCTTGAGGATTCGGTGCGCCGTTGTCGTCGGCGATCGACTCGGCCAACTGCACGGCCTTCAGCGAGTCCACCAGGCCGGCTCCCTGGTGGATGGCGGGCGCGCCCAGGTCCTGGGCGCTGCTCATGATGATGCGCTTGACCAGGTCCGGGCTGGGCCGGGCGCCGTTGTGGGTTTTGGCGTAGGCCTCGATGACTAGTGCGGCCGTGCCCGAGGTCAGCGGGGAGGAAAGGCTGGTGCCGCCGGCGGCCCAGATCGGCTGCGGGATGTTGTTGTTGTCGAAGTCCTTGCACCCGAAGTAATGGGCCACATCCGTGCTGCAGAGCTCCCAGCCGCGGTCGCCGGGCGCGACCACGTCCACGGTGCGCGGGCCGAGCTGGGTGGTGCCGGCCGAGCTCAGCGCGGTGATGTTGTTGGACTCCCAGCCGCCGGCCGAGAGCTGGACGCCATAGCGCGTCGCTTGGCGGTAGACGCGGTAGGTCGTGGAGCCGCCGGCGGCGATGATGCCGGGGTCTGAAGCCGGCGAGCCGATGGTGTTGGTCGGACCGGCGTCGCCGGTGCTGACAATAACGGTCACACCAGCCGCGACGGCGGCGTCATCGGCCAGCGCGGTGGGGTCGTTCGCTTTGTCGGGGAAGACGTTGGCGCCGAACGACTCGTTGAGCACGTCGACCTTGTCGACCGTGACGAGTCGGTCTATCGCCTGCACGATCTGCGAGTTGAAGGCCGCCGGCGCGAACGCGTTCATGATGGCCAGAGTGGCGCCGGGCGCCACGCCCTTGATCTTGATGTTGCATCCCGGGGGCAGCGGGTGGGCGGGGTTGACGAACTTGCTCAGGTCGTAGGCCTGGTTGCCTTGGGAGGCGATCGCGCCCGAGTCGAGGAACGATTCGCGGCCGTCGGTCGGCGCGTTGTTGCCGAAGCCGCTGAAGTCCTGGTAGTCGAACACGATCGACTTGCCGTTGCGGACCAGGTCGGGATTGTTGATGTCGAGGCCGTCGGCGATGATGCCGACCTTGATCCCGGTGCCGTTGACGAGGTCGTGGGCGGCCGGCTGATGGGTGCCCGGCTGGAACTCGACGTTCATCACCTGCAGGGCCTCAGGCTCCAGCAGGGGCACGCTCGGGTTGGGCGGGCAGATCTGCTGCAGCTCAGCGGCGGCCGGCTGCGCTCCGGGCCCGGCTGCGGTCGCGCCGGCCGATTGCGCGGCGGGGAGGACGAGCTTGCGAGTGGCGTCGGGTACGACCGCCCGCACGGCCGGGTTGGCCGCCAGCCGGTCGGATTCTGCCTTGGAGATGGTGGCCGCGACCGCGTTGACCACGTGGAAGGTCTTCAAGTTGGGGGCGTGGAGCTGGCTGAGCTCGCTCTTGACGGCGGCCTGGTCCGAGTCCACGGCCTGCGCCCGCGCGGCCTGCAGGGCAGGTCGTGCCGGCAGCTCCGGGTGCTGGTTCTTGAAGATGACGATCGACTTCAGGTTGGCCTGCGCCGAGAGGCGGAGGACCTCGCCCGGCGAGAGCCGGCTAGCCACTCGATGGCCGAATGAGTCCGGGATGCCGGCCGCGCTGGCCGGAACCGACAACGCCATGGGCAACAGAGAGCCGATCGCCGCCGTCGCGGCGAGCACCAATCGCCGTCGAGACCTCACTCGCATCGCACCCCTCTTCAAATTTGGGTCGGCGCTCCGGTCGCCGGTCCACTCCCTACTGATGGCCGCTTCTACGGCTGCGGGAAGTAGGTTAACGGGTCGCGGCGAGCCGGCGCCAGCACCCCGGGCGCATCAGCCGGTGAGGCGCGCCAGCCCCGACGCGTCGCGGCCCAGCCGCGCCAGCAGTGGGTGCGAGAGGCGGCCGGCGGCCAGCCTCAGCTCGCCCTCCGCCAGCATCAGGCAGCCCCCGGCTTCAGCCAGCAGGAAGGCGGCTAGGCGCGGGTCCGGGAGGACGAACGCGCCCGCCGGCACGGCCGGCGGCCCCAGGCCGAGAGCGGCGCAGGCGGGCCCGAAACCCTCCTCCCATACCGACGGCGGGACCGCCGGCAGGCGCGTGCCGAGGAGGGCCGCGAGAAGCGTGGCCAGGGCTTGGAGCCGGGTGGCGTGGGGTTCGGGCGCCGTCCACAGCAGCCGCTCGTGGGCCAGGCCGTGGAGCAGGTCCTGGAGCCGGGCGGAGCCGCTCTCAGGGCCCAGCACCAGCCAGACGCGGTCGCCGGCCGCGCGCGCCCGGTACACGTCCAGGTAGACGATCCGGCCCGGGGCGCGGCCCGCCGAGGCGGCGAGGCGGCTGAGCTCCGAGGGCAGGCCCTCGCCCGGAAGTGGGGCGCCTTCACCCTCGTCCCAGGCCAGCGTCGAGGCGCGGACGGTCCCGGCCACCGTGCAGGCGAGAGGCAGGCAGAGGCGATTGGCTCCGAGCCCGAGGCTGGCCCCGATCCATCCCGGACGGGTGGGGCCCGGGGGCAGCGCGCTCCCGCCCAGGGCGTCCGCGACCATGCGCACGTAGCCCCAACCCCAGCCCCGGCGCTGCAGCGGGTGGCGCCCGGAGCGGACGCGGACGCTGGCTGGGGCGGGGGCCGGCCACTCGACGTAGAGGCTGGGACCGGGAGCCGCCCGCAGGGTGACGGCGGCGACGCCATCGTGGCGCTCGGCGTT
>JALYZG010000205.1 GCA_030948965.1 Candidatus Dormiibacterota bacterium | reverse complement strand
GTAGAAGCTCGAAGTCGCCACGATCCGTCCCGCCGCGTCGACGGCGCCGAGGTGCCACGCAGCGGGTGTCGCGTCCAATTCGTGGCGCATGCTGGGAAGATCCATTCGACTGTCCGCCGACACCGCGCGTCGGAGGGCGTGTGTCTCCTCAGCGGCGAGTTCCCGAACCGCCCATTCCATAGCGCGAGATACCGTACTGCGGGCGCCGTTGACTGACCTGGACAACCTGAGCCTCTACTGTGACCGCCATCGCTTGCTGCACCCCGAGAACGACCGCCATCGACGGCCTCTGGGCGACGGCGAAATAGTCCGGGGGTCCGGCGCCGTAACTCACTCGGACCCGCCCTGGCGGCATTCGCTCCTTACAATCGGCTGATGGCGGTCACCCTCGAAGACCGGTACACACTGGAGGGGGGGACCGCTTTCATGACCGGGGTCCAGGCCCTGGTGCGGCTGCCGATCGAGCAGGCGCGCCGCGACCGGGCCGCCGGCCTCCGCATCGGGACGCTCATCAGCGGCTATCCTGGCTCGCCGCTCGGTGGCTACGACCTGGCCCTGCTGCAGGCGCGACAGCACCTTCAGCCGCTCGACATCCACCTCCGGCCGGGGCTGAACGAGGAGCTGGCCGCGGCCGCCGTCTGGGGCAGCCAGATGACCGAGGTCTTCGGCCCCGGCACGACCGAGTTCGACGGTGTCACCGGCATCTGGTTCGGGAAGAGCCCCGGCGTCGACCGCTGCCTCGACATCTTCCGCCACGCCAACCTGGGCGGCGGCCCCCGCCACTCGGGCTTGCTGGCCCTGGCGGCCGACGACCCGCAGGCCAAGAGCTCCACGCTGCCCAACTACTCGGAGTGGGATTTCGTGGCCTGCGGCATGCCCGTCCTGAACCCGGCCTCTGTCTCCGAGGTCCTGGAGCTGGGCCTGCACGGCATCGCCCTCTCTCGCGTCACCGGCCTGTGGCCCGCGCTCAAGTGCGTGACCAACCTCTGCGACGGCGGCGCCAGCGTGCGCGTCGGCCCCGACGAGCCCCGAATCGTGGTGCCGGAACTCGGCGGCTTCCAGAAGCCGAACGGCTTCATCTTCTTCGCGCCCGGCTCGATCGAGCTCGAGCGCCATCTCTTCGAGGAGCGCTTTCCCGCCGCTCAGGCCTACGCCCGCGCCAACGGCCTGGACCGGGTCGTGCAGCGGGGCCGGGACGACCGGTTGGGCATCGTCACGTCTGGCAAGACGTACGCCGACGTGCTCCAGGCTCTGCGCGATTTCGGCCTCAACCCCACCGAATCTGGCGATTCGGCGGGGGCCCCAAACATGGGCGAGGCTCAGCTGGCCGAGCTCGGCGTGCGTGTCCTCAAGCTGGGGCTGATCCACCCGGTCGTGCCGGAAACCGTGCGCGAGTTCGCCCGTGGGCTGCGCGAGATCGTGGTCGTGGAGGAGAAACGCGACCTGATCGAGTCCCAGCTACGCGGGATCCTCTACGACCTGCCGGACCGCATCGCGATCCGGGGCAAGCGGGACGCGGCCGGTCGCGTGCTCTTCCCCTACCACGGCGAGCTGGACGCGGACGTCGTGGCCGAACGCCTCGGCCCGATCCTCCTTCAGCTCGGCGCAGGGGCGAGCGTGAGTCGGCGCCTGGCCGAGCTCGAGGCTATCCGCGGCCGCGGCTACGAAGTCTTCGCCCGCCGCCTGCCCAACTACTGCCCCGGCTGTCCCCACAGCCGCTCCACGGTCGCGCTGGACGGCGAGCTGGTCGGCGGCGGCATCGGCTGCCACGGCATGGCGCCGATGATGACCCAGGCCGAGCGGCAGACCGTCAACGCCGCCCCGATGGGCGCCGAGGGGGTGGCTTTCCTGGGCCTCGCGCCGTTCGTGTCGGTGCCTCACTTCGTGCAGAACGTGGGTGACGGGACGTTCTTCCACTCCGCCTCGCAGGCGCTGCGCGCGTGCGTCGCGGGCGATCTGAACATCACCTTCAAGCTCCTCTTCAACGGCCATGTGGCCATGACGGGCGGCCAGGATCCCACCGGGGCGCAGGACGTGGTCACTCTGACCCGCTACCTGGAGACGGAGGGCGTCAAGAAGACCATCGTGGTGAGCGAGAACGAGGCCGACCTGCGCGGCGCCGCCCTCGCCGCCAACGCCGTGCTCCAGCCTCGCGAGCGCTACGAGGACGCCGTCCGGGAGCTGCGCCAGGTGCCCGGCGTCACCGTCCTCATCTTCGATCAGGAGTGTGCGGCGGAGAAGCGGCGCGCCCGCAAGCGGGGCAAGCAGCCCGAGCCGCAAAAGTTCGTGCTCATCAACGAGGAAGTCTGTGAGGGCTGCGGCGACTGCGGCGACGTCTCCAACTGCATGTCCGTGCAGCCGGTCGAGACCGAACTGGGGCGCAAGACCCAGATCCACCAGTCCTCGTGCAACAAGGACTACTCCTGCACGCGTGGCGACTGCCCCAGCTTCCTCACCGTCTACGCGGCCTCGGGGCCGGTGCGCCGTACCGCGCCCGAGATCGACGTTGGCGGCGTGCCGGAGCCGGTCGCCCGCGTGTCGATCCCGGCCGGCGGCTATCGCGTGTACATGCCCGGTATCGGCGGCACCGGAGTGGTCACCGCCAACCAGGTGCTGGCCTACGCCGCGCTCCTGGAGGGGCGCGCCGTGCACACGCTGGATCAGACCGGCCTGGCGCAAAAGGGCGGGGCGGTGCTGTCCTCGCTCCTGATCCTCGACCGGGAGCAGGACGCCTACGCTTCGAACCGGGTGGGCATGGGCCGGGCCGACCTCCTGCTGGCCCTCGACCTCATCGGCGTCGTGCAGCAGGTCAACGCCGACCGGATGGATCCCGAACGGACGGTGGTCGTGGCGGACACGTCGCTGCAGCCGACGGCCGACGCCATCCGCCACGTCGACTTCCAGATGCCCGGCCGCTCCGCGCTGCAGAGGGCGGTGGACCGCTGGAGCCGCGCCGCGGACAGCGTCTGGGTGGACGCTGGACGCGCGGTGGAGTCGCTTTTCGGCGACCAGATGCTGACCAACACGTTCCTGCTCGGGGTGGCCTACCAGGCCGGCCTGCTGCCGGTGCGCGCCGAGAGCCTGGAGGCGGCCATGCACCTGAACGGCGTGGCCGTGGAGCGCAACCTTCAAGCCTTTCGCTACGGTCGCCTGTACCAGCACGACCCGGCCGCCGTGAGGCAGCCGGGCGGGGTGGCGAGGCTGCGCTACGAGGACGTGCGCGGGCAGTACATGAAGCGTCTCGGCGGCCGCGCGGGCGAGTACCGCGAGATGTTGGAAGCAGCGGCCGGTGCGGGCCTGCCCGAGGAGCCGCGCCGGATGCTGGCCATGCGCCTCGGCGAGCTGATCCTGTACCAGGACGCGGCCTACGCTCGCCGCTATCTGCAGCGTGTGCTGGCGCTGTACCAGCGAGAGCAGCAGGTTGTGCCCGGCCAGACCGCGCTGACGGTCGAGGCCCTACGCAACCTCTATAAGCTGATGGCGTACAAGGACGAGTACGAGGTCGCCCGGCTGCTGCTCAAGGAGGAGTGGGCGGAGCGTGTGCGCTCGACCTTCGGCGCCGCCAAGGTCCGGTTCAACCTCCACCCGCCGCTGCTTAGGGAGCGCGGACTGCGGTCCAAGCTCGAGCTTGGCTCCTGGTTCCGGCCCGCGCTGCGGACGCTGGCGGGGCTGAGTCGCCTGCGGGGCACGCGCCTCGACCCGTTCGGGCGCACCGAGGTGCGGCGGACTGAGCGCGAGCTGATCGGGTGGTACGAAGGCCTCATGGCCGAGGTCGCGGCGGAGCTGACACCGGCCGGGCACCGGACCGCCGTCCAGCTCCTGGCCGCGGCCGACCGCATCCGCGGCTACGAGGAGATCAAAATGCGCAACGTGCGCACCGTACGCGAGCACGTCGAGCGCAAGCGGGCCGAGCTGGCCGCACTCAGCGAGGCCACCGCGAGCGCCTGACCCGCCGCGCGGCTGCGGCTGCCAGTGGCCAGGGCATTACCCGTCCAGCTCGATCCCCAGCACAGAGGCCATCCGCCACATGTCGGCGTCCTGGGCCAGCAGGGTCGCTCGGTGGCGTAGCGCGACGGCCGCGATCATGCAGTCGACCAGGCCCCGCGGCGTTACCCCGCGCCCGCGGCAGAGCCGGTAGATGTGCGCAGCGCCTTCGAAGTCGGCGGCCGTGTCGAAGGGGAGCAGAGAGCAGCCCAGCAAGAGCCGGCGCAAGTCGGTCTCCCGCGCCTCATTGCGGGCGCCGGCAAGCACTTCCATCAGCACCGGCTCGGTGACGGCGAGCGGGCCGCCGCGCTCGATCAAAGAGGAGAGACGGGCATCGGCGGCACTTCCGGTCGCGCGGTCGTACTCGACCCAGGCCGAGGTGTCGGCCAGGATCATGGCGTGATCACGCGAGGCCGCGCGGGGGTGCGTCCACAGGGGCCTCGTCCATCGCACCGGCGCCCCGCATGGCCAGCGCTTCTGACCGAGTCATGGGTTGCCCTGCCAGGTGCCGGAGGGCTAGTTCGACCGCGTCGGTCTTCGTCCGCAGGCCATAGCGGCGCATGATCTCCCTCAGATATGTGTCCTCGATCTCGATGTTGGTGCGCACCCGGCTCATGCACTGAGGATACGCCTCAGCGTGTACGTTACGTGTACCGGGCTGCGGCACGGACGGAAGCGGCGCGCACATGAGTATTCGCAGCCGGGCCTCATTCGGCAGCGCTTTCAGCTGGCTGAGCATTCTGAGTCTCTTCAGTGGGGCCAGCGTGCTCAGTCTCGCCAGCATCGGCTCGATCCTCTCCATCGGCAGCTCGGGCTCGATCCTCTCCATCGGCAGCACCGGCAGCATTCTCTCCATCGGCAGCGCCGGCTCGATCCTGGGACTGGGGACCATGGGCGGGCGGCCAGGGCGGCGCCAGCCGCCGCCTTAAGGCGGGGGAACCGCCGGGTGGTGGATCTCGACCGCCACGACCTGCTCACCCTGCCCGGACTCCGAGATAGGCGCCATCAGCACCAGCACCCCGAGGTTCAGGGTGGCATGCGCCTTCTCCGGCGCGACTCGGCGGGGCAGGTCCAGGTCGAGGCGGGTACGGCCGACGGTCCAGCCCTTGCGCAGGTAGTTCTGGCTCTCCTGCGGATACTTGCCCTGCGCTTCGAGCTCCAGGCGGTCGGGCCGGAGGAGCAGGCGGATCTGCTCGGGGTGGGCGCCGGGGAGTGGCACGGCCACGCTCAGCTGGCCGCCGGACTCGTAGACGTTGACCGGCGGGACGACGGCCGGGGTTGCGTCAGATGCCTCCTGGGCGCTCATGGCCGATCGAAAACCTCCCGTACTTAGCGGCTAATTCGCCGCGACCTGAACCACGACTTTGCCCACGACCCGGCGCTCCTCGATGTCCTGGAGGCCGCTCACCGCCTCGTCCAGCGGATAAACGGCGCTCAGCAGCGGCTTCACCGCCCCAGCCGCGACCATCCGTTCGAGGTCGGCGGCGATGCCCGCCGTCATCTCCGGGTGCACGCTCAGGAAGGCGCCCCAGGCCGCGCCCACCACGTCCACGTTCCGGAAGAGGACCCGGTTGGCGCCGATCTTGGGGATCGTGCCCTCGGCAAAGCCGACGACCACCAGCCGTCCCTCGGGTCGGAGGCAGCGCATGCTGCCATCGAGCCGGTCGCCGCCGACGGGGTCCAGGACCAGGTCCACGCCGCCCCCTGACAGGCGCAGGACCTCGGCCCGCCAGTCGCCACCTGTGAGCACCGCCGCCTCGGCGCCGAGACGCCGGGCGACGTCGGCCTTGGCCTCGGTGGAGACTACCGCCAGGACCCTGGCGCCCACCGCCCGCGCCACCTGGATGGCGGCGCTGCCGACGCCGCCCGTCGCGCCCTGGACCAGCACCGTCTCGCCCACCCGCAGCCGGCCCCGACGGAGGAGCGCGAAGTGGACGGTGTGGTAGTTCATGGTCAGAGCCGCGCCCTCGTCGAAGCTGAGCCCGGCCGGCAGCGGCAGCACTGCCCCGGCCGGGGCCGCGAGGAGCTCGGCGCAGGCGCCGAGCCCGGTGAAGGCGGTCACGCGCTCGCCGGCGCTGAAACCGCTCCCGGGCGGTGCCTGCCGGACCACGCCGGCCGCCTCCACGCCGAGGGTGAACGGGAGCTCGGGGCGCATCTGGTAGAGGCCCTTCGAGAGGAGGAGGTCGGGGAAGGAGAGGCCGGCGCTGCGGACCTCGATGAGCACGCCATCCGGGTCGGCGGCCGGCGGCTCTGTCTCCACCACGCGGACACCCGCCAAGCCGGTGGTCTCAATGACGCGGAGCGCCCGCATTTACGGTCTGATTGTCTGGGGGGCGAGCCCCCGCGGAACGGGCCGCGTCAAGGCACGCACCGGCCTGCGGCCGGCACTTTCCGGCCTTGACCCGGCCCGGGTGCCGTGGCTTGCGCCACAGCACGCCCCCCACGGCGGCTGAGGAGAGCCGCCGTCCCCACTTCTTGGGGCCCCTGGGCCTGGCGCGGGGTGGGGGCGAGGCGGATGCTCAGGGCAGCATTACCTCGTGGACGTAGCACCAGCGCCAGCTCTCCCCGGGCTGGAAGCTCTGGATCACCGGGTGTTCGGTGCTGCCGTTGTGGGCGGTCGCGTGCTTGCCCTCCGAGGCGTCGCAGCAGCCGACATGGCCGCAACTCAGACAGAGCCGCAGGTGCACCCACGTCGTGCCTGCCGCCAGACACTCGGCGCACCCCTGGGGGGTCGCCGGATCGACGTGTTCGGGCAGCGAAGCGAGGTGCGCGCAGGGGCTCTCCATGCTTCGAACCGTAGCAGCTTAGGCCCGCGCGTTTAGAGAGCTCAGAGGCTCCGCGGGCGCGGCCGGTCGAGAACGCAGAGGTCGGCGCGGCCCGCCGCTATCAGCGTGTTCACCTCGTCCAGGGTCGAGATCCGGCCGGACCCGATGACCGGGACTCGCGCCGTGTTGCGGACTCGATCGGCGTAGGGCACGCCGTAGAGGCGGCCGTAGTCCGGCGCGCCCTCGGCCACGGATTGCCCCGTCAGGACCAGGAGCGCGTCAGCGCCGTTCTGGCCCAGTGCCGTTGCCGTGGCCAGCGAGTCGTCCCGGCTGAGCCCGCCCCGAGCATGGTCGGCCGCGGTGTAGGCGACAAGCAGCGGCAGGCCGTCGGGCCACACCTCGCGGACCGCGCGCAGGACCTCGAGCGGAAAGCGCAGGCGACCGGCGAGGCCCGCGCCGAACTCGTCCGTGCGCAGGTTCGCAAGCGGGGAGATGAAGGAGGCGATGAGCCCGCCCCGGGCGAAGTCGAGCAGGAGCGCTCGGTGCCCGGCAGCCAGGGCGCGGGCGGCCGCCGCCACGAAGTCGTCCCGCACGCGCTCCATCCCCGCCCGGTCCAGTGCTGCCGGCTCAGGGCTCCAGGCGGCGTAGGGCAGGGCCGATGCCGACACCAGCGGCCAGGGCCGCGGCAGCGGGCGGTCGACCCCGTCCCGAGCGGGGCGGCAGGCCCCGCGCCGGCCCGCGTGCCCGATCTGGAGCGCGGTCAACCGGCCGGGCTCGGGCGCTGCGATCTCCACGGGCGTGGCCGGCGACCAGCGACCCTCGGCCGAGACCGCGTGCGGTGCGGATATGGTGAGGGCGGCGCCGCTGCGGCCGTCGGTGACGACCAGCCGGTTGCGCAGCGTCAGCCCAGCCAGGCGCAGCGGGCTGAAGGCAGGCGGGGGCGCGGCCGCAACGCGCTCCCCGGCCGTCCGCTCCCACCACCACGCCTCGATCTCGCGCACGAACTCCGGGTCCCGGACCTGGAGGTTCTGGTGCGTGATGCGGGCCCGCGTCATCAGCTGATAGGCGAACTGGGGCGGCTCGAAGTGGAAGTAGCGCTGCACGCCCTCGAAGTAGTCCAGGGAGATGCGGGCCGCCTCCTGCAGCCGCTCGACCGCCGGCTGGCGCTCCAGCTCGTAATCGGCCACGGCCCGCTTCAGGTCGCGCTGCCGCTGGCAGGCGCGGGCCAGGGCCATGGCGTCCTCCAGCGCCAGCTTCGTGCCCGAGCCGATCGACCAATGCGCGGTGTGGGCCGAGTCACCCATGAGGACCACGTTGTCCGTGTGCCAGGTTGCGCAGGAGATCCAGGGAAAGTTGACCCAGAGCGAGTGGTTCGAGAGCATGCGCCGGCCACCCAGCTCGGTAGCGAAAACGCGCTCGCAGAAGGCGAGGGACTCGGCCTCGTCCATGCTGTCCAGGCCCGCCCGCCGCCACGTCGCCTCCGGGACGAGCACGATCATCGTGCTGCGGGCGGCGTCGAAGGGGTAGCAGTGGGCCTGGAAGGGCCCCCACTCGGTCGCCTTGAAGATGTAGGTAAAGACGGGGAAGGCGAGGTCGGCCCCGTACCAGGCGTACTTCGACCCCGCCTCTGTGACGGTGGGCCGGAGCCAGCCCGCGTACGTTCGGCGCACCATCGAGTTGACGCCGTCGGCGCCTATCACGAGGTCCGCGCGGAGGTGCTCGTCGAGCCGCTCGACCTCGTGCTGAAAGACCAGCTCCACCCCGACCTCCCGGGCTCGGTCCTGGAGGATGCCCAGCAGGCGGCGCCGGGCGACGCCGCTGAAGCCATTGCCGCGGATGCGGGTAACGGTGTCCTGGTAGCGGACGTCGATCGGGTCCCATCGCGCCCAGGCCTCGGTGATGGCGGCGTGGCTCTCAGGGTCGGCGGTCTCCAGGTCGTCCAGCGAGCCCTCGGAGAAGACGACGCCCCAGCCGAAGGTGGCGTCGGGGGCGTTGCGCTCGAAGACCCGCACCCGATGAGCCGGGTCGGCGCGCTTCATGAGGATCGAGAAGTAGAGGCCCGCGGGGCCCGCGCCGAGCACGTCGATTCTCATCGCAGGACCTCGGCCAGGCGCTCCAGCTGGTCCAGCCGGGCGAGCGTGGGGAAGAGTACGAGCTCGTCGCAGCCCAGGTCCTCGTAGGCGCGGATGAAGTCCTTGACCTGGGTCGGGGTGACGAGGCAGCCGGCCGCGATCCGCTCCTCGAAGCCGCCGGTGAATCGGTAGTAGTCGCGCAGGTGCTGGCGCCCCGCCTCGGCCGCGGTGCCGTCGCCGAGCGCGAAGTAGCCCTGGCCCCAGAGCTGGGGCTCGCCCTCCCGGCCGGCGTCGATCCAGGCGGCGCGGGCGCGGGCCGCGGCGGTGGCGAAGGC
>JALYZG010000192.1 GCA_030948965.1 Candidatus Dormiibacterota bacterium | reverse complement strand
GCGCGAGCATCGTACCGACCGCGGCCGCGTCCACCTCGCCGGCGCGATGCAAACGGCCGAGCGCTGAGAGGGACTCCGCATCCAAATGAGCCGGGCCGTGAAGGCCGTGGCCGGAGATCCGCGCGGCGACAGCGTCCCCCACCGGTCCGCCGAGGAGCAGGTCGACCATCGCCGAGGCGTCGATGACGGCCTCAGCCATGGCGGGTCGAGGCTTCGTCACGCCCCGCGTCGAGAGCGTCGAGGACGCCCTCGTGAGTCGCCTTGTGTGGTGGTGCTGGGCGGAGAGTGACCAGCCATTCGTCCGTCGAGTGCGCAGCGAGCGTCGCGCGAATTGCCCCTTGAGTCAGCGAAGACACGTTCAGGCCGGCACGACGTGCCGCATCCGCCAGGTCGTCAGGAACGTAGATGTTGATCCGAGCTATGCGCATAGTATACACAAGCACTTGCAGTGGGTTGCTCGCCACTGCCGGCCGACCGCTTGAAAGGTGCCGCTGCCGGCGGATCACCGCCTCGGAGGCGATCGAAACGTGCGCCTGCCGGCGGATCGACGCTGCGGACCGCTCCCGGCCGCAACCGGCCAGGCCGAAGGGCCGCCGTAGGTTCCCGGCTCGACAATCGCGACCGGCAGGGCTAGGATTCCGGGCCAGCGGTCCCCGGCGGTATTCGTGTGCCCGCCGGGACCCCACAAAAGGAGTGAGGAGGACCCTGACTTGAGATTTGCCATTCGATCCGTCGGACCCTGGGCGGCCGGGCTGACCGCCGCCATGCTGCTGGTCGCCGCCTGCGGCGGCTCCGCCAGCAGCGGCAGCTCCGGCACCACGACCTTCAAGGGCACCAAGAAGGTGGGCCTGTCCATCGCCCTGACTGGGCAGTCGGCCCTCTACGGCGACTCCATCAGCAAGGGCGCCCAGCTCGCCATCGACGACATCAACAAGGCGGGTGGGGTGAACAGCTACAAGCTGGCGCTCGACACCCTCGACGACGCCACCACCGTCGACAAGGCCGTGGCCAACGTCAAGCAGCTGATCCTGCAGGACAACGCGTCTGTTCTACTGGGCCAGGTGACCTCGGCCCAGTGCCAGGCCACGAGCCCGATCAGCAAGGCCAACAAGATCCTCTACATGGCCGCCACCTGCAACAGCTACCAGCTCACCAGCGAGCCGGACCTCGTCAACCCCTACTACGTCTCGGTCGTGCCCAACACCTACATGGAGGGCACAGCAGCCGGCAACGTGGCAGCCAAGGTCCGAGCCAAGAAGATCTTCATCGTCTCGCCCAAGTACCTCTTCGGCATCTCTGAGACGAATGCATTCGTGGCCACTCTCAAGAAGGCGGACCCCGAGGCTCAGATCGTGAACCCCCAGAGCACCTGGTACGTGCCCTTCCCCACCAACCCCGACTGGCACTCGACGATCAACGCCATCCAGTCCTACAAGCCGGACCTGGTCTACTCCAACATCTTCGCCGCCGACGAGATCAACTTCATCAAGCAGGCGACGCAGGTCGACCCGATCTTCTTCAAGACGTATCCGATGACCACGCTGGTCAGCCTGGACGAGTTCAAGGCGCTGGGCGCCTCCTACCCCGCCGACATGCACGCCTACATGCGCGCGCCCTTCTTCGCGCTCAGCAACCCCAAGCTGGACTCGTTCGTCAGCGCCTACAAGTCGCGCTACGGCGTCTACCCGTCGGACTGGGCGATCATGGACTACGACGCCGTCCAGGTCTGGGCCAAGGCGGCCAACGCGGCCAAATCGTTCGACCCCGACGCGGTCCTGAAGCACATCGACGGCCAGTCCTTCCAGAGCCTGCGCGGCTACACCATGACGATCCGGCCGGAGGACCAGCAGGCCAACGTCGGCGAGACCATCGGCACCACCGTCGCCAGCGGCGGCAAGTACCCGTTCGTTACGCTCCAGGGCTCGACCAACCTGCAGGGCAGCAAGATCATCATGCCGGTGCAGATGGTGAAGGAGCTGCGCGCCGGCCAGTGCGAGAACGGGGGCGACCCGAAGACGGCCAACTTCGCCCTCTGCCCTTCTTTCAAGTCCTCCTGACAGGCAGAAAAGTCCTGGCGGGCAACTGAGCGCGCGCGGTGAACGCGGGACAGCTGCTGCTGTTCTCGGTGGGCGGCCTCTCCACGGCCGCCTACCTGTTCATCGTGTCCGCCGGGCTCTCCCTGGTCTTCGGCGCGCTGCGGGTCATCAACATGGCCCACGGCTCGCTCTACATGATCGCGGCGTTCATCACCGTCGTCGTCGCGAGCCGCCTCGGCGCCGGCCTCGGCTTCTGGGGCGGCCTCCTGGCCGCCGTCGTGCTCACCGGCCTGGTCGGGGCGGTCGTGGAGATGATCGTGCTGCGCCGCATCTACCACGCCGAACACCTGGTCCAGCTCCTCGGCACCTACGCCCTGGCCCTGATCATCGCCGGGGCGGTGCGGCTGATCTTCAGCGCCAACTACCGCACCGTGAGCCCGCCCGCCGTGCTCTCCGGACACCTGGTCGTGGCCGGCTCGAGCTACTCCGTCTACTCCTTCTTCATGATCGCGGCCGCCCTCGCCATCGCGGCCGGCGTCTACCTGATGCTCTACCGCACCAGCCTCGGCCGCAACATCCGCGCGGCGGTCAGCGACCCCGAGCTCCTCCGCGCCTCCGGTGTGGACGTGGCCCGGCTCTACACGACGGTCTTCATGATCGGCGCCGGGCTGGCGGCCCTGGGCGGCGCCATCGTGGCCCCCAGCATCGCCGTCAACTCGAGCATGGACACCGACGTCCTCGTCCTGGCCTTCGCCATCAGCGTCATCGGCGGCCTCGGCAGCATCATCGGCTCCGCGGTGGGCTCCCTGGTCGTGGGCGAGGTCATCTCCTTCGGGCTCCAAAACCAGTACACGAACCAGTTCGCGATCGCCTTCGTCTTCATCGTCATGGTCGCCGTCCTCACCGTGCGGCCCTGGGGCCTCTTCGGAAAGGCGGAGACGTGACCGCCTGGCTCGGCCGGCGGCCCGCCCTGCGCTGGGGCGCGGCCGGGGCGCTGGTCCTCTTCGCCCTCCTGATCCCGCCGCTGGCCGGGCTCCAGGCGCAGCTCAACCCGGATGCCAGCGCCCGCTTCCAGATCTTCCTCGGCACCTCGGCCCTGGTGCTGGCCCTCTGGGCCGTCTCCTACAACCTCATGCTCGGCTACGCGGGCATGGTCTCGTTCGCCCACGCCGCCTACTACGGCATCGGCGCCTACACCGTCGGTCTCCTCTTCCAGCGCTTCAACCTGCCCGTGCTGGAGGGCCTGATCCTGGCCCCGCTCACGACCGCCGCCTTCGGGTTCGTGTCCGGCCTGATCGCGCTTCGCGCCGTCCGCCTCTACTTCTCCCTCCTGACGCTCGCCATCTCCCAGCTGCTCTATGCGATCGCGTTCAGCGCCTACGGGCTGACGGGGGGCGACAACGGCGTCCACGGCCTGACCGTGCCCGACGCCCTCAGCGACTACACGCCCATGTACTACTTCGTGGGCGCGGTGGTCGCGCTCTGCCTGATCCTCATGTACCTTCTCACCCGCTCCCCGTTCGGCGCCGCGCTGGCCGCCGTCCGCGAGAACCGGGAGCGGGCGCGCTCGATCGGCATCAACGTCCGCGCTTACGAGCTGGCGGTCTTCACGGTCTCGGCCGCGTTCGCGGGTGTGGCCGGCGGGCTCTACGCCGTCTTCCAGCAGCAGGCCTACCCGGAGCAGCTCTACTGGACGGCGAACGCCCAGCCGGTGGTCGTCGCCCTCCTCGGCGGCACCGGCACGTTCCTCGGGCCGGCCCTGGGAGCCTTCGTCTACACGCTCCTCGATTCGACCCTGAGCAAGGACTTCTCGAACCTCTTCGACATCCTCCTGGGCGCCATCGTTCTGGCCGTCGTCCTGATCGTGCCCGGTGGCCTGACCGCCTTGCCGGCGACGCTGCGCGGCCTCCGCGAGCGCTTCCGAGGCCAGGACCAGCCGGCGGAGAGCGCGGGCACAGCACTCGCGGACGTGGCCGCGCCGGGACAGCCTCTGCGCATCGAGGCCGTGGCCGCGGCCCCCCTCTCTGCCACCGTCAACGGGTCGAGGCCCGGCGCGGGTGAGCCGCTGCTGGTGCTGACCGGGGTCTCGCGCTCCTTCGGCGGCCTGCACGCCGTCCAGAGCGTGGACCTGACCGTGAACGCCGGCGACCGCCACGCCATCATCGGCCCCAACGGCGCCGGCAAGTCGACCCTCTTCAACCTGATCACCGGCCGGCTGCACCCGAGCTCGGGCCGGATCGTGTTCGGAGGCCGCGACATCACTGGGCGGCCGCCGCATGTCATCGCCCGCTCAGGGATCGGTCGCGCGTTTCAGATCACCTCCATCTTCCCGCGCCTGACGGTGCTCCAAAACCTCCAGTACGCGATGCTCGCCCACTCCGGCCGGATGGCCTCGCCCCTCGGCTTCGCCGACCGCATGTTCCGGACCGAGGCGATGGACCTGCTGACGACGGTCGGCCTGGGCCCGTACGCGGGGCTGCCGGCGGGCCAGCTCTCGCACGGCGACCAGCGCGCGATCGAGCTCGCCATCTCCCTCGCTCTGGGCTCCCGTCTGGTCCTGCTCGACGAGCCCACGGCCGGCATGTCCGCTTTCGAGACGCGAAAGGCGATGGACCTCGTGGGCCGGATCGCGGCCGAGAAGGACCTGACCCTCCTCTTCTGCGAGCACGACATGGAGGTGGTCTTCGGCACCGCGCAGACGGTCACCGTCATGCACCAGGGCCAGGTCCTGAAGGAGGGCACGCCGGACGAGATCCGGGCCGACCCCGAGGTGCGCCGCGTCTACCTCGGCGAGGAGGAGGCGGTAACGGCTTGACCGCGCTCGACGTCTCCGGCCTGGACGTCCGCTACGGCAAGAGCCACGTCATCTTCGATCTGGGGCTGCAGGTCGAGGCGGGCCAGCTGCTGGCCCTGCTCGGCCGCAACGGCGCCGGCAAGACCACCACGATCGCCGCCATCGTCGGCCTGTTGCCCGGCGCCAGCGGCCGCATCGTGGTCGAGGGCCAGGACCTCAGCCGCGCGCCCAGCTACCGCCGCACGCAGGGTCGCATCGCGTACGTGCCCTCTGGCGCGCGCTGCTTCCCCAACCTGACGGTGGCCGAGAACCTCCACCTCACCGAGCGCTCCCGCGCTGCCGGCGGCTGGGACCTGGCCCGCGTGTACGAGCTCTTCCCTAAGCTGGGCCAGCTCCAGGCCGGCATGGCCGGCGGCCTGTCGGGCGGCGAGCGCCAGATGCTGGCCGTCGGCCGGGCCCTGATGAGCAACCCCACGGTGATGCTGCTGGACGAACCCACCGAGGGCCTGGCGCCGGTGGTGGTGCAGAGCCTCGCCCACCTCCTCACGGACCTGAAGTCGACCGGCATGGCGATCCTCCTGGCCGAGCAGAACCACCGCCTGGCCCTGCGCGTAGCCGACCGCGCGGCGTTCATCGAGAAGGGCTCGATCGTAGACGAGCTCCCCGCCAGCGAAGCCGCCGCCAGCCCAGTCCTCCACCGAGTCCTAGGCATCTAAGCGAGCTGACCCAGAACGTGCAGTCGCCGGCGAATGTCCGCCTTGCACGCCCTCGAAACGTGCATTCGCCGGCGAACGCACGCCTTCTGCTTCCCTCGTCGGAAAAAATCCTAACGCGCCGCGGCAACAGAGCCTCAGGCCAGCGCCAGCACCAGCCCGGCCAGCGCGGCTGTGTCCGCGCGCAGGTTCCGCGGTCCGAGGCTCAGGCGCTGCAGAGCGGAGGCGACACCCAACTCGGCGTCGGTCCATCCTCCCTCGGGACCGATGAACAGGGTGGCGCCATCCGGCTGCGGCGCGATCGGCTCACCCGCCAGGTGTAATAGCCGCGGCTCGGCGGCTCCTCGCCAGGCCACCTCGAAGGCGATCGGCCCGGCCACCTCCGGCACCCGCAGCCGCCCTGCCAGCATCGCCGCCTCGCGGCAGATGGCCGCCCAGCGCTCGGGCCGCCCGACGCGGCTCACGCTGCGCTCCGCGGCGACGAGCGTGAACGAGGCCGCGCCCGCCTCCGTGCAGCGCGAGAGCACGAGGTCGAGTGCCGCCGCCGGGAGCATGGCCACCGCCAGGTGGATCGCCCGCGGCGGCTCGGGCCGGTGCTCGCGCTCGGCCTCCACGAGGCCCGTGACGAGCTCCGGCGAGACCGAAACCAGCCGCACCGACAGCAGCCGGCCCTCCGGCGCCACAACGGCGATCAGCTCGCCGGGCCGAGCCCGCAGCGAGCGCGCCAGGTGCCGGGCGTCGGCGCCGGAGATCTCGACCCGATCCCCGTCCCGGGCGGCGAAGAAATGAGGCACGGGCCGCCCGTCCTAAGAAGCCGCGCCGGGCACAAAGCGCCGGCGCAGCTCGGCGAGGGCGGCCAGCGCGGCCTCCAGCCGGCGGCGGTTCGGAGGCTGGTTGAGCCACCGGCTCTGCCCCGACGGATGGGGCAGCGGGAGCACGATCGGCGCCTCGCCAAAGGCGCCACCGATCCGCTCCTCGAGCGCCGCCGGACCGAGGAAGCGGCGGATCGCCATCTGCCCCACCGGGATCACCGCCCGCGGTCGCAGCAGTTGCAGCTCGGCCTCCAGCCAGTGCCGGCAGTTGGCGATGCCCCGGGCTGGCGGCGGCCGGTCACCGGTGCCGCTCGCGTTGCGGCCGGGGAAGCAGCGCATCAGCGCGGCGATGTACGTCCAGCGCCGGAAGTCGTCGTCATCCGCGAACCCGGCGCGCACCATCCACCGCCCCAGCTCCCGCCCCGCCCGCCCCGCGAAGGGCCGGCCCCCGTCCTGCTCCACCGTCCCCGGGGCCTGGCCCACGAGCAGGAACACGGCGTCACTGCGCCCGTGCACCACGGGTCGAGCACGCGCGATCAGGCCCTGGTCCGCGCAGACCGTGCAGGCACGGCAGTCGGCCTGCAGCCGCCGGAGGCGCTCCTCCATCGCCGCCAGCGTGACGCATCGGCGCCCGCCCATCCGTCCCCTAACATCGCGTTGATGGTTCGCTTGGGCTTGATCGGCGACACTCAGGGCCGGTTCAAGGTCGACCGCCTGCTGGCCTTCGTGGCCGAGAAGTTCACAGCGGTCGACGAGATCTGGCACGTCGGCGACTGGCAGGAGCCGGAGGTACTGGAGGGCCTCCGCGCGCTGGGCAAGCCACTCGAGGTCGTGAACGGCAACGCCCCGGACGATCCCCGCTACCCGATGACCGTGCGTCGGCGCCTCGAGGACCTGCAGGTGGGCATGGTCCATCGGCCGCCGAAGAGGGGCGACCCCTGGGCGGCGGAGCTGGACCTCTGCATCCACGGCCACACCCACCGCTGGCGCGACGAGACGGTGGGCCGGACGCGGTTCGTCAACGTCTCCACCCCCACCGCCGCCGGCTTCGGCCGCGAGCGCACGATGGGCATCCTGACGCTCGACAAGGGTCGCGTGGAGCTGGAGCGAATCGAGGTCCCAGGCCCGACCTGAGGGATCAGGGCAGGATCAGGGCAGGATCAGGGCAGGAGCTCGAAGCCCCATGTCGGTCACGGGAATGACGAGAGCGGCCCGTGCGCCCCTACGGAGCGCCGACCAGGCCGCGATCGGGCGGCTGCCGGAGACGCAGCGACAGTCGCCACGGGAGCGCGCGCCCGCCGCGCTTGCTGCTCACTCCAACCGGCAGTACGCAAGCCAGGACGGCCTCAGGCCCCAACCCTCAGAGGTTCACCTCGCTGAGGCGTGGGTGCGGAGTCCTGGAAGCCGTGACGGGCAGCGCTGACGTCGAGGCGGCCGAAGCCCTGTCCGACCAAGCGCCGCCAGCGGTCGGCGATGGTCGCGGCAACTGGAGCCGTACCGGAACCAGTGGCCGCCGCCGCCAGGTCGAGATCCTTCAGGGCCCACTCCAGCGAGAAGTCAGTGGAGTCGTCGCCGTTCGCCATCTTGGCGAGCTTGGTCAGCGCCACCCCAGAGGCCAAGGGACCGCCAGTGACGGCCGCCATCAGGCTGTCGTGAGGAAGGCCCAAGCGGGCGGTCAGGGCGCCGGCCTCGGCGGCGGCCTCGATCTCGAAAGCAAGCCAAGTGTTGAGCACCAGTTTCAACTTTGTCCCGGCACCGGCGGATCCCAGCCAGAGCGTTCGGGTCCCGAGGGCTCCGAACACGGGCGCCAGGATTGGCCGAGCCTGGTCCGGGCCGGAAGCCAAGATCAGCAGCCGGCCGGTGCGGGCAGGCTCCCTGCTGCCTGAGACCGGCGCGTCGACGAATGCCATGTCCGGCCGGCGCCGCGCGACCTCGGCCGCCAAGCGCTCCGTCGCCTCGAGGCCGATGGTCCCCATCTGGACCCAGATCGTGCCGCGCCGAAGAGCGTCCAATGCGCCCTCATCCAGCATCACTTCAGTGAGCGCGTCGACAGTCGGGAGCATCGTCAAGACGACATCGGCCGCGGACACCGCCTCTCGCGGCTTCGCGTGGGCCGTGGCGCCGTACTCCGCCAGCTGCGCGGCCGGTGCCGCGGTGCGGTTCCATACGTCGACGGCAAAGCCGCTGTCCAGCAGTCGCTGAGCCATGCCGTAGCCCATGGTGCCGGTACCTAACAAAGCAATTCTCATCAACTCTCGTCTCCTTCAGACCGTCTCCGGCGATGGACCGCCGACCGGGACCTCGTCGCTTACGATGTCGTCGATCCGGCGCAGCGCGCCGGCGTCGAGCTTCAGATCCGCGGCTGCAATCGCGTCGTCGACGTGCTCTGTGTTGCGGGTGCCGACGATTGCGACCTGGACCGCCGGGTTGGCGAGGGTCCAGGCAACCGCCAGCCGGCTGACCGGGACTCCCAGCTCCAGCTCGGCGAACCTCTGCAGGGCAGAGACCACTCGCAGGTTGCGGCGGTAGAGTTCGCCCTGGAAGAGGTCGCTCTGGGAGCGCCAGTCGTCGGCCGCGAAGCGGCTCTCGGAAGTCAATCCGCCTCCCAGCAGCCCGTGCGCAAGGGGTCCGTACACAAGGACTCCGATGTCCTTCGCGCGTGCGTAGGGCAGGATCGACGCCTCGACGTCGCGGCGGAAGAGGTGGTAGGGAGGCTGCAGCGTCTCGACGGGCAGCGCCGCGCTGAACGCCTCCATCTGAATGGCGTCAAAGTTGGAGACGCCGACGTGGCGGATCTTGCCCGCGGCCACCAATTCGCCCAGGGCGCCGGCCGTCTCGTCGAAGGCCGTCTTGGGGTCCGGCCAGTGGACCTGGTAGAGGTCGATGTAGTCGGTGTTGAGCGCCCTCAGGCTATCGTCGACGCCGCGCCGGATCCACGTCGGGCTGGCGTCCCGCTCCACGCCTCCGCGGACGCTCGGCCGCAAGCCACCCTTGGTGGCTATCACCACCTGGTCGCGAGGCCGGCCAGCCAGGGCCTTGGCCAGGAGGCCCTCGGAGGCGCCGAAGCCGTAGCCCTGGGCGGTGTCGAAAAAGTTGACGCCCTGGTCGGCGGCATGGCGGATCGCGGCGATCGCCGCGGTCTCGTCGGTCGAGCCCCAGTCGCCACCCAGCTGCCAGGTCCCGAAAGCGATCCGGGACACCTGAAGGTTGCTCCGTCCGAGCCTTATCTGTTCCATGTGTACCTCCTGGAAGATCGAATATTTACGGACGCTACGTCTCGTTTCGTATACTTTACCGTAGTGATCCCCACCGCTATTCCAGTCCAGAAAAAAACGGGCAGGCCGCGCAGTGAGCGCACCGAGAAGGCCATCCTGGCCGCGGCCAGTCAGCTGCTGGCCGAGTCCGGCCTCGCCGCCATGACAATCGAAGGTGTGGCCGAGCGCGCCGGGGTGGGCAAGGCCTCGATCTACCGGCGCTGGCCGAGTCGGGGCGCCCTTGCCTTTGACGCGACGCTGGGCGACTACCTGGCCGGTCAGCCGACACGAGACACCGGCAGCCTGGAAGGAGACCTGGTGGCCACGGCCCGGGACTGGATCAGGGCGGTCAAGCGCCTTCCCTGGGGCCGGACGCTCAAGGGCCTGATCGCCGAGGTGCAAAACGATCCGAGCCTGGGGGACGCCTGGAGAGAGCGATTTGTCGACCGTGTGCGCCAGCAGCGCCGCCCGATGGTCGAGCGCGCTGTTGGGCGCGGCGAGATCCCGGCCGGTAGTGACCCGGAGCTGATCATGGACCTGCTCTACGGCCCTCTCTACCACCGCTACTTGAACGGTCATCTCGCGCTCAACGACGCCTTCGCCAAAGGGGTCGCGCGCATGGTGGCTGAGGCTGCCTCAGCGGGCGCGGCCGCTTAGCTGTTGCGCGTCAGTGCCTACTCGCTGACCGCCTGGATCGCGGCTGCTCACTAGGAGCCTGTGTCGGAATGGCGGCGAGATATTCGTCGATCCAGGTGGTCCAAATGCAAGGAAGCGCCGAGGACCGGATGGAGCGCATCGGTAGATGCGTGACTGAGGACCGCAGAAGCTGACGCCGCAGGTGGGCCGCATGGGCGGCGAAGATCCGTCGCTGGTTCCGACACAGGCTCCTAGCGGCCGCTCTGAGAACCGGCCGGGCGTGAACGCGGCCGGCCAGGAGCAATTCCCAGCCAGCTCGTAGGCGGCGCACGGGGAGGGCACAGGGGGGCGCTCGACCATGGGTGCTCATGGACGAGGTCACGGCGCCCGGCTCTCCCGGCGAACATTCGCTACCAGGCAATCCCGCGTTCCAGCTCAAGCTGCGCGGTTACCCCGCTGCGGCCGGGCGCGCGCTGCTTCGCGCGCATACCGCGAATCCGATCTGGGAGCTTCCTGCGCTGTTCGTTCTGCTGGGCGCCACGGCGATCCTCTACATGTGGAACCTCGCCGCGTCCGGCTGGGCCAATGCCTACTACTCCGCCGCGGTCCTGGCGGGGACTAAGAGCTGGACGGCGTTCTTCTTCGGCTCGATCGACGCGTCGAACTTCATCACGGTCGACAAAGCGCCCGCCGCACTGTGGGTGATGGAGATCTCCGCCCGCATCTTCGGTTTCAACGCCTGGAGCGTGCTCGCGCCACAGGCGCTCGAAGGCGTCGCCACGGTTGCCCTCGTGTACCTGGCGGTCCGGCGCTGGTTTGGCCCAGCAGCCGGGCTCCTCGCCGGAGTGGTGGTGGCGCTGACGCCCGTAGCCGCACTGATATTCCGCTTCAACAACCCCGACGCCCTTCTCGTGCTGCTGCTTACTGCCGCGGCCTACGCGACCCTGCGGGCGGTCGAGGGTGGGCGCACCCGCTGGCTACTGCTGGCCGGCGCCGCGGTCGGTTTCGCGTTTCTCGCGAAGGAGCTCCAAGCGCTGATCGTGGTGCCGATGCTGGGCGGCGTCTACCTGCTCGCCGCCCCGCCCCGGCTCGCCCGGCGGATGGGTCAGCTCCTGGCGACCGCAGGGGTACTCATCGTCTCGGGCGGTTGGTGGGTTGCGGTCGTGGAGCTGGTCCCAGCGTCGGCGCGGCCCTACATCGGTGGCTCGCAGGACAACAGCGTGATCAGCCTGATCTTCGGCTATAACGGCTTCGGCCGCCTGAACGGAGCCGAGTCGGGCAGCGTCGGAGGCGGCGGGACGGCCGGGTCGATGTGGGGCCCCACAGGATGGAACCGGCTATTCCTCGGGGCCTTCGGTGGCCAGATCTCCTGGCTCATACCGGGCGCTCTGATCCTCCTCGCGGTCTCACTCGTGCTTACCGCCCGGCGATCGCGAACGGACATCACCCGGGCATCGCTCCTGATCTGGGGCGGCACCCTTCTCCTGACCGGAGCTGTGATCAGCTTCGCGCAGGGGATCATTCACCCCTACTACACCGTCGCGCTCGCCCCGGCCATCGGCGCACTGGTCGGGATCGCCGGCGCCTACCTGTGGGCTCGACGCAGCCACTGGACCGCCCGACTTGGCCTGGGGGCGGCACTCGCTGCGACCGCGACCTGGTCATTCGTTCTGCTCGGCCGGACGCCGGATTGGTATCCCGGCCTGCGCTACTCGGTCCTTGTAATCGGCCTGGCCTGCGCAATCGTGCTCGCGGCCCCGCCAAAGGCCCGGGCGATGCCTCTCGCGGTGGTTGCGGCCATCGGCCTGGTGGCGGCGCTGGCTGGGCCCACCGCGTATACGCTTTACACGGCCTCGGTGGCGCACACCGGCGCCATCCCCTCTGCCGGCCCCGCGGTGGCCTCCGCGTTCGGGGGTCCGGTGGGCGCCCCCGGCCTTCGAGGCGCGGGCGGGTTCGGCCAGCCGGGGGGTGCCTTCGCGGCCGGGCGCCCGCCGACGGCGGGAGGCGCCCCAGGGGTCGCAATCGGCGGGCGCGCCGCTGGTGGTGGCGGCGGCTTTCTGAACGGCAGTCAACCCAGTGCGGCTTTGGTCGCTCTTCTTGAGGCGAATGCCGGCCACTACCAGTGGATCGTCGCGACCGTCGACGCCAACTCGGCGGCCGGCTACCAGCTCGCGACCGGTTACCCGGTGATGGCGATCGGTGGGTTCAACGGGACCGATCCGGCTCCAAGCCTGGCGCAGTTCGAGCAGTACGTGAACCAGGGCAAGATCCATTACTTCATCGGCGGCGGACGTGGCCTCGGTGGCGGGAACGGGAGCAGCAACCCGAGCGCGATCACGGCCTGGGTCCAGCAAACATTCACCTCGACGACGGTCGATGGGAGCACGGTCTACGACCTGACCGCGCCGAAATGACTCTCGCGGCGACCTTCGCGACCACCCCGGCTCGGTTACTGCGCCCGTCGCTGGTCGTCGCCGGCTTGGCGCCAACCGTCGATGTCGTCGTCCCCGTCTACAACGAGGAGCGCGCGCTGTCGGCCAGCGTCAGGCGCCTGCGCGAGTACCTGACCGCCGAGTTCCCCTTCCCCGCCTTGATCACGATCGCGGACAACGCCAGCTCCGACGCGACCCTGGCGGTCGCCCACATGCTGGCCGAGGAGTTGCCGGGGATCCGGGTCGTCCACCTGGATCAGAAGGGCCGCGGGCGTGCCCTGGCCGCGGCGTGGCTGACCAGCGATGCCGAGATCGTCGCCTATATGGACGTCGACCTCTCGACGGACCTGGCGGCGCTGCTGCCGCTCGTCGCCCCGCTCCTCTCTGGCCACAGCTCAGTGGCCATCGGCAGCCGGTTGGCACGCGGGGCCCGGGTGGTCCGCGGTCCTAAGCGGGAACTCATTTCGCGAAGCTACAACCTGCTGCTCCGGCTCCTGCTGCGCGTTGGCTTCCGTGACGCGCAGTGCGGGTTCAAAGCCGTCCGGCGCGACGTCGCCGCCGTGCTGATACCCGCCATCAAGGATCGCAACTGGTTCTTTGACACCGAGTTCCTGGTCCTCGCCGAGCGAGCCGGCCTGCGCGTTCACGAGGTCCCGGTGGATTGGGTCGATGATCCCGACTCGCGGGTTGACATCGTCGCCACAGCGGTCGAGGACCTGCGCGGGATCTGGCGCCTCCTGCGCCGGCGCGGCCCCGACGAATCCCGCCTGATCCGGCAGGGAGCCCGGTTCGGACTCGTCGGCCTGGCGAGCACCGCCGCCTACGCCGGGATCTTCTGGTCTCTCCGGGGCCTCCTCCCGGCCGCGACCGCCAATCTGATCGCGCTCGCCATCACCGCCATCGCCAACACCGCGGCTAACCGCCGCCTCACGTTCGGTGTGCGCGGCTCCAAGCGGTTGCTTCGCGACCACCTCAGCGGCCTGCTGGCATTGGCGGTGGCGCTGGCTGTTACGAGCCTCTCGATCCTCAGTCTGCAGGCACTTCTGCCGAGCGCATCACGACTGGTCGAGATCGCCACGCTCACGGCCGCCAACGCCTTCGCCACAGTCGTCCGCTTCGTGCTCCTGCGCTCCTTCCTGTTTCACGCGCGGGGTTCGCCACACACGAGTCGTGGCTTGGGTGCCAGGCCTCATTGAGAAGGCGAAGGCCCCGCGGGCCTAGATGAGTGATTCCGATTGGCGGCGAGAGATTCGGTGTCCAGGTGCCCCAGATCGTGGTCCGGAGCCGAGCAGCGCAGCGCAGCCTATTCGTCAATAGGTGAGCGAGCAGCGCAGGACCCGGGCCGCGAGATGGGGTGCATGGGCGTCGAAGATCCGTCGATGATTGGAATCACTCATCTAGAGGATCCGCTCCAGGCGCGGCGCCTCCGTCACGCCCGGAATCCGCCCCCGCTTGGTGCGCGATTCGCCGTCCACCTCCTTGATGTCCGCGGTGAAGCCGATCGGCGGGGCGGCCGAGATCGCCATCCCCACCCCGAACGAGTCCACCGGCGCCCCCGCCGCCACGAACTCGCCAACGCGCGCCGCGTTCATGCCCCCGCTGACGAAGATGCCGACATGCTGGTGCCCCGCCTGATCGAGCCGCGCCCGCACCTCCTTGACCAGCTCCACGGTGACCCGGCCCCGCTCCCAGGGCGTGTCCAGGCGGACCCCGCGCAGCCGGGGGCCCAGAGCCGAGGCCACCCGCAGCGACTCCTCCGCCTCGTCCTTGAACGTGTCCACGAGGACGATGCGCAGCACGCCGGAGGCCATGTGCTGGTCGAAGGCCAGGGCCGAGCGCACGGTGTCGCCCAGAACCAGGATCATGGCGTGGGGCATCGTCCCGGACGGCGCCTCCAAACCCGCGAGCTCGGCCCCGAGCGGAGTGGCGCAGCCGGCGCAGCCCCCGACCACGGCCGCGTACTCCATGATCGGCCCCACCAGCGGGTGGACGTGGCGGGCGCCGAAGGAGATGACCCGCGTGCCGGCGGCGGCCAGGGCCACCTCGCGGGCGGCGGTGGCCCAGCCCGAGCAGCTGGCCAGGATGCCCAGGATGGCCGTCTCCAGGCGGCCGAAGCGCGAGTACGGCGCCCGCACCCGCATCACCACCTCGCGCGCGCCGATGTCGGCCCCCTCGGCCAGCGCCCAGAGCTCGTCGCCGGGACCGAGCGTCCGGCGCAGCAAGCCCACTGCGTCTGCAACTCCGCAGAGCACGCCGGCGCGGTCACCGAAGTACTCCATCGTGACCACGGGGTCCACCCCCTCGCCCGCCAGGGTGTCGGCGGCGCGCTGGAAGTAGACGTCCGAGGCCGGTCCCAGGTAGTACTCGAGGAGGTCGGGAAATGGCGAGGGCAAGCTGGCGTAAAAGTCTAAGGACGCGACGCCGCCCCCGCGCTCGGGGCGGCGCCGGGGCGGGACTGCCGCGCCGATCTCCCTACACTGTGCCCAGAGATGTCTGCCCCCACCGAGCAGCAGGTCCTCCACGCCCTGGCCACCATCATCGACCCCGACCTCGGCCGGGACGTGGTGAGCCTGGGCATGATCAAGGAGCTGGAGATCGACGGCCGCGACGTGAGCTTTACGTTCGAGCTCACGACGCCGGCCTGTCCGGTGCGGGACCGCTTCAAGAGCATGGCCGAAGAGGCCGTCGCCGGCCTCCCCGACGTGGGCGGAGTGAGGGTCAAGATGACCGCCAACGTGCGCTCCGGCGGTCCGCGCGAGCGCCAGGAAATGCTGCCGGGGGTGCGCCAGACGATCGCCGTGGCCAGCGGCAAGGGCGGCGTCGGCAAGTCCACGGTGGCGGTCAACCTGGCCGCTTCCCTGCACCTCTCGGGCGCCCGCGTGGGGCTCCTCGACGCCGACATCTACGGACCCTCGGTGCCGGCGATGACGGGGATGGACGAGCAGCCCCCGGTGGTGGACGTGCCCGGCCCCGACGGCAAGGTCGAACGCAAGCTGCGCCCGGTCCTGGCCTACGGCCTGAAGGTCATGTCCATGGGCCTCCTGGCCGGAGCGGACAAGGCCATGGTCTGGCGCGGGCCGATGGTGTCGCGCGCGATCGAACAGTTCATGAGCGACGTCGACTGGGGCGAGCTCGACTACCTGGTCATCGATCTGCCGCCCGGCACCGGCGACGCCTCGCTGACCGTGGCCCAGAAGATCCCGCTCTCGGGCGTCGCCATCGTCGCCACCCCGCAGGACGTGGCCCTCGACATCGCGATCAAGGCGCTACAGATGTTCCGCACGCTGAACGTGACCCCACTCGGTCTGGTCGAGAACATGAGCTGGTACATCTGCCCCGAGTGCGGCCACGAGCACCACCCGTTCGGGCACGGCGGCGCCGAGCGCGCCGCCCAGCGCATGGGCGTGCCGTTTTTGGGCTCGATCCCGCTGGAGCAGGGCATCCGTGAGGAGGCGGACCGGGGAGCGCCGATCGTGGTCTCCCAGCCCGACTCGCCCGGCGCCCGCGCCTTCGGTGACGTGGCCTCGCAGATCGCCGCCCGGACCTCGGTGCAGTCCTTCCGCCGCCTGCCCGTCATCAACGTCCGCTAGCCGGAACCGCCCTGCGCGACCTCGACCCGTTCCCCGTCCAGGTCGACCTGGTCCAAGCGGAAAACGCGCTCGAGATCGAGTGGGAGGATGGGGCCAAGACGCGCCTCGAGGGGAGCGCGCTGCGCTGGGCCTGCCCCTGCGCCGAGTGCCGCGGCGAGCTGGGCGCGCCCGGCCGTCTCGACAGGATCGAAAAGCTGGCTCCCGACGAGCTCCGGTTGGAGTATGTGAAGCTGGTCGGCCGCTACGCCCTCCAGCTGGGCTTCAAGAGCGGCCACGACACCGGCATCTACACCTTCCGCCGCCTCCGCGAGCTGACCACAAGCTGACAACCTGCCCCCCGCCTCAATGGTGTATGATTCGTACATCGTGAGGCGTACTCAGATCTATCTGGACGCTGGCCAGGACGACGAGTTGGGTCGGCGTGCAATGGCCGAGGGGCGAACCAAGTCGGCCATCATCCGAAGCGCCGTGAACGTCTACCTCAACGGTGCCGATGACGAGGAGTCCAGACTGACCCGGTTCAAAGCCGCGGTCGAGGCTGTTGCCGGTGTGGCACCCGACCTACCAGAGGGCTCGATCTACGTAGAACGTCTGCGGGCGTTCGACGCCCGCAGGTACGAGGAGATCGAGAAGCGGCGTCGCGCATGAGGGTTGTCTTCGACACGTCCGTCCTGATCGATATCCTTCGCAACGACTCCGCCGCCCTCGAGTATGCGAGGGGAGTTCGAGAGGTTCCGACCTGTAGTGAGGTCACGCGAGTCGAAATCGTGCGTGGGCTGCGCAGCGCCGAACGGGCGAGCGCCGAGCAGCTCTTTCAGGCGGTTCGCTGGGTCGCCGTGGACGAGCCGATCGCCCGGCAAGCCGGAGAATTGGGCCGTCGTTGGGATCGCCACCGGCCAGGAATCAGCCTCGCCGACCTGGTGGTAGCCGCGACAACGGAGCAGCTCGAAGCATATCTGGCCACCACCAACGTCCGCCACTTCCCCATGTTTGAAGGCCTCCGCCCGCCCTACTACGGAAGATGAGGCCCTCCCCCCCTGGCGGGGGGGTTGGGACGGGGTAGTTCTTCGCTCTCAGATGAGGATCAAGCTGAGCGTGTACGCCGCGTCGTCACTGGCCTCGTCGGCCGTAAAGAGGAGGTTTACGCCCTCAGGGCGGCTCACAGTCTTCAGGTAGTCGAGCCCCAGCGTCGCGGCGGTGGCTGGCCCGGAGGGCAGCGTGAACGTAAGCGCCGCCTTGCCCGTGTCGAGGTCGAGCGTCAGGTCGAAGGGGAAGGCCGCCGGCGCGCCACCCGACGAATCCAGAACGTAGGCCTGCGTGGACTGGCTCTTGATGCTGCCGCGGTGACCGCCGGGGGTGAAGAGCGAGATGTCCCCGCCGCCCAGGAAGGACGTGGTGAAGAGGTCGTCGGTCAGCCTCGAGAGCTCGAAGCTGATGCCCTCGTTGGTACCGGGCGAGATGTACTGGTAGACCTGCTCCAGGGCGTGGACGGTGGCCTGGCGCTCTTTGAACTCAGTCGCAGACATGTCGAGTCTTCCTCGGTCTCAGCCGCGTACGGCTGGCGGCGGGCGCTGGATCCGGGTGAGCCCGGCGCGGCCGGAGGGCCGCTCCAGCACAGCATGGAGCGGAGGCTGCCGCTCGTCCATTGGCCGGAGGCCCACGGCGTGGGCGACGGCCTA
>JALYZG010000185.1 GCA_030948965.1 Candidatus Dormiibacterota bacterium | reverse complement strand
ACCGTGGCCGCAGGCCTGGAGGCGGCTGCAGTGGTCATCGCCACGGCCATGGTCGTGGAGGAGTCGCCAGCGGCCTGGCGGGCGCTGGCCGTGGCCGGCTTAACCGTGGCGGCGGGCGCCGGCGTGGCGGTGACGACGCTCGCCTATCCGCTGCTGGCGCCGCGCTGGCGCATCCTCTACCTGGCCGGCGGCGCGGGCCTCGTGGCAGCGGCGCTGCTCTGGGGGCGCCTGCCGGAAAGCCGCCTCTGGGCCGCTGTGGCTCCGGACCGGCTGCCGGTCCGCCTCCTCTTGCGCCCACCCTGGAGCCGCCGCCTGGCCGTGGTGGCGGCCTCGGGGGCGTTGGGGGCGATCCTCTTCCAGCCCGCCGGCCTGCTGGTCGCGCTGTTCGGGAGCCGTGTGCTCGGCTTTGCGCCGACCGAGATCAGTGCCGTGTTCGTCGCCGCCGGCGTGGCCTCGATCCCAGCATTCCTCGTCGGCGGCCGCCTCGCCGACCGCCTCGGCCGGCGCCGCCTGGGCGTCGGCCTCGCGGCGGCCACAGCCCTGCTGGCGGCCCTGACGTTCGCCGGAGGCGCCGACTTCTTCTGGGCCGGCAACGTGGCCTGGAGCGTGCTGGCCAGTGCGGCCGCCCCCATCGCCGGCGCCTGGTACGCGGAGCTCTTCCCGACCCGCGCCCGAGTCTCCGCGTCGGCAGCGGCGGGCCTGGCGGTCGCCTTCGGGGGAATCGTCGGCCTGCAGCTGGTCGGGCTGCTGCAGCCGCGGGTCGGCCTCGGCCGGGCGCTCGTCCTCTGCGGCGCCTGTGCCCTGGCGGGCGCCCTCCTGCCCCTGGCGCTGCCGGAGACGCGAGGCCGGCCCCTGCCGGGCTGACCGGGGCGTCTTTACAAAGCTTTGATGATCGGGACGAGACTCGCTCCCCGCTTGCGGCGTAATGACTTGCGATGAGACTCAATCCTCGCCTCGTGCTCGCCGGCGCGGGCGTCACCGCGCTCCTCGGGCTCGCCGGGGCCGGCGCCGTCCTGGCCGGGACCGCGCTGGCCGCCAGCCCCAGCCCGACCGCCAATCCCACCTGCGACTCGTTCCTGGGCCACGTCGCCAGCGATCTCGGCAAGACCAAGAGCCAGGTCCAGCAGGCGGTGGCCCAGGCGCGCGGGCAGACGCTGGACGACCTGGTCAAGCAGGGCAAGCTCACCCAGGCCCAGGCGGACAAGCTGAAGGCGGCGGCGTCAACGGGCAGCTGCGGCCTCGGCGGCCGGTTCGGCCCCGGGCCGCGCGGAGGCCGCTTCGGCAACCTGCTCGCGGACGAGGCCACGGCCCTCGGCATCAGCACCTCCCAGCTGCAGTCCGACCTCAAATCCGGCCAGACGGTGGCTCAGGTGGCCGCCGCCAAGGGCCTCGACGAGCAGCAGTTCCGGACCAAGTTCGTGGCCGCGGTGAAGGTGGACCTCGACGCCCGGGTCAAGAGCGGACTGGTCACCCAGGCCCAGGAGAATGCTGTCCTCGGCCGGCTGCAGACGACCACCCCGCCCTACTGGAACGGCGGCGTAGGCGGCGGCTCAGTCCTCGATCAGCGCCACTGCCCGGCAGGGGCTGCCCGAGCCGCCGACGAGCTTCAGCGGCAGGACCGCCAGCACGGCCCCGGTCGGGGGCAAATAGCGTAGGTTGGCGAGCTGGGTGAGTCCGTACTTGCCGGCCCCCAGCATGAAGGCGTGGCAGGGGAAGGGTGGGTCGAAGGAGTGGGCCGCGCCCGCATCAGTGCCGACCGTCTCCACGCCGATGCCGACCAGCGGCGACTCCTCCGCCAGCCAGCGGGCGCAGGCGGGGGCCACGCCAGGCGTGTGCGGGCCCGTGGCGTTGGCGTTCAAGAACCGGCCCTGGTCGGAGGCGCGGGCGTCCCAGCCGGTCCGGTAGAGCAGCCAGCCGCCGGCTGGCAGCGGGCCGTGCTCGGCTTCGAAGGCACGCAGGTCCTCGACCGTCAGAAGGTGATCAGGGTCGGCCGCCGCCTGCTCTGAGCGGTCGATCACCACGGCCGGCCCGATGAGGCGATCGACCGGCACGGAGGCCACGTCCTCGCCGTCCTTGCCGGTCACCCAGTGGATGGGCGCATCCAGATGCGTGCCGACGTGCTCTCCGCCTTCGAACCAGTTCCAGTACCAGGCCGGCCCGCGCTCGTCGTAATGCGAGAGCTCGTGCGTCTTCCAGCCGGGCGTGTTGACGAAAGGCTCCGGCAGCCGCAGCAGCGGCGTCGCCTCGGAGAGGGGCTGGGTCAGGTCCACGACCCGGACGCGGCCGGCGCCTAGGGCTTGGACGAGGTCGGCCAGAACGGTCAATTTGTATCTCCTCCCGAGTTCGGTGTGGCTGCGAACCGGCCCAGTATGGTTCAGGCGGCCGGCCCTCGGAGCCGGGCTGCCGACGGCGCGCCTGCGTTCCCGGTAAACTGCGCCTAGATTCTGTGGCGCGCACTCACGGAGGCGCGCTTCTGGCCCCCGACCAGGGCCCAATGGCATTGATCGCTACCATCATTCCCGCCACTGCCGTGGCTGGCGTACCAGCCGAGCTTGCCTCTCCCCCGCCGGCGCCAGGGAGCCAGAGGGCATGAGCTCACCCAACCCGGGTGACATCCTCCCGCTCTGGGATCCGGAGGTGCCCGGGGAGCGTGTGGACACCGGACGCCTGGGCATCCGCGTGCGCTCCGGCAGTCCCGCCGCCGCCAAGATCGGGATCATTCCCAACGGCAAGGAGTGGCTGCGGGAGGTGCTGGAGGAGCGCCGCGAGATCGACGGCACCTACACCGTGGCGCGGCCCGAGAAGCCGCTGGAGTTCATCGGCCAGGTCGACTCCACGCTCATCACCGGCCGCCTGGGCCGCACGCTTCGGGGCCTCGCGCTCGAGATCACGGACATGCAGCAGCTGGAGAAGGAGTACGTGATGGAGAAGTCACGGCTCAACCTCCGCTATCAGGAGCTGGCCGGGATCGAGCCTGAGGACGGCGACCTGCAGGGTCTCACGGCCCTGGTGCTGCGGGAGCGCGCCAAGGGCCTGCCCATCCTCGACTCCACTCTGCGCTTCATCGAGCACCTGCGCGACTACCGGGAGAGGCTGGCCGAGGCCACCATCCGCCGCTACGAGGCGGTCGAGCAGTGGCTCGAGTGCCCGCGCTGCGAGACCATCTCCCCGACCTCGACCGGCATCCACTGCCCGGAGTGCGGCGAGGACATGCGCGGCGGCGAGTACGTGCGCGCGGCGCTCCAGCTGCAGGACCCGGCCGACGCCCGCATCTATCGCGGAATCGACTCGCTCACCGTGCGCTCACCGGGGTTTCCCGAGTACCGGGGCATGACCCTCGACCGCATCCAGGGCAACACCCTGCTCGTGGCCTTCCGCCGCTACGACCCCCTGCCCGACGAGGGCGTGGTGCTGCCCACGGCCAGCGTGGAGATGTTCGAGGCCCAGCGCTCGGTCATCCGCCAGCTGCTGATAGGCTCCCCCCGCACCGGTGCCCTGGCCGCGCAGCTCTGCGACCCCGGTTGGCTGGGATCCCCGCCGCGACTGGCGCTGGACGGCCGCCGCGCGCACCACCTGCCCGACCCCAACACGGAGCAGGCCGAGGCCGTGGCCCGCGTCATGGGTCTCCGGCCAGGCCAGCTTTACCTCATCCAGGGGCCGCCCGGGACCGGCAAGACGACCGCGATCGTGGAGTCGATCCGGCGCATCCTGGCCCGCAACAACCAAGCATCGATCCTGCTCTCGTCCCACTCCAACGACGCGGTGGACACGGGCCAAGAGCGCCTGCTGGGTTTCTCCCACGTCCGCCAGGCGCGCATCGCCGAGCCGGGCAAGGTGCCGCGGCGCCTGCGCCACACGCTGGTGGAGGGAGACGACCTGGACCCCTACAACCTGGTCGCGGGCACCGTCAATCGCTTGGCCATCGACTCGCGCCTGCGTTTTCGAGCGTTCGACTGGCTGATCCTCGACGAGGCCAACAAGGTGCGGGCCAACGAGGCCCTGTCACTGATGCCGCTGGCCAAGCGCTGGGTGATGATCGGGGACATGAACCAGCTGCCGCCGGTCATGGAGGAGGCGGCGCTGGGCTTCGAGATCCGCACCCCGCTGGACGAAGTCGTCCGTGACGGCAGCTTCTACGGCTGGGTTTGGGAGCAGACGCCGCCCGGCTCCCGGATCATGCTCCCGCGCCAGTACCGGATGCGAGAGCCGATCGGGCGCGTCGTCTCGGACCTCTTCTACGAGGGCAAGCTGCTGCACGAGTCGCCGCACCAGCGCATGCCCCTGCCCTGGCCCTTCGACCGCGAGCTGGTCTGGGTCGACACCGGGGCCCAGGACGAGTACCGCGACGCTCAGCGGTCGGTCGCCAACGAGTTCGAGGTGGCTCTCTGCAAGGACATCACGACGATCATCCGGCGCCGGGTGCGCAAGGCCAAGCTGGCCGTGATCGCCATGTACTCCTCGCAGGTCAACCGGCTCGTCTCAGCCCTCAAGGGCATCGTGCCCTCGGATGACATCGAGTCCGTGGACGCGTTCGAGGGTCGCGAGTCGGACGCGGTCATCCTCTCGCTGGTGCGCTCCAACGACCGGGCGGCGATCGGCTTCCTCAACGACCCCAACCGGGTCAATGTGGCCATCTCCCGGGCCAAGAAGCTGCTCGTGATCGTGGGCGACTCCAAGACCGTGATCGGGGGGGCGCCGGAGCTGTTCGGGCCTCTGTTCGAGCACGCCAAGGAGGAGGGCCTGGTGGCCGGCGTGGGGGCTGTGGTGACGGCCTGCCAGCGCGTCGGGGTGCGCTCGCAGGTGCAGCGACTCTCGCGGCCGCGGCGCGGCGAGCGGCGCCGCAG
>JALYZG010000181.1 GCA_030948965.1 Candidatus Dormiibacterota bacterium | reverse complement strand
GGTCAGGGTACGGCCGCCCACCTTCTCCACGCCCCGCATCTCCATGCAGAGGTGGCGGGCGTCCACCACGACCCCCACCCCGCGCGCTGCCGTGACCTCGCGCAGCGCCTCCGCCGTCTGCCTGGTGAGGCGCTCCTGCAACTGCAGGCGGTGGGCGAACACGTCCAACACCCGGGGCAGTTTGCTCAAGCCCAGCACCTGGCCGCCCGGCATGTAGGCGATGTGGGCGGAGCCGAAGAAAGGCAGTAGGTGATGCTCGCAGAGGCTGAAGAAGGGGATGTCGCGAACGACGACCATCGCGTCGTACTCCTGCTCGAAGAGCGCGTCCGCGACCACCTCCCGGACATCGAGACCGTAACCCTCCGTAAGCTCGCGCAGGGAGGCTGCCACGCGTTCGGGGGTCTCGAGCAACCCCTCGCGGGTGGGGTCTTCACCCAGCTCCAAGAGCAGCTCGGTGACAAGCGGGGGCACGCGGTCGGCCCCGGAGCTGACGGCCCTCATGGCTCCCACATCGTACGGAGAACCAACTGCCCCATCACACTGGGCGGGCTGCGCAATGTTCCGCGTCGTGGGCCGGCGGCCTGGTAGGTTCAGTAGGCGTATGGCCGACGCAGTGACAGGCATGCCGGACCAGGCTCCGCCCGCACTGGACAACCGGACGCGTTGGGCCGTGATGGGCGCGGTCCTCCTGACCATGTTCCTCAGCTCGCTCGATCAGACCGTTGTCGGGACCGCGCTGCCGCGTATCGTCACCGACCTCAAAGGCGCCGAGCTTTACACGTGGGTCGTCACTTCCTACCTGCTGGCCTCGACCATCACCGTGCCCGTCTACGGCAAGTTCTCGGACATCTTCGGCCGCAAGCCGATGCTGCTCATCGGGGTTGCCCTGTTCCTGGTCGGCTCCGGGCTCTCCGGCCTGTCGCAGAACATGGGCCAGCTGATCGCCTTCCGGACCGTGCAGGGCCTCGGCGCCGGGGCCATCTTCCCGCTCGCGCTCGCCATCATCGGCGACATCTTCACCGCCCGCGAGCGCGGCCGCTACCAGGGCCTCTTCGGGGCGGTGTTCGGGCTCAGCTTCATCGTGGGGCCGTTCGTCGGCGGCTGGATCACGGACAACGTGAGCTGGCACTGGGTCTTCTACGTCAACCTGCCGGTCGGGATCGCGGCCCTGGCCGTGCTCATCGCGGTCCTGCCCAACCCGGCCCGGCGCACCGCCCGGATCGCTGACCTCGACTACCTGGGAGTGGTGCTGTTCTCGGCCGGCGTGGTGCCACTGCTGATCGGCCTGACCAACAAGGGCCAGACTGCCGCCGGTGGCGGGCTTTACGACTGGACCGACCCCCGGGTCGGCGGCCTGATCGTGCTCGGTCTGGTGATCCTGGCGGCCTTTGTGTTCAATGAATCGAGGGCGCGCGAGCCGATCGTGCCCCTGGACCTGTTCCGCGGCCGCGACTACTCGGCCAGCATGGCCGCCGTATTCCTGTTCGGCGTGGCCATGTTCTCGGCTGTGATCTTCATGCCCCGCTTCTATCAGACGGTTCGCGGTGTCAGCGCCACCGCCTCCGGCTACTACATCTGGCCGCTGCTCGTGGGCCTGATGGGCGGCAGCATCGGCTCGGGCCTCGTCATCTCCCGCATCGGCCGCTACAAATGGATCTTGGTCGGGTCGACCGTCGTGATGATCGCCGGGGCGGTGCTGATGACCCGGCTCACTGCAAGCATCGCCGACTGGACCCTGTGGGGCTACATGCTTCTGCTCGGTCTGGGGCTGGGGCCGCCGATGGCGGGCTTCACCGTGGTCGTGCAGAACGCCGTGCGGCTGGACCGCATGGGGGCCGCGACGAGCACGCTCACGTTCTTCCGCCAGGTTGGCGGCTCAGTCGGCCTGGCGGTCGCCGACACGGTATTCGCCTCGGCTTTCAGCGATCGGCTGCCTCTCCGACTGGCAGACCAGGGGGTGCCCCAGGCGCTGATCTCGGTCGTGACCAGGCTGGGCGGGGCCCTGCAGGGCGTCGGCAACCTGGCCGCGATCCTGCACACCGCCCTCCCGGCGCAGCTGCAGTCGCTAGTGCCGAAGATCGTCGCCGGGGTGAACAACGCCTTGGCGGAGTCCATAGCCCAGATCTTTTGGATTACCGTCGTGGCGGCGGTCCTCGCCTTCGGCTGCACGCTTCTCCTACGCGACCAAAAGCTGCGTGGCGCCGAGGACCTGCGCCGCGAGATGGTGACCGGCGGGACGCCGGCGCGACCGGCGCCGAGCGCGCCGGGCGCGGGTCCGGCCCCGGCTCCAGCCGAGTCCTAAACGGAATCGGTCAGGCGGCTACTCGGGCTGAACCACGTGCGGGTGCGCGTGCCGGAACGCGTCGCCGGCGGCGCGGGCGATCAGCTCGACGCACGTCTCTAGGGAGACCACCGTGCTGTCGATGACGAGGTGGTAGTTGCGGATGTCGGTCCAGTCCCGCTGGCGCGGATGGAAGTGCTCGACGTACGCGCGCCGGGCGCGGTCGGCCTGCTCCTGCTCCCGGCTCACGGTCTCGTAGTCCAGGTGGCGCTGAGTCATGGCCTGGCGGCGGCGGGCTTCCACAGGTCCGTCGAGACGAACGTGGAGGGTGTCGGATCGACCTTGGAGGACGAAGACGCCGGCCCGACCCAGGATCACGGCGCCCTCGGCGTCAGCCAAGCGGTGCAGCATCGACTCGGTGCGGGCGATGTCGTCCTCCGCCCCCAGCGCCTCTGGCGCCGGAGGCACGCCCACAAATAGTCCGCCCGCGGTGAGCGCCCACTCGAGGACGCGGTTTACGCCGCGACCGCGGTCCTCGTCCGACTCCAGGGCCGCCCGCAGCGGCATGTCCATCTTGGCCGCGAGCTCGGGAGCGATGGCCCGGTCGATCAGCGTCAGGCCCAGCCTCCGGGCCACCGCGGGGGCCACGACGCTGCCCCCAGCGCCGTAGGTGGCGGCGATCGTCACCGTTCCCACAACGCCCAATCGTAGGTCGTGCGGCCGGCGGGAAGGGGTTCAGGCCTTCACGCGGGCGACGACCTCCGACAGCTCCGGCACCGCCTGGCGGGCGCGTTCTTCGATCTCGGTCTCCACGCGGTGTGCCTCTTCCAGCGAGACCGCGCCCGAGATCTGCGCCGCGATGTGGGCCACCAGGTGGTGGTCGCGGTCGCTCAGCTCCACGTCGGGCGTGCCCAGGACCGCCGGGTGGGCGCGGGCCGCCCAGCTGACGCGATCGGTGACGCCGCGCCGGCTGCCGGTCACGTCCGCACCCCGGACCTCGGCCGGCTCCAGCGGCTCCAGGTGCACGTCCACCCGGTCCACGTGCTCGAACTCAGCCCGCAGCTCCCGCTCGAGAGCGGCGCTGGCCTGGCCGGCGGCGTCCAGCGTCATTGAGCCGGGGAGCTTGGCGTGCATCGAGAGGTGGAGCCCACCGTCCTCCTCTCGCTCCACGGTGACGTTGTGGAGATCCCGGATGAGGCCGAGGTGGCTGGCGCGGGCGTGGACGCGCTCCACCAGGTTGGTCTCGTCGGGCTGAGACTCGACCACCAGGGTCAGATCGACCTCGGGCTCAGCCGCACTGGCGGCGGCCCGCACGCTCTCGCTGAGCTGCTGCGCGCCCTCGACCGAGAGGGTCGGCCGCGCGCTGACGCGCGCATCCGCGAGCAGGCGGCCGCCGGATCGACGCACCCGCACCTGGCGCACCTCCCGCACCCCCTCCACCGCCGCGATCGAGCGCCGCAGCGTTTCTTCAACTCCGCGTGGCGCCCGGTCGATGAGGATGTCGCTCGAGCGCCAGAGGAGGGCCACGGCCGAGCGGAGGATGATCGCGGCCACGAGTAGCGCCGCCGCGGCGTCCGCCCAGCTCAGCCCCGCCCGCACCCCGAGCAGACCCAGCAGCACCCCCGCCGAGGCCACGATGTCAGAGCGCCGGTTCTGCGCCCCCGCCTGCAGGGCGGGGCTCCGGAACCGCTTCGCCGCCCAGCCGAGGATGGTCGCGCGCCCCAATTCCAGCGCGATCGTCAGCGCCGGCAGCGCGATGGCGTACGGGGTCGCGTCGACTGCAACCGGCGTCTCCAGGAGGCGGCGCAGGCCCGCATAGCCGATCACGGCCGCCACCACCAGGAGCAGCGCGCCCTCCGCGAGGGCGGCCAGGTTCTCCGTCCGACCGTGGCCGAACGGGTGGTCCTGATCGGCCGGCTTGCGGGCCGCGCGCACGGCCAGGAGGGCGAGCAACGACGCCACTCCGTCGAAGCCGGAATGGGCGGCGTCGCTGAGCAGGCCGAGGCTGCCGGTGAGGAGCCCCACGACCAGCTTGGCCAGGACCAGCAGGCAGTCCACGACAAGCGAGGCGCCGGCCACTCGAGGGGCCGTGACCCGGGCCGGCGTCGCCGCGCCGGCCACGGCCGCGCGGGTGAGGCCGGTCCCGCCCTCAGTCGTCCAGACGGCCGCCGGAGCGATGGCCGGTCCGGCGACCTGCGCCGTCACCGGCCAGCTTTGTAGTCGGCGTCGCCGATAGAGTCCGATGACGGTCTTGGGAACGGAGATCAGGAAGTAAGCGAAACCCGCCCCGAACCCGACCCAACCGAGCGGCAAGAGGTGTGCGATCAGGGCCGAGAAGAGGCCCACGCCGGCCATGGTGGCCTGGTCATAGATCGACAGCCGGGTCTGGAGCTGCTCCCAGGCGGTGAGCACGAGCCGTCCCCGCTGGCGCAGCGCGTTGACGTACATCGCGGCCAGGACGAGCGAGACGCCGGCGAAACCGAGCCCGTAGATGGTGAAGAGCTGCGGCAGCTGAGCCTCGGTGATCACGCCCGATATGTCGGGCGCCAGGGTCAGGCCGAACAGGAACTTGAGTGGATAGACGTACACGAGGACCACGAACAGCAGCGCCAGGTTCAGGACCACGGTCGCGACGTCCTCCAGACCGTAGCGGCGGAAGAAGGTGAACTGCGAGTACCAGATGCTGGCCACGATCGCGAACGTGACGGCAAACGCGGGCACACCACGGATGAGCTCGACCAGCTGGTCGAAGTGCGCCGGCACGGCCAGGGAGACGACGAGCAGCGTGACCGCGAAGCCGAAGGCGCAGTCGCTGAAGCCCTCCAGGCGGGAGATGGCGTCGCCGCGGTTGCGGAATCGTGGCGCACCGGTCATCGCGCTCACCTTTGCCGGCGGCGGCGCTCCGCTTCGGCGGCCATCCGCCAGTGGGCGGGGTGGGCCCAGGCCCGGGCGAAGTCGGCGCCGGCGGCTGCCGCCAGGGCAGGGTGCCGGCCGGGAGTGGCGGCTTCAACCGCGCGCTTG
>JALYZG010000172.1 GCA_030948965.1 Candidatus Dormiibacterota bacterium | reverse complement strand
CCCCCGGGGGGCCGGCTGTCGCGGCAGCGGGCGCGGCGCCTGCGCCAGCCGTCGTGCCGCCACCGGCCGGGACGAGGACCAGCTTCTGCAGGTCGGCGACCGTCACGATCGAGCCCTTGACCTCGACCGGCAAAGTCTGATCGGCCCGCACGGTCGTGCCGGCGGGCAGGTCGACGTTGGCAGCGCTGAGCGTCTGCCCAACCTGCTGCAGAGAGACACCGGCCGCGGCCATCTTCGTCCCGTCGAGCGTGACCCGGACCTGCGGTTTGGCGCCGCCGGACACCTTGACCTGGGCCACGCCGGTGGCCCCGTTGAGCGCGGGCACGATGGTGCCCTGCGCCTCGGCGGTGGCCCGCGCCAGGTCACCGTCCCGGGCCAGGAGCGCGTAGGTCATCACCGGCAGCGCGGAGAAGCTGAACGTCTGCACCACCGGCCGGCCCGCTCCAGCCGGGAGCTGGACCGTGGCTAGGCGCTGGTTCACGGCGTCCAGGTCGTCCTTGATCTGCGAGTCGAGGTCGAAGGAGATGCTGACCTGGGAAAAGCCCTGCGAAGACTGGGTGGTGACGTGCTTGGCCCGGGGCAGCCCGGTCAGGCCGCTGGCGAGGGGCCGGCTGATGTCACGATCGACCTGCTCCGGCCCAGCGCCCGGGTCCGGCACGAGCACGAACACCTGGGGAAAGTCGATCGACGGGAGCAGCTCCTGGTTGAGGCGAAAGGCGCTGACCCCGCCGCCCACCATCAGGATGAGCGTGAAGAGGATCACCACGGCGCGGTTGTCCAGGCACCAGCCGACGATTCGGTACATGCGGTCTCGACAGCCTCCTGGCGTTGTGGGTGGTTCTTGATCTACCGTCGCCGCGGCCGGCGGCGGCGCTTGGTGTGGGGCGCGACAGAGTGGCCCCGTCCCGCTCAATTATTCACGGCACCGCCGAAGGTCCGTCTTGTGACCGGCGGTCGCCGCGTTGGGTCGCTTTTACGCCTGGGTCAGGCCGGGCAAGTGGTCGATCAGGCGCTCGATCTGCACCAGCTGGTCGGCCTCCGAGGTGCCGTACCAGGGCACACTGAGGCTGAGCCGGTCCGCCAGCGGGGCCCACCGAGCGACGGCCTCGACGAGGGCTCCGGGCGAGTCGTCGATCACCACCGCCAGTCGGTCGAGGAAGCCGCGATCGACGAGGGCGGCGGCCTCGCTCCGGCGCCCGGCCGCAGCGGCCGCCATGACCCCGTCGGCCAGATCGCCCAGGCCCTCATGGTCGAGCACGCGGCGGTACCCGGGGACCGTGTAGGCGACCATCTGGCGGGCGGCGGCCTCCCGTGTGGGCGCCACCACCAACTGCAGCAGCACCTTGGGCAGCGGCCGCCCGGACCGCGCGGCGCCGAGGGCCAGTGCCGGGCGCATCACGTCGTTCACGTAGGCGGAGGTGGTGAACGGATGCGCGGCCAAACCGTCCGCGACCTCGCCCGCGACGGCGGTCATCAGAGGGTTGACCGCGGCCAGGTAGATGGGGGGATCGGTCGCGAGGTCGTCGGCGCCGGGCTGCAAGGCCGGGCGGCGGATCTCATAGAACTCGCCCTCGTACCGACCGTGGCCGCTGCGGAAGGCGCCAAAGCAGGCGCGGACGGCGGCGATGTAGTCGCGCATGCGGGGCGCCGGGTGGTCGGCTTGGACCCCGAAGCGGGCCATCAGGGTGGGGCCGACCTGGCTGCCGAGGCCGAGGACGAAGCGGCCGCCGCCCCAGAGGGCGAGGTCCCAGGCGGCGCAGGCGGTGGCGGTCGGGGAGCGGGCGAAGGCGACGGCGACGTTGGTGCCGACGCTGACGCGGCTGGTGGCGGCGGTGGCGGCCGCAATGAGCAGGTAGGGCTCGCGACGGACGTCCAGCGCCCACACGGCGTCGCGCGGATGGATCGCCCCCGGCAAGGCGATGCCTATCGGCCGCCCATCATCCACTCTCGAGCCTCCTTCTCATAACAATCCCACCACCAACCCCCCCGCCCACTTGGGGGTTGATGCGAGGCGGATCGTACTCGGGGGCGCCGGGGGCGCCGCAACCCTGCCTGTTAAGAGGACGGCCAAAGCGGCCGCATACAACCTGAAGTGAGGCCGCCAGGCGAGGAAACCGTGCGAGAGGTGCAACCGCCGGCGGATCGCCGCCTCGGTGGCGTTTCAAGGGTTCCTCTGCCGGCGGATGGCCCGGAGGTGAGCCGCCGCGCGTCCCCCCGCGGACGGGCCGAACGGGTGGGCACTGGGACGCTTAGGGGACCAGGTTAAGCAGGCGGTCAGGCACGTGGACAACTCGGGCCGGTTCGGCCGTCTCGCCCAGCGCGCGCCGGACGGCGGGACTCGCCAGGGCCCGTCGCAGGGCGGCGGCCTCGTCCAGCCCGGCAGGCACGCGGAGCACGTCCCGTCGCCGGCCGGCCACCTGCACGACCAGGTCGACCTCCCGATCGGCCGCCGCCGCCGGGTCCCACTCGGGCCAGGCCGCGTCGGCGCAGAGGCCCTCCTCGCCGATCCGCTGCCACAGCTCCTCGGTCACGTGCGGCGCCATCGGGTGCAGCAGCCGGATCAGTTCCCGCACGGCCCCATCCCAGGCCGCATCGCGGGCGCCGCCCGCGGCCAGGTGGTCCTGCATCGCGTTCGCCAGCTCCATCAGCGCGGAGACCGCGGTGTTGAAGCGGAAGCCATCGTAGTCAGCCGTAACCCGGCGAATGGTCTGATGCACCAGCCGCCGCAGCGCCGCCGCGTCCGGAACTGCGGTGCCATCTCCGACGCGGCCAGCCTCCGGTTCGACGACCAGGCGCCACACACGCTGCAGAAACCGGGCCGGCCCGGCCACCGCCTCGTCGGTCCACTCGGAGTCGTCCTCCGGCGGCCCGATGAACATCTCGTAGAGCCGGCCCGCGTCCGCGCCCTCACGCGCCACCAGGTCGTCGGGGGCGACGCCGTTGCCCAGGGACTTGGACATGACATGGCCGCCCCTCGTCACCATCCCCTGCGTGAAGAGCCGGGCAAAGGGCTCCACGGCCTCAGCCAGCCCTGCATCGTGCAGGACCTTCTGGAAGAAGCGGGAGTAGAGCAGGTGCAGGATCGCGTGCTCCACGCCGCCCGTGTACTGCGTCACCGGCATCCAGTGGTCGGCCAGCTCGGGGTCGAACGGCTGCAGTTGGTTGCCGGCGTCCGTATAGCGCAGGAAGTACCAGGACGAATCCATGAAGGTATCCATGGTGTCGGTCTCCCGCCGCGCCGGGCCGTTGCAGCGCGGACATTGGGTCCGATACCAGTCCGGCTGCTCGGACAGCCTTTCGTAGCGATCCGGGAGCAGGACCGGAAGCTGCTCCGCCGGCACTGGCACGAGGCCACATGCAGCGCAATGGACCATCGGGATGGGGCAGCCCCAGTAGCGCTGGCGCGAGATCAGCCAGTCGCGGAGGCGATAACGCGTCGTCGCTCGCGCCCGCCCGCGCTCGGCGAGCGAAGCGACGATGGCTTCGAAGCCTTCGGCACGGCCCAGGCCGGAGAACGCACCGCTGTTGACGAGCACCCCGTCCTTGACGACGAAGGCCTCCGTCAGCTCCCCCCGCGGGCCCGAGGTCGGGGCCACGACCTCGCGCACCGGCAGCCCGAACTGGCGGGCGAAGGCGAAGTCGCGCTCGTCGTGGGCAGGCACCGCCATGATCGCGCCGGTGCCGTAGCCCATCAGGACGTAGTCGGCGACCCAGATCGGGAGGCGCTCGCCGTTGACCGGGTTGACGGCGAACGCACCCGTGTCCACGCCAGTCTTGTTGCCCTGCATCGAGAGTCTCTCGATCTCGGTCTCCAGCCGTGACCGCTCGACGTAGGCTTCGACCTCCGCCCGACGCTCAGGCGTTGTCACGCGCAGAACCAAGGGGTGCTCGGGAGCCAGGACCATGAAGGTCGCCCCGAACAGGGTGTCCGGTCGGGTGGTGTAGATGCGGATCGGCTCAGACCCTGGAACATCGAAGTCCACGTCTGCGCCGCGGCTGCGCCCGATCCAGTTGGCCTGCATAACCCGCACCTTCTCCGGCCAGTCGCCGAGCAGGCCGAGGTCCTCGAGCAGGCGGTCGGCGTAGTCGGTGATGCGCAGGAACCACTGCTCCAAGTCGCGCTTTTCGACAGGCACGTCCGGGTGCCGCCAGCAGCATCCGTTCACTACCTGCTCGTTGGCCAGCACCGTCTTGTCCACCGGGCACCAGTTCACCGGCGCCAACGCTCTGTAGGCGAGGCCGCGCTCGTGAAAGAGCAGGAACAGCCACTGTGTCCAGCGGTAGTAATCCGACTCACAAGTAGTGACCTCGCGGGCCCAGTCGTAGAGCACGCCCATCATCGCCAGCTGCTCTTTGGCCCGGGCGATGTTGCCCAGCGTCCAGGCGCGGGGATGCGAGCCTGCCTTCATGGCCGCGTTCTCGGCGGGCAGGCCGAAGGCGTCCCAGCCGAACGGGTTCAAAACCTCGTAGCCGCGCATGCGCTGGTAGCGGCTCAACACGTCGCCGATCACGTAGTTGCGCATGTGCCCCATGTGCAGGTCTCCGCTTGGGTACGGGAACATGACCAGGTTGTAGTAGGTGGGGCGGGGCGACGCGTCTGAAGCGCGCATCACGCCCCGCTCGGCCCAGATCCTCTGCCACTTGGGCTCGATCTCCTGCGGCACATAGCCGCGCCGTCTGGTCACCGTCATGGGAAGTCCAAATGCTACCGTTCGGCTCGGTGCGGGACCTGTGGGCGCCGTGGCGCATGGAGTACATAGGCGAGACGCCGCAGCCGGGCTGTCTTTTCTGCCGCGTCCGCGGGGCGACGGAGTCTCAGGACGCCGCCAACCTCGTCCTCAGGCGCGAGCCGGACGCGCTGGTGACGCTCAACCGATTTCCGTACAACCCCGGCCACGTGATGGTGGCGCCGCGCCTGCACACCGGTTCGCTGACCGGCCTCGACGACGCCGCCACCCTGGCCCTGTTTCGGCTCGTGCGCCGCAGCCTCGAGGTCCTGGAGGCAGAGCTTCATCCCGCCGGCTTCAATACCGGTGTCAACCTGGGCGGGGTGGCGGGGGCCGGGATCCCGGGCCACGTGCACGTGCACATCGTGCCGCGCTGGGCCGGCGACACCAATTTCATGCCTGTCCTGGCCGACACGAAGGTGATCCCCGAGCACCTCGAACGCACCCGAGCCAAGCTGGCGCCGGCCTTCGCCTAGCCGCAGAAGGCGCCACCCATCAGCCGGGCTGCGACTCAGAGGCCGTAGGTCTTGGCCACGATCTCCTTCATCACCTCGTCCGTGCCGGCGCCGATGCGGCCCAGGCGCGCGTCACGCCAGGCGCGCTCGACCGGGAATTCCGACATGTAGCCGTGGCCGCCGAGGATCTGGATGGCCTCGTCGGCGACCTCGACCGCAACTTGGGCCGAGAGCAGCTTCGACTGCGAGATTTCGCGAACCGGGTACTCGCCGCGCTCCCACGCCTCGCATGTCTGATAGACGAGCGCCTGCACGGCGGCGATTTTGTTGGCCATGTCCACCAGTCGGTGCTTGATGACCTGGAAGCCCGCGATCGGATGGCCGAAGGCGTTCCGGTCCTTGGCGTAGCGCATCGCGTACTCGAACGTCGCCTGCGCGCCCGCCACGGCGCCGCAGGCGGCGATGAGCCGCTCGCCCTGCAGCTCCCACATCAGTTCGGTCCAGCCCTCGCCCTCGTCGCCAAGACGTAGTTCGGCGGGACGCGGCAGTCCTCGAAGAGCAACTCTGCAGTGTCAGACGAGTGCATGCCGAGCTTGCGCAGCGTGCGCGTCACCGTGAAGCCGGGCGTGTCCTTGGGCACCAGGAAGAGCGAGAAGCCGGCGTGGCCGGCCTCCGTGTCAGTCCGGGCCACGACCAGGCACCAGTGGCAGCGCCGGCCGCTGGTGATGAAGATCTTGCGGCCGTTGAGCACGTAGCCGTCGCCGTAACGGCGGGCCGTCGTTCGCATCCGGGCCAGGTCCGAGCCCGCGTCCGGCTCGGTCATGGCGATGGCGGCTATGGCCTCGCCGCTTATCGCCGGGGCCAGGAAGCGTCGCTTTTGGGCGTCCGTGCCGAACTTGGCAACGGGCGGAGTCGCCATTTCAGTCTGCACCGACACGGCCATGCCCAGGCCGCCGAGATGCGCCCGCGACATCTCCTCGGCCAGGACCACGGCCGTGAAGTAGTCGCCACCCTGGCCGCCCAGCTCCGGCGGATGGCGGAGGCCGAGCAGGCCGAGCTCGCCGAAACGGCGCATGATCGAGTCGGGGAATGTCGTCTCCTCCCACTCGTCGAGGTGGGGGCAGACCTCCTTCTCGAGGAACCGGCGGATATGCGTGCGCAGGTCTTCGTGCGCGTCCGTGAAGTGAGCGGGCCGGCGGGCGGCGGTTTGCATGCGCCTGGATTCTAGGAGTCTGCCCGGGCGGTAGGCCACGGCAGGCCACGGCAGGCGCCGGCCGGGCGCCAGGCCGACTCTTGTATCATGGCCGCGGCCCGGCGGGCGTGGCCATCGCGGCTCTTATCTGATCAATCCTCGTACTGGAGTTGGCTTGGGTTCGGTAATCAAGAAGCGGCGCAAGAAGATGCGCAAGCACAAACACAAGAAGATGCTCAAGAAGACCAGGTGGCAGCGCCGGGCGCGCGCCTAGCTCTTCTCCCAGGCGCTCTGTTGATCTGAGTCGGTCGGGTCCGCTGGTTGTCCTCTCGCTACAGTCGTCAGGACGCTGGGATACGTCGGACCATCCTGGGGGCGCGTTTCACGGCCGGCTCTGACCCTGCTGATCCAGCCGAGGGCCAGAACGACTAGGGCTCCCAAAACCGCGGCGGCGAGCAGTAGGGCGCCCAGATTGAGCTCGACCCCTGGACCATGGTGCCCAGGCGCAGGCGAGTGGCTGCGAGCCAGCACGAGCGGTCCGACGCCGATGACGCTGACGCGTCTGGCGAGGCCCAGGAGAACGACTGCGGTTTCGAGTGCGGCCGCGGCCAGCACGGTCAGGCCCAACCATCCCAGCACCCACTGGGCGCCCGGGACCTTCAAGCCCAACGGAGTTCTGACCGACTCAGCCTGGTCGCCATGGTCAGCCGGCGCCAGGGCACTGATGCCAACGCCGGCGTCTCTGAATTGGACCCAGCTCGGCACTTGCAGGATCAGAGCGGCCATCCAGAGGTCCCCGGCCGCGCCGGCGGTGTTCATCACGACCAGCCAGAACGCGAAGTCGGCTGTCCCTGCGGGCACCAAGAGCACCAGTCCCAGCAGGTCAAGCACCAGCAGTGGCGCCAGGCCAACAACGAGAAAACGATTGCGGGAGAACGTCTGGCCAGCGCAGTGGATGTATACCAGGGGCGTCCAGCCCTTCACGGTGGCGCCGACCCGAGGCCTGCCGCCGAAGGCTGCGAAGACCACCGCGTGAATTCCTTCGTGAGCGATCACGACCGTCAAGATGGCGAGTCCGAATGCCAGCGGCCGGATCGGGACGTCCGGATGGAGGTGCAAGAGGAGCGCACCCAAGGCGACGATCGAGGCCGCGCCCAACATGAGGCTGGCCAGTGTGATCGCCCCCGCCACGTCGCTCCGGATCTGGAACGACCAGAGCTCCCGCCAGCGGCGCGCGGGCTCGACCATCCTGTCTCCACCATACGGTCCAAAGATCGCGAACAAGTGCTGCCGGGGACCGCGGCCGCCACGAGATGTCAGCCTGCCAGCTGCCAGTCGCGCTCGAAGCGGTCGTGCATGGCGCTCACGGCCGCCGGATCGTCCGTCAGCAGGTCGAGCTCGTGGTTGATCTCGAGGCCAGCCAGGCTCCAGTTGGCGGAGCCCACAAGCAGCAGCCGGCCGTCGAAGAGGCCGACCTTCGCGTGCAGCTTGGCTCCGCGTGGAATCGGATACCAGCGGGCCTGGACGCCCCCCTGCCTCAGCTTCTGATATCCAGGCCGGTTCACGTCCTGGTTCGGGTCCATCAGCACGCGCACGCTCACGCCCCGCCGGCAGGCGCGACCGAGGGCCGCCATGACCTCCCAGTTCGTGAAGGTGAAGATCTCGGCGTCGATCGAGTGCGTGGAGCCGTTGATCGCCGCCACGAGGCTCTGTTTCACCTCCGTGCCGGGCGTGGTCTCGATCGCGGGGCCACCGGGCGCGACCGCTCCACCCACGCCGCCCCCGGAAAGCGCCCAATCGTGGTCGAACACAGACGTCAGGCGCGCCACCACAGCGGCTGTATGGGTCTGCAGGCCGTAGTCGTGATTGCGGGCACTGGTCGTGCCCCAATTCATCCCGGTGACCAGCGCCTGGCTATCACCCAGGACCAGCTTCACATGGTCGATCTGGTGGCGGCTGTCGTCCACCGGATAGGCGCGCACCGGCAAGCCGGCCGCCACCAGCTGATCTGCCATGCGCGCGCTGACCAATACCGTGCGGTCCACGATGAGGCGCACGTCGGCTCCCCGAGCCCGCGCCGCCAGCAGGTCCGTGGCCAGATCGCGGCGCCCGAACTCGTACATCTCCACCCAGAGCCGGCCTCCGGCTCCGGCTGACGTGATGAGGGCGTGGACGCACTCGAAGATGGCGGCATCCTGCCAGAGGCGGGTGGGATGATCGGCCGCCGGCGCCGTAGCCGGTCGGGCGCCCGAGCCCGTGCCGGGAGCAGTTGCAGGCAGAAGACCGGAAGGTCGGGCGCAGGCGGAGGCGAGGACGAAGACGAAAACGAAGACAATGAGCAGGCTGGTGCGAAGCGTGGGCCGGAACATGGCCGGCCCAGGCTAGGACTGTCCACCGGCGACGCCAATCCAGCCCGTTAAGAGTCTGCCGAGCCGGGCTTCAGGTCAGGATCTGGATCGCGCTGCCTACCCGCAGGCCCAGCTCCTCGTCAGCCCGACCCTGGCGGACGCCGATCTCCACGTAGCCCAGGCTGCCGAGATAGAGGAATGGCTCGCTCACCGGTGCGGCTCCGTATGT
>JALYZG010000148.1 GCA_030948965.1 Candidatus Dormiibacterota bacterium | reverse complement strand
CCGGCGCTGAAGTCACGGCCGCGTCCCGCGTCTGTAATAACGATCGCAAACTCCAGGCGCCGTAGATAGAACTCCCCGGCGTCTGTAGACGTGGCCTTCATCACGAAAAGACCGAGCTGTTCGAGAGGGATGAAGGACGTGCTGGACGCGTGGCTGAGCGCCGCTCGCAGCTGCTCCAGGTCCACGAAGGTCTCGGGGCGCCCCGCGCGCCGGTAGCTGGCGATCGTCTCGGCGCGGATCAAGCGCCTGATTGTGCCGCGGCCCCCCCAGCCTCATTGGCGGCCTCGTCGAGTGGTACTAGGGGCATCCGACCTCGGCGAGCGCTACCGCGAGGCGCTGCGCGCGGGGCGAGACCTGGACCGTGCGATGAGCGCGGCCATCGCTGCGGAGCTGCGCTATGCCGCCGCGCTGCGCGAGTTGGAGGAAGCGGCGCCCGCCTGTGGGGCGCCTGGAATCGAGCTCGCGGGTCGGGCGCTCGGGGAGATGCGGGCGGTGTGAGGCGGCCATGCTCGGCTGGCGGCGCTCAGGCGGGGGCGGCCTGACTCGAGTCTCGACGGAACCCGATCTGTTGCTGGAGCCTGGACGGTCGGCGTCGCCGGGCGGGTCCGGGGATGAACCCAGACCCGCTCCGCCGATCGTGTCGAGATTGGGCGTGAGGCCCGATTACAGGCGGTCGGCCCCATTGAAGGCGACCGAGTCCTTGGCCGGGATGGTGACGGTCGCGGTCCCGCCGCTGCCGACCCGGACGGTCGGGCCGGAGCAAGCGCCACCGCTGAGGCTGCCGTGGATGATGTCGCAGTAGGTGCCCCGAGCCAGCCCAGTGGCGAAGGCCATGGTGACGGCCGAAGTGTGGTTGTTGATCGCGATCCAGCCTCGGTGGCCGCGACTGAAGGCGATCAGGTTGCTGCTGTCGTCGGTCCAGTTCTCGATCGGCGCGTCGCCGACGTAGTTGTGCCAGCCGACCATGTGGGCTACTCCCGTGTAGCGGTCGACGCACACCCAGCCATTGCTGCAGTCGGTGTTCGTGATCAGGCCAGTCGCTGGGTCCGCGGGCGGCGAGTCGTCATTGTTCTTGAACGCAAAGCCGGCATACACCTGGGGTGTGCCCCAGCCGTCAGCGAGCATGAACTCGTCGGCGATGGTGTTGGTCGCGCCGTCCTTGTAGCTCAGGGTGCAGCCACTGCCGCAGCCGATATCGCCGCCGCGCTCTGTGTCGTGGTTCTCGACGAAGACCAGCTCCTTGTCGCTGGGCAGCAGGCCGGAGTCCTTACCAAACACCTTCAGGTCGGTGATATCACCGACCGGTGGATTGGTGTAGCTGTTGAACGCGTTGTGGACCTGGTAGGCAAAGTCGAAGCCGAGCAGGCTGCCCGTGCCCTCGAAAGCGGCTGGGTCAAGCTCGCCGGGACCGCCGGGAAAGTTCTCCTGCGCGATGTAGGGCCTCGTACCGTCCGCCGTCCGATGCAGCAGCGACTCGATGGCGGCCATGTCCGTCTGACCGATGTGCTTGGCAGCGTCGACGCGGAAGCCGGAGACGCCGTAATCGATCAGCTTGTTCAGGTAGCCCGCGACCTTCGCCCGGACCGTGAGCGACTCGGTGCGTAGGTCGGCGAGCCCGAGGAGTTCACAGTGGGTTACCTGGAGGAAGTTGTTGAAGTCGTCGATGCCGCCGCCCAGGGTCGGGCAGTCGGTAACCGGATTGGGACCGGGGTGGTGGAAGTCGGCGGACGTGTAAAGGCTGCCCGGGTTCGGTGACGGGGCCGCGGGGTACTCGAAGTGCGTGTAGTTCACACCGCCGTATGAGATGCTGCCCTGCCCGGTCATGTGGTTGATGACCGCGTCGACGTACACCTTCACCCCCGCCGTCCGGCAGGCGGCGACCATGGTCTTGAACTGGGCCTCGTTCCCCATTCGGCTGGTCAGGTTGTAGTCGACCGGCTGGTAGACCTCCCACCAGGGGTGCTGAGGCGTGGTCGGCGTCGCCGCGACCGTACGAAAGAGTGAGTCCTCGGGCGGCGCCACCTGGACCCCGCCATACCCGGTCGGTCCCAGGACTGTGGTGCACTCGTTGGCAACCGACAGCCAGTTCCACTCGAACAGGTTGGCGATGACGTCCCCGCGGCCATGCTCGCCACGGTCGCCGGCGGCCGGGGCCTGGGTCGTTCCAGGCTCCGCCCCCGCCGCGATCACCGGCAGCGCCGCCGCTGTCACCACCACGGCGGCCGCGATCATCACGGCGATGACGCGGCCGGTTCCGTCACGCGCGGGTCTAGCCCTGCCGGCGAACATGCGGGCTAGACGATTCGTGTGGAATCCCATTCCAAACCTCCCCTACCTGCGTTCTTGTCGCCGTGGCCGCCCATGCTGGCCACGCGCGCTGGACAGCCCGTGATCGTATCGGGCAGGTTGGAGAGGTGCAACCTGACGCTCGCCGATCGCTCGCCGCCGGCTGGGGTTAGCGGCGCCGCGCCCAGAAGTGGGCGGTCCGCGCACGGCCTGACGATCGCGCCTCCCCGAAGGCTCTCTGTCGCTACCACGCCGCCCGGGTGCCGGACGCCTTGCGCTGGGACCCGGAATGGGCCTGGTACGCCTGGCAGGCAGCCGCGGATGACGCCAAGCGGTGGCCATCGATTGAGCGGCTGCGGATCGCACGCGCGGCTTGGGCGCACTACTGCGAAGTCGCAATCGCGGCGGACGATGAGTTGCAGCGGGCGGCATAGTGGTCGCAACCTGCCCCTCGGATCACGCCGACGCGCTCGACATTTACCCGTACGTTTGGCGCTGGCACGCCCGGTTGCCGGAGCGTTTCGGCCAGGCCTGCCGGGTGACGGCGCGCGGGGCGCTGAACAGCGTCCGCGTCGAGTGCCCGGACGGCTTCTGGGTCATCACCTCGCGGTGCGCCGTGCGGCGCCGGC
>JALYZG010000145.1 GCA_030948965.1 Candidatus Dormiibacterota bacterium | reverse complement strand
GCCAGGCGGACCGCCCGGGCGGCCCGGAGGCGGCACCACGTAGGGACGCTGGGTCGGCGACCGGTGCGTTATCCGCGCCGCCGAGGGCAGTGTGGAGGCGCGCCGGCCGCGGACGATGAGGAAGATCGCAGCGGCCAGCGCCAGAAGGAGGATGGCCAGCGGCAGGAGCACGAACGGGAAGCTGAAGAGCGCCCCCAGCAGGCCGCCCCGGCCGCTCGGGGTGGGGCTCGGCGCCGGCGCCACGCTGGGCGACGGGCTGGGCGATGGACTCGGGCTGGGGCTGGGGCTGGGACTGGGCGGCGGCGCCACGACCTGGAACTGCGCGCAGGCCGGCTGCACGCCCGCGGCGAGGCAGACGATGTGCGACCCGACCGGAACGCCGGGGATGGTCACGATCGCGGCTACGCGACCGGCTGCGTCAGCCACGGCCTGGCCGATGTTGTTGCCCGGCTGGTCGAGAAAGATGACCACGGGCTGATTCGGCGGGTAGCCAGTGCCCCTGACCTGAATCTGCGTGCCGGGCGGTCCGGCGGCCGCGCTGATGGTGATGGTCGCCGGAGGCGGGGTGGGCGTCGGCGTGGGGGTGGGCGTTGGAGTCGGCGTGGCGCTGGGCGTGGCCGCCACCGGGCTCGGGCCGGGCGTGGCGGCGAACGCAGCCCGGGCGCCGAGGCCGAGGCTCGCGCCGAGCAGGACCACGGCCAGGGTGAGGCCGGCGGCCCGCAGCGATCTCATACCGGCGGCCATGGTACAGACCAAGACGAGTCCGGGAGGGGCATCTTCCAGCTTGGGTCCGCTGCCGCCGCCAGGCGCTCGCCGAGCGCCGCCAGCTCGCGGCGGCCGAGGAGACCGCGGAGGGCGGTCCGCAGCTCCCCCTCCTGAAGCGCGGTGTGGGCGCGGCGCAGGTCCCGGCGCAGGCGGGGCGTCAATCGCTCACCGGCGAAGTCCCACATGACCGTGCGCAGCTTGGGCTCGGCGTGAAATGTGAGCCCGTGGTCGATCACCCAGACGGCCCCCTCGTCGTCGGTCAGGCAATGTCCGGACTTGCGATCGGCGTTGTTCGCCAGCACGTCGAATAGCGCGACCGGCAGCCAGAGCTCGCGCGGCTCCGCCCCGGACGTGAGGTAGTGCAGGGCCGGGTCTGCCTGGACATACATCTGCATCGCCCCCACGCCGTGTGGAGCGGCCTCGCGGACCACGGTCGGGGGGATGCGAGGCCAGCCCAGGAAACCAGCCAGACGGTACGCGGCGACCTCGCGCCTGTACAGCGAGCCTGGGGGAAAATCCCAGAGAGGAGACTCGCCCTGCGCGGGCTTGTAAACGGCCAGCATCCGGCTGCCCGAGGCCGGGTCGGCCAGCTCGGCCAGGAAGGTGTAGTTGGATGAGCGGCGGAAGATCCCTTTGAGCTCGATCTCCGGAAGGGTGCGAAGCTCGAGCTCTACGCGGGCCGGGTCAAACGACAGGGCGCGAGCCATTGGCGACCGGGCACGGGTGACCGCTGGGGTCCACCGGGAGGCCGCAATGCGGGCAGGGCGGCCGCCCTGCGGCCACGACTGTCGCGGCCTGGCGGCTGAAGTCGCGCAGCTGCTCGGCCCGAACCCAAAGGCGGGCCGTGCTCAGCTGCTCGGGGTCCTCGGTACCCTCGCTCGGCATCTCGCGGGCCACGAGCACGAAGAGCCCACGCTCGTCGGGGCCTCCGAGGCCCAGCTCGCCGATCCCCCAGGCAGGGTCGACGTCGGCCGCGGCGGGTTCGGTCGCGGCAGCCGGGAGGCTGGCCGCCGGCGCATCCCCAGAGTCACCCGGCAGCAGGTCGGCGATGCGCTCGATCAGGCCCTGAACATGGACCTTCTCGCAGCCCAGGACGACCGTGTCGGCTCCGCCGGTGGCGCGCAGGAAGAAGCGCCGCTGGCCGGGCGGTCCGACGGTGCCCACCACTATCGAATCGACCGGGTTGAGCTCGAAGGCCGGGGCCATGGCTGTCAGAGTACTGAACGGCCTGACCCCGAGCCCGCCACCATCGTGACTGTGGTTTCAGCTGGTTTCGGGGCGGGAAGGCTTGGACTTGGCTCTTGAGAGAGGAGCAACACATTCAACTGCGGAGGAACAGATGCCCAAGACCGTAGGAATCGACCTCGGCACCACCAACTCCGTGATCGCGGTCATGGAGGGTGGCGAGCCCGTGGTCATCCCCAACTCAGAAGGTGCGCGCACGACCCCGTCGGTGGTCGCCTTCACCAAGTCCAACGAGCGGCTCGTCGGCCAGCTGGCGCGGCGCCAGGCGGCCGTCAACCCCGAGAACACCGTCTATTCGATCAAGCGCTTCATGGGCCGGACGTATTCGGAGGTCGATTCGGAGCGCCGGATCGTCAGCTATGCCGTCAAGCCCGGCCAGGATGACCGGGCCGTGGTTGAAGTCCCGAACGCCGGCAAGCAGTTCACGCCCGAGGAGATCTCGGCGATGATCCTGCAGAAGCTTAAGGCCGACGCGGAGTCCTACCTGGGCGAAAAGGTGACGGACGCCGTCATCACCGTGCCCGCCTACTTCAACGACTCCCAGCGCCAGTCGACGAAGAACGCCGGCCAGATCGCCGGCCTGAACGTGCTCCGGATCATCAACGAGCCTACAGCGGCATCCCTCGCCTACGGGCTGGAGAAGAAGGACAACGAGACCATCCTCGTCTTCGACCTGGGCGGCGGCACCTTCGACGTCTCCGTGCTGGACGTGGGCGACGGGGTCTTCCAGGTCAAGTCCACCAACGGCGACACCCACCTGGGTGGCGACGATTACGACCGCAAGGTTGTGGACTGGCTGGCCGGCGAGTTCCAGAAGGAGAACGGGATCGACCTCAAGGCCGACCCGCAAGCCCTGCAGCGGCTGACAGAAGCCTCTGAGCGGGCCAAGATCGAGCTCTCACAGCGGCTCGAGACGACCGTCAACCTGCCGTTCATCACGGCCGACGCAACCGGCCCCAAGCACCTCGAGATGACCCTCACGCGCGCGCGCTTCGAGTCCCTCACGGCGGCGCTCACCGAGCGCCTGCGCGCGCCCTTCATGTCCGCGCTGCGGGACGCCGGGCTGACGCCGCAGCAGATCTCGGAGGTGGTGCTGGTCGGTGGCTCCACCCGGATGCCGGTGGTGCAGCAGCTGGTGCGGGAGATAACCGGCGGCCGCGAACCGCACAAGGGGGTCAACCCCGACGAGGTCGTCGCTGTGGGCGCGGCCATCCAGGCCGGCGTGCTGGGCGGCGAGGTCAAAGACGTGGTCCTGCTGGACGTGACGCCGCTGTCGCTGGGCATCGAGACCCAGGGCGGGGTGGTCACGCGCCTCATCGAGCGCAACAGCCGGATTCCCACCGAGCGCTCGCAGACCTTCACCACCGCGGCCGACAACCAGACCTCGGTCGAGGTCCACGTCCTCCAGGGCGAGCGCGATTTCGCGCGCGACAACCGCACGCTGGGCCGCTTCCACCTGGACGGCATCGCACCCGCGCCGCGGGGCGTGCCTCAGATCGAGGTCACGTTCGACATCGACGTGAACGGAATCCTCAGCGTCAAGGCCCAGGACAAGGGCACGGGGCGGGAACAGTCGGTGACCATCACCGCTTCCTCCACTCTGTCCAAGGACGAGGTCGAGCGGCTGGTCAAGGAGGCCGAGTCGAACGCGGCCGGCGATCGTTCGAAGCGTGAGGAGGTCGAGCTCCGGAACCAGGCCGACCAGGTCCTCTACCAGGCCGACAAGGTCCTGGCCGAGCACGGTGAGCGCGTCCCGGAGGAGGTCAAGGCCGAGCTCCAGGTCAAGCGCGAGGCGCTCCAGGAGGCAATCAAGGGCGGCGACGTCAGCCTTCTCAAGAAGGCGATGGACGAGTTTGACCAGGCCCTCCAGAAGGTGGGGGAGCACGTCTACTCGCAGGCCGGGGCCACGCAGTCGAGTCCCGGTGGCGAGGCCGGCCCGCCCGGCTCGGCCGGTGAGTCGAAGGAGAACGTGGTCGACGCCGACTATCGCGAGGTGAACTGAGGGCTGGCCGGCAGTCAAGATCGAAGAGGGCTCTGTCCGCGGACGGAGCCCTCTTTTCTCGTGGGAGGCGTACCCATCAGGAGAGGCGGGCCCGGTTGAACAGCCGCGCGTCCACGCCGTGGTGCTCGCGCGGCGCAGATGGTCGACGGGGGGCGAGATCACCGTGCGCCGGCGAACGCGGCTGCACGTGGAGCCGACGCGGGGATTCGAACCCCGGACCTGCCACTTACGAGGCGGCTGCTCTACCAGCTGAGCTACGTCGGCGCGAAGCGAGATTCTACCGGCGCCTCTTCGCCCGCCGCCCCCCCGTTCTGGGTACTCGCCTGACGACGCTGCTGGTTTTCGGCCTCAGTGCCTGGCTCAGCCGGAGGTATCACGGAGGGCTCGAGGCCGGACCGGGCTCAGCTGGGCGGTGACGCCACAACGTATGCCATGCCCTGTGCGGCCACCGCGACCGGTCCGGCGTAACGGGTCCGGGCCCTGGCAGCTGCCGCTGCCGGGTCGGCGTCAGGGTGGAGATGCGTCAGGAGCAGGCTGCGCACCTCGGCCGCGGCAGCGACCTCGCCTGCCTGCTCAGGCGTCATCACCGTCTCGGACCGGCCCGCCGCGGGTGAGGAGAGGAAGGCCTCGCACGCAAACAGGTCGGCCTCGCGGGCGAGCTCGACGAGCGCCTGGCATGGTCCCGAGTCGGCGGAATAGGCGAGCACGCCATGGTCCGACTCGGCCCGGCATGCGAACGTCACGAGCCCGTGGTTCACTACGAACGCGGTCAGCCGGATGTCGTCGGTTCGGACGCGAGCGCGGTCCTTCAGCTCACGCATGTCGAACGCCGCCAGCGTCGCCTGCGAGTCGGGCACAGCGTGGTTAAACCAGGCGCCCCAGCCGGGCGGACCGTACACGGGCAGGGGACGCCCACCCCGCGCGTGCCCGTAGGCCAGCAGGTTCCGGACCAGGCCCAGATCGCTGCAGTGGTCGGGATGCAGGTGACTGATCCAGAGCGCGCCCATGTTGCCCAGGCTGTCGTGCTTCAGCAGCTCGGCGAGAGTGCCGGCGCCGGCGTCGATCCAGACCCGCGTCTCGCCCTCGCTGACCAGGTAGCCGGAGCATGCTCGCCCCGCCACCGGCCACCCACCAACACAGCCCAGCACCCGAACGTGCACCAGGCCCAGCCTAGGCCGACATCCTGGGCGTGGAGCGGCATCTCCCGCTCGCGGGGGAGACAATTCCCATTCCGATGACCGCCGCGATCAGGAGCCCGAGGCGAGCGTTAACGGCGATCCACTGGGCTGCCTGCGCTTGTTCACGAACGAACGGCGGTCAGGACTAGCATCCGTCCGATGGTGGTCGAGCAACTGGCGGCGGACGAGCTCGACGTGGTGCGGCCGTTGTTGGTGGACCTGCATGTCGCCGAGCAGCGCCACTATCCGGGTCACGCCCAGCACAGCCGGGCCCAGATCGAGTCCTTTCTGCCGCCGGTGCAGCTCAGCTTCGAGGGCGAGAACGTGGTCTTCGCAGTACGCGACGCCGAAGGCGGACTGGCCGGGTTCTGCTGGGTCGTCCTCTTCGATCCTGGCACGGGCGTGGAGGGCGAGTTGGCCGAGCTCTACGTCGCCGAGGGCCACCGGGGCCGGGGCGTGGGCGAGGCGCTGGCGGCCAGGGCGGTGGAGCTCTTCCAGGAGCGCGGGGTGACGCTCGGCTATGTCTGGACCCGCCCGGACAATGCGCCCGCCGCCCGCCTCTACCGATCGGCTGGCTTCGAACCGACGACCCAGCTGATCCTGACCTGGTACCCGCCGGGATCGTGAGGCATTGGAGCGCGCTCAGCCGGACTGCGCTCAGTCGCGCTCGAAGCGTCGATAGCCGCGGCCCGGATGCCAGGACTCGATCACCATCCGGTCGCCCGTCTCGTTGAGGTGCGTCAGCACCACCTCCTCGACGTCCAAGCAGAAGCGAAGGGCGCCCGTGGCGGGGGCGTCCGGGAAGTCCACTTCGACAGCTCGGCCGGCGACCTTCGCCTCTCCGGGCCAGTCCCTTTCGGCGCCGGCCTGTGGGTCCTCGGTCGGGCCGTGGAGGGCGAAGCGGGGATCGGCTCGAAGGTCGGCGCCCTTGACCGCCCCGGGCATGACACCGATGTGGAGCTCGGAGCCGCCGAGCTCGAGCTCGGTGCCGCTGATTCGCGGCGATCCGTCGCGGCGTAGTGTGGCGATGGTCAGGTGGCGTCGGAGCCGCAGGCGCTCCAGCACCCGCGTCGCGAAGGCCGGCTCCTGGGTGGCGAATTCGCCCCAGCTGGGCACGCTCCCAGTCTTGCAGATCGCATCGGAGGCCAACCTCGGGCGCGGCCGGTACACTGGGGTCTGTGATCGAGCCCTCGGGGCCCGAGTCACCTGGCCCGCGGCGGGCTCCGTCCGGCGGCATCAGCCCGCGCATGCTCCTGGCCTCGGTGCTCGCCGCGGCGATCGTCGGCGGCGCCGTAGCCGCCGGGGTGACGCTGGGCATCGCCCGCCTTCAGACGCACAACAATCCGCAGACCCCCGTTATCGGTGCAGTCACTGTCACTGAGGACTCGGCCGCTGCGTCCGTCGCCCAGAAGGCGATGCCCAGCGTCGTCTCGGTGCTCGACTCCGGCGCCGGCGCCCCCCGTGGCGCTGGCCTTGTGATCAGCGGGGACGGCTACGTGGTCACGAGCCTCGCGGTGGCGGGCGTGGCGCGCGGTCTCAGCCTCACAATCGGTCAGGCCGGGAAGCGCCACGACGCCCGTCTTGTCGACTACGACTGTGCGACCGGCGTCGCCGTGCTCAAGGTTGACGGAGTCTCCAATCTGCCCGCGCTGACACTGGGGGACTCCACCGGGGTCCAGGTCGGGCAGGCGCTTCTGGCCGTGAACGCCACTCTCAGCGACCACCCCGGGATCGCCCGCGGCGTGGTTTCTTCCCTCCATCGCACGGCCAACGTGACCGTGCCGTCGGGGGCCCAGGTCCAGTACGCGAACCTGATGACCAGCGACCTGGCGCTCGAAGCCGCCGGCGGCGGTGCGCCCCTCTTCAGCGTCGGCGGCCAGGTGATCGGCATCGCTCTATTCGCGACCGGCGGCCCGGCGCTGGGGATCCCGGCCAGTGACGTGAGCGCGGAGGTGCAGCAGGTGGTCCAGACCGGGCGCCTGGAGGTTCCGACGATGGGCCTGCAGACAGTGACGGTGACCGCGGCCGAGGCGTCGCTGTCGGGAGGCACGGCGGGCGCCCGCGTCACGGCCGCGGTGGCAGGAGGGCCCGGTCATGCGGCGGGCCTCACCGCCGGCGACGTCGTGACCGCGATCGACGACCAGAAGTTAGGCGACGCCAGTCCGCTGGCCCAGGTCCTCGCCGGCCACTTCAAGCCCGATCAGAAGGTGACCGTGAGCTACGCGCGCAGCGGCTCCTCGGCGCAGGTCCAGCTGACGCTGGGCGGGACCCAGCCCGCTTGCCCGTGAGGCCGCCGCTGCCCGAACTGCGGGATTCGCTGGAGTCCGCCGTGGCCGCCCTGGGTGCGGACCCGGCCGTGGTAGACCTGGAATTGGCACGGACCCGCAACCCGGTCTTCGGCGACTATCAGAGCTCGGTGGCGATGAAGCTGGCGCGCACGCTGCGCCGGGCACCGCCGCAGATCGCAGCAGAGCTGGCCGCCCAGGTCCGGACCGAGCCGGCGGACGTCGAGGCGGCCGGCGCATATCTCAACTTCCGGCTCCGAGAAGGTTGGCTGCGGCGCCTGGTTGGCGACGTGGCCGGGGCCGAGGCGTTCGGCGCCAGCAGGCTCGGCGCGGGTGAACGCCTCCAGGTCGAGTTCGTGAGCGTCAACCCCACCGGGCCTCTGCACATCGGCCACGGTCGGGGGGCGATCCTGGGCGACACCCTCAGCCGGCTCCTCGAGTTCACCGGCCACGACGTGCAGCGCGAGTACTACGTGAACGACTCGAACACCCAGGCCCGCAAGTTCGGGGCCTCGGTCCTCGCCCGTCTGCACGATCAGGAGCCGCCCGAGGGGGGCTATTCCGGCGACTACGTGCGCGAGCTCGCCGAGATGGCCGCTCATGACATGCCCGGCGTCCGGGGACTGCCGCAGGCCGAGGCTGAGCCGGCGCTCCGCCACTACGCCATCGAGCGCATGGTCGAGCGCCTCCGGGCCACCCTGGAGCGGCTGGGTGTGCGCTTCGACGAATGGTTCTGGGAGAGCGAGGTCTGGGCCACTGGGCTCAGCCAGCGCGCCATCGACCGGTTGCGTGAGTCGGGCCAGCTGGTGGAGCGCGACGGTGCGCTCTGGTTCGCGCCGATGGTCAGCGGGTGGGAGGCGGAGGACGAGGAGCGAGTGGTCATCCGGTCGACGGGCGAGCCGACCTACTTCGCCTCGGACCTGGGCTACCTGCTGAGCCGCTTCGAGGCCCGCGGTTTTCGGCGCGTGATCGAGGTCTGGGGCTCCGACCACCATGGCTACGTGCCCCGCATGAAGGCGGCCGCGGCCGCTCTCGGTTTCGCCTCGGACCGCCTGGTGGTGATCCTGAACCAGCTCGTCAGCCTCAAGGCCGGCAAGATGTCCAAGCGCGAGGGTCGGTTCGTGACGCTGGACGAGCTGATCGACCTGGCCGGCCGGGACGCCGTTCGCTACTTCTACCTGCTCCGCTCGCCGGAGTCGATGATGGAGTTCGACCTCGACCTGGCCCGCTCTCGCGCCAACGAGAACCCCGTGTACTACGCCCAGTACGCTCACGCCCGCCTGGCCGGGGTGGAGCGGACGGCCGCCGAGTCCCATGCCGAGCTGCCTGAGTTTCCAAACCTGGACCTGCTCGGTTCGGCGGAGGAGCTCGCCCTCGCCCGCCAGATCGCGTTCTGGCCGGAAACGGTCGAGACGGCCGCGCGGCTCCTCGAGCCGCACCGGCTGCCGTACTACGTGCACGACCTGGCGGACGCCGTCCACGGCTTCTATCACGCCGGCAACCAATTTCCAGAGCTTAGGGTGGTCGTCGCCGATCCCGACCTCAGCCGCGCTCGGCTGGAGCTGTGCCGGGCCGCGGCCAACACCCTTCGCACCGCGCTGACTCTGCTCGGCGTGAGCGCGCCGGACAGGATGTAGGAGAAAAACGAGTGGACGTCACCTGGCTTGGACACGGCTGCTTCCGGCTGCGCGGGCGGGGCGCGACGGTCATCACTGATCCCTACCCGCCCGCCGCCGGGCCGCGCCTCCGCGGGTTGGACGCTGACGTGGTGACCGTGTCCCACGGTCACGACAACCACAGCTTCACGGAGGTGGTGGGCTCTGACCCGTTCCTGGTCGAGGGCCCCGGCGAATACGAGGCGTCAGGGGTGACGGTCCTGGGCCTGTCCACGTTTCACGACCGGGATCAGGGTGCGTCCCATGGCCGCAACACGATCTACGTCATCGACCTCGACGACGTGCGCGTTTGCCACCTGGGCGACCTCGGCCACGCTCTTGATGACGAAACACTCGACCGGCTCGGCAACATCGATGTTCTGCTCGTGCCCGTGGGTGGGGGCCATGCGCTGGACGCGGTCCACGCGGCCGAGGTGGTGCGGCAGGTGGAACCGCGGGTCGTCGTGCCGATGCATTTCGCGCATCCCGCGGTCAAGGTGGAGCTGGGCTCGCTCGACCGCTTCCTGAAGGAGATGGGCGTGGCCGAGGCCGAGGCCCAGCCCAAGCTGGCCATCCAGGCCTCAGCCGGGGACAGCGAGACGCGACTGGTGGTGCTCGAAGCGCGGATCTAGAGGGGTCGGCGGCCGGGGTTCTGGGAGGGAGAAGCCCGCCTCGCGCACCTCTCTGTTAGCGTCGGGACGTGGACCGGTTGAAGAGGTTGCTGGACCGCCTGTTTGCGAGTCCACCCGGCCGCGTGATCCGCAAGTTTGGCGAAGACGACGGCGCGAATTGGGCCGTGATCATCGCCTGGAACCTACTGCTCACGATCTTCCCCATCGTGCTGGCCCTGACCGCCATCGCGGGCGTGGTGCTTTCGAGGATCGGGGCTGGCTCGTCCCAGGTCAGCGATCTGGTGCTCAAGCTCTTCCCCCACGACCCCGCCGCCCAGGCCCAGATGCAGAGCGCGCTCGCCGGCGTTCAGCAGCGCACGGGGATCTTCGCGATAGTCGCGCTGGTCGGCTTTTTGTGGACCGCATCCAGCCTGTTCGGCGCCATGGAGCAGGCTTTCGACACCGCCCTGGGCTGCCCCCGGCGAGGCTTCCTGCCGCAGAAGCTGATGGCCCTGTTGATGATGATCGCCTTCAGCGTCCTCGTCATCGCAGCGGTCGGGTCCTCGACTCTCGTGCCCCTGCTGGATCGGCTGCCGCCGCCCCTTCACGTCGATGCGGCCCACGTGGCCGGCGCCACCCAGCTCGGCGCCGGGCTCGCCGCGGGTTTTCTGCTGTTCCTGATCCTCTATGGCGGGGTGCCGAACCGCCGTCTCCGCCTCCGGCACATCTGGCCGGGCGCCCTCTTTGCGTGCCTGGCGCTCGATATCCTGTCGCAGCTGTTTCCCCTCTACCTGAGGCTCAACCAGGGCCTCAACCAGTACGGGCAGACGTTCGCCCTGCTGTTCGTGCTGCTCGCCTTCTTCTACTTCCTGGGCCTGATCACGATGCTGGGCGTGGAGGTGAACGCGGTGTGGATCGAGGCTCGCGAAGGGCGGGTCAGTCGCATGTCGGTGGCGCCGACAGAACAGCCCGTACGGCGCAGCCTGCCGAAGCGGGTCGGCCTGGTCATCGTGGCCGCCGGCGTGGGCGTCGCCGCCGCGCTCAGACAGGCCCCAGGCCCGACGCGGGCTGAGCCGCGAAAGTAGCTCCGGAGGGCAGGCGGCCCCCGGGCGGTGGCCGGCCACGCCCGATGTATGCGACGCGAGCCCGGATTACTTGTCTTTCTGGGCAGTCGCGAATTCGAGGGCTTCGGTAGCCAGGCCGAGCCAGTCCTCGCCCGACATTGGGCTGAGGTGCAGCCACTCCTTCATCAGCCGGCCGTCGCGGCGCGGATCGTAGCGCTCCCCGGCGCCGGCCGCGACCAACTCGTCGACGCGGCCGCGGGGCAGCTTCACCACCAGCCGGCCGCGGACCGGCATGGCGAAGAGCCGGCGTCCAAGCTTCAGGCCGGAGCCGCCGAACCGGCGCCGCGCGAGCGGCTCGGTGGCCGCATCCACCACACCGGGGCGATCGGCCAGCGCCTCGACCACGCGGGCGAAACGCTCCTCCGCGGCCAGGGCGGACGCACCCGTGCGCGCATCCGCCGTCTCTTCCGGACCTGGGGGCACCCTTCTCACCTCCTTCAGAAGACCAGCTTCCGCTCCAGCAGGGAGCGTTCCGCCGGGTTGCCGGTCAGCTCCAGGGCGCGCCGGTGGGCTGCCCGCGCCTCCTCGTGACGGCCCAGTCGCAGCAGCAGGTCGCCGCGCGCAGCGTGGTAGAGGTGGTAGCCCTCCAGCGGCTCCTGGAGTAGGTCCAGCATCGGCAGCGATCTCTCGGCCCCGCCGAGGTGGCTCAGCGCGATGGCCAGGTTGAGGCGTACGACCGGGCTGTCGCGGTGGCGCAGGAGCAGGCGGTAGAGGCCCGCGATCTCCGCCCAGCTGGTCGTCTCCCAAGACGGGGACTCCGCGTGCACAGCGGCGATCGCCGCCTGCAGTTGGTAAGACCCGCGCCGCCGCATGGCCGCCGCACGCTCGATCATCGCGCCTGACTCGGCGATCAGCGTTCGGTCCCAGAGGGAACGGTCCTGGTCCTTCAGGAGCACCAGCTCTCCCAAAGGATCAAAGCGCGCCAGCAGACGCGCCCGGTGCAGGCGCATCAGGGCCAGCAAGCCCAGGGGCTCGGGCTCGGCCGGCATCAGGTTCACCAGGAGGGCGCAGAGCCACTCGGCGTCCTCGGCCAGCGAGGGCCGGGTCGGGGCCGGACCGGCGCTGGTGAGGTAGCCCTCGTTGAACATCAGGTAGAGGACCGCCAGGACCTCGTCGAGTCGGGCCGCCAAGTCATCGCCCGCCGGCACCCTGTAGGCGACCCCGGCGCTCACGATCTTGCGCTTGGCGCGGACGATCCGCTGGGCCACGGCCGGCTCTTGGGCCAGGAAGGCCCGCGCGATCTCGGCCGTGGTGAGGCCGGCCACCGCGCGCAGCGTCAGCGCCACCTGCGCCTCGCGCGCGAGCGCCGGGTGGCAGCAGGTGAAGATCAGACGCAGGCGGTCGTCCACCTCCTCAGGCGGCGCATCAGAGGCGGCCACCAGGCGCAGCTTCTCCGCCAGTCGAGCATTGCGGCGGACGCGGTCGAGCGCCTTGCGGCGGGCGGTCAGGGCCAGCCAGGCGCCAGGATTCGCGGGCACCCCGGTCACCGGCCAGTGCTCCAGCGCCTCGACGATCGCGTCCTGGACCAGCTCTTCGGCCAGGTCGAAGTCGTCGAGCCGGCGCACCAGGGAGCCGACCAGCCGGCCCGCCTCCTCCCGGAAGACCCGGGCGACGGCGGACTCGGCGGTGGTGCTCATCGGCGGCTACATGCCCGCTTGCTCTATGACCGGACGGACCTCGACCTTGTTCGTCGCCGGCCAGGTCTTGGCTATGGCGATGGCCGCATCGAGATCGGCGGCTTCCACGATGCCATAGCCGCCCACGGACTCCTTGGCCTCCAGGAAGGGGCCGTCGGTGACCACTCCCGAGCGCGTCTCAACAGTGGTCGCGGTGCTGGCCGGCTGCAGCTGGTGGCCCTCCAGCATCTTGCCCGCGGCGCTGAGCTGGGCCCACCACTCGCCGATCTTGCCAAAGGTCGCCTGCCTCTCCTCGGCAGACGCGGTCTCCTCCCAGCCGTCCTCCTCTTGAACGAACATGAGCATGTACTTCATCTCGCCGTCCTCCGCAATCGCGGCCGCCACCGGCCACCTTATCCAACACCACGAACAGCGGCTCGCCGATTTCGACGGTCCGGGCTTGGCGGGGCCAGCCCTCGCGCACGATACAATTTCAAAAACCGCAGGGGGTCAGCCGTTGCCGAAGTACGTTTTCGTGACCGGCGGTGTGGTGTCTTCGCTCGGCAAGGGGATCACTGCCGCCTCCATCGGGAACATCCTCAAGAGTCGCTCCCTCTCCGTCACCCTGCAAAAGCTCGATCCCTACCTGAACGTAGACCCGGGGACCATGTCGCCGTACCAGCACGGCGAGGTGTTCGTCACCGACGACGGGGCGGAGACCGACCTCGACCTCGGCCACTACGAGCGCTTTGTCGACGTGAACCTGACCGCCGCCTCGAACGTGACCACAGGCAAGGTGTACTCGGAGGTGATCGCCAAGGAGCGCCGAGGCGACTATCTCGGCGCCACCGTCCAGGTCATCCCTCACGTCACCAACGAGATCAAAGAGCGCGTGCTCCGCGCCGCCCGCGAGTCGCAGGCCGACGTTGTCGTCTGTGAGGTGGGGGGGACGGTCGGCGACATCGAGAGCCAGCCCTTCCTGGAAGCCATCCGGCAACTCAAGAATGACCTCGGCCGGCGCTCGGTTTTCTACGTCCACGTCTCCCTCGTCCCGCTGATCCGGGGCGAGGAGATGAAGACCAAGCCGACCCAGCACTCGGTCCAGGCGCTGCGCGGCCTCGGGATCCAGCCGGACGCCATCGTCGCGCGCTCGGAGCGGCCTCTGGACGCCGATCTGAAGGAGAAGATCGCGCTCTTCTGCGACGTGCCCCGCGAGGCGGTGATCGGGGTGCCCGACGTTGAGTCCATCTACGAGGTTCCGCTGATGCTGGAGGACGCCGGCCTGGGTCGCGTCATCGCCCGCCACTTCGACCCGGAGGTCGACCCCGCCGCGCCCAACCTGGCGCCCTGGCGGACGCTGACCGAGCGGATGCGCAAGCCGCGAGGCGAGGTCCCGATCGCGGTCGTCGGCAAGTACGTGCAGCTGCCCGACGCCTACCTTTCGGTGACTGAGGCCCTGCGCCACGCGGGCATTCACCACGAGGTCGGGGTGGACATCCGCTGGGTGTCCTCCGAGCGCCTCGACCAGGGCGACACCGCGCCCCTCAAGGGCGTGGCCGGGATCGTCGTGCCCGGCGGCTTCGGCCACCGCGGCATCGAGGGCAAGATCGTCGCCTCACGGTACTCGCGGCACACCGGCATCCCCTATCTCGGCCTCTGCCTGGGCCTGCAGTGCGCGGTCATCGACGTGGCTCGGGAGGCCCTCGACGCGCCCGACGCCAACTCCACCGAGTTCGCGGCGTTCACCTCCACACCGGTCATCGACCTCATGCCGGAGCAGCGCGACGTCGCCGCGATGGGCGGCACGATGCGCCTCGGCATCTATCCCTGCAAGCTGGTCCCGGGCACGCGCGCCCACGCCGCCTACGGCGAGGAGGTGGTGTACGAGCGCCACCGCCATCGCTTCGAGCTCAACAACGAATACCGCGAGGTGTTGCAGGAGGCTGGGCTGGTGTTCAGCGGCCTCTCGCCCAACGGCCGCCTCGTCGAGGTCGTCGAGCTACCCGCCCACCCCTGGTTCGTGGCCAGCCAGTTCCACCCTGAGTTCAAGAGCCGGCCGATGCGCGCCCACCCGCTGTTTCGCGACTTCGTGGCCGCGGCCATCGCGGCCGGGGGCATCGACCAGATGGAGCTTCCGCCCGACGCGGCCCCGGCCTCGATCACCGTGCCCGCGACCGAAACGGTTTCCTGAACCGTTCCGTATGACAGAGGTGGGCATCCTGGCTGAGACCCCGGTCGGCTCGCGGATCCGGGCGGTTCCGAACCTCGTCCAGGTGACCGAGGCGGCGGCGCTCAGCTGCCTCCGGCTCCTCGGTCGGGGCGAGCCGGAGCGCGTCCGCGAGGCGGCGTCCGCCGCCATGCTCGCGGCCCTCCAAGACCTCGGGCTCTCCGGCCGCGTGGTCCTGGGCCCGCGCGGTGACCGGCTCAGCGAGGACATGCGGGTGGGGCTCGGGGAGGCGCTGGACCTCGCCGTCTACCCGGTCGAGGGCTCGAGCCTCGTGGCTCGCGGCGGTGCCGGGATCTCGCTCCTGGCCGCTGCCGAGCCGGGCGCATTCCCTACGCTGCCGGCCGTCTGGTACGTCGACAAGATAGTGACAGGGCCCGCGGCCCGAGGCGCCCTGGACCTGGACGACCCTCTGTCCGAGAACCTGCGCCGCATCGCCCTGGCCAAAGGCACCCGGCCGGCGGACTTGACCGTGGCCATCCTCGACCGGCCCCGCCACGGGACGACGGTGCAGGAGATTCGCGACTTCGGCGCCCGCGTCCTTCTCCTGGAGGAGGGCGAGATCGCGGGCGCCCTCCTCACGGCCACACCGGGCGCGGGAGTCGACGTCCTGGTGGGTGTCGGCGGCATCCACGAGGCCGTGCTGGCAGCCTGCGGCGTCCAGTGCCTGGGCGGCGACATGCAGGCCCGGCTCTATCCGCGCAACGACGATGAGCGCCTGCTCGCCGGCCCCGGCCTGGATCGTATCTATCGTCTGGCGGACCTCGCACCTAGGCCTGTGGACCTGGCCGTGACTGGTATCGGGGGCAGCGCCGTCGTAGGCCCCGCGCGGGCCGAGCGCGTGGGCTTGGAGACCGACTCGCTGGTTCTCTCCAGCCGAGAGGGAACAGTGCGCCGGATCCACACGCGCCACCGGCGAGCCGGGGAGGCGTGAGGGCCGGAAGCTTCCGGCCGAGCGCCTCGGGACCGGATTACCCGCCCGCGGCGCGGGGTATTCAGTAGGCACAACGATGAGCTCCTACCCCGACCGCGAGCCACCCACCCTACCCCCGGCACCCAGCGGGTACCCGGCGGCCGGCTGGGAGCCGTCCGGCTACAGCCCCCCGACCCCCAACCCTTTCCGCCAGGACCGCCCGGGCCAGGCGCCCGGCTCCGGCCGGCGCCGGGGCGGCTTCGCCGGCGGCCTCCTGGCCCTTCTTGCCGCCCTCGCCGCCTACGGCAAGTGGGTACTCCTGATCCTGGTCAAGTTCCCCGCCCTGGGCACGCTGGTGACGCTGCTCGTCAGCTTCGCGGCCTACGCCGTCTTCTTCGGGCCCTGGTTCGCGGCCGGCCTGGTGGTGATGATCCTCGTGCACGAGATGGGGCACGTGGTCGAGATCCGGCGCCAGGGGATGCACGCCACGGCTCCTCTTTTCATCCCCTTCCTGGGCGCGGCCATCTTCCAGCGCCAGAACAGCACCGACGCCCTGAAGCAGGCGCAGATCGGGATCGCGGGCCCGATCGCCGGCACAGTCGCGGCCACGGTCGCCTTCGTCCTGTTTGGCACGACGCACCAGCCGGTGCTTATGGTCTGGGCCTACCTCGGCTTTTTCATAAACCTCTTCAACCTCATCCCGCTGGGCATGCTCGACGGGGGCTGGATCATGGCCGTCGTCTCCAAGTGGTTCCAGGTCGTGGGCTTGGCGGCGATGGCGCTGGCCGTCTTCTTCCTCGGCTTCAGCCCCATCATCCTGGTGATCGCGATCCTCGGCGTCCCGGCGGTGCTGGCCCGCTTCCGCAACGACAGGCTGCCCTACTACCAGTCGGTCCCGGTGCCCGCCCGCCTGGCGATGGGCGCGGCCTGGTTGGCCCTGACAGGCTACCTCGGCTTCGCCCTGCTCCAGTCGCACCAGATCCTGCAGACTCTGGTCCGGTAGAATCGGGCGCTCTCAGCGGCGGTTCTGGTTAGTGGCATGAAGACACAGATACACCCCACCTTCTACGAGGACGCGACCGTCCACTGCCTCTGCGGCAACACGTTCACCACCGGCTCGACCCACAAGGAGCTGCGGACCGAGGTCTGCTCCGTCTGCCATCCGTTCTACACGGGCCAGCAGCGGATCGTGGACACCGGCGGCCAGGTCGAGCGCTTCCGGAAGCGGGCCGCGAAAGCGGTCCGGTAGGTGGCGGCGCTCCGAGGAGAGCGGAGGGCGGCCCGTGCCGCCCCAGCGCCCAGCGCCAAAGAGCAGCCGTTTTTCTACGGCGGCCAGGCCGTCGTCGAGGGCGTGATGATGCGGGGTCGCCGCCATTACGCGGTGGCCGTCCGGCTCCGCAGCGGGGAGATCGCCGTCAAGCGCGGTGAGCTGACGGGCGGCCTCTACACGTCCGGCCTCTGGCGGCTGCCGGTGCTGCGCGGCCTGGCTCTCATGGCCGAGCAGCTGCACCTCGGCACGCGCTGCCTGACGTGGTCGGCGGCGGCGGCCGCCGGCGAGCCGGACGCCCAGATCAGCCGGGGCCAGGTCATCGCCTGCCTGACGTTTGCGCTCGTCATCGGCCTGGCTGTCTTCGTAGGGCTGCCCCTGCTCGGCGCCGGCGCGCTGGTCCACCGCTCCGGTTCGCTCTGGTTCGTGCCCGTGGAGGGCGTGATCCGCGTGGGCCTGGTTCTGGGCTACCTGGCCCTGCTCGGCCGCATCGCCGACGTGCGCCGCCTTTTCCAGTACCACGGAGCTGAGCACAAGACGATCAACGCCTTCGAGGCGGGCGAGCCGCTGGACGTGGCCCACGTCCGCGGTGCAAGTGTCCTGCATCCACGCTGCGGCACCGGCTTCCTGATCGTGGTGCTCGTGGTCAGCGTCCTCGTGTTCAGCGTCGTCGCCGTCTTCCACCCCGCCTGGCCGGCCCTGATTCTCACCCGTGTGCTGGGCGTGCCCCTTGTCGCCGGCCTCAGCTACGAGTGCATTCGCCTGATGGCCGGGCACCGCCGGCGGCGCCTCGTCCGGCTGCTGCTGGTCCCGGTGCTGGCGACCCAGCGGCTCACCACCCGGGAGCCCGACGCCGGGATGCTGGAGGTGGCGATCGCCGCCTTCCAAGCCGCGCGGGAGGGCGAGGCGGTGGCGGCGTGATCGATCGCCTCGAGGCCGCCACCAAGCGCCGCGACGACGTGCAGCAGCAGATGGCGCGACCCGAGGTCGTGACCGATTCCCGAGAGCTGGCGCGCCTGGGCCGGGAGCTCCGCGCGCTGAACCCGGTGGTCGAGGCCTACGCCGACTATCGGCAGGCCGACACCCAACTGCACGATGCGCGCGAGCTCCTGGGCCAGGAGCAGGACGCGAGCATGGTCGAATACCTGCGCTCCGAGGAGCAGGCGGCGGAGGCGCGGCGGACGGAGCTGACCGAGCGGCTGCGCGTGCTCCTCCTGCCCCGCGACCCCAACGACGACCGCGACGTGGTGGTGGACATCCAGGGCGCCGAGGGCGGCCAGGAGGCGACGCTTTTCGCCGCCGACCTATTTCGCATGTACAGCCGCTGGGCCGAGCAGAAGGGCTGGCGGGTCGAGATCGTTGGCGGCCAGGAGACCGACGTCGGAGGCTTCGATCGGATCGAGTTCGAGATCCACGGCGACGGCGCCTACTCCCAGCTCAAATACGAGGGCGGCGTCCACCGAGTGCAGCGAGTGCCGGCGACGGAGAGCCAGGGCCGGATCCACACGTCGGCGGCCACCGTCGCGGTCCTGCCAGAGGCGGACGAGGTGGAGGTGGACCTGCCGGAAAAGGACCTCAAGATCGAGACCTCGACTTCCACCGGCCCCGGCGGCCAGAGCGTCAATACGACCTACTCGGCCATCCGCATCACCCACCTCCCGACCGGGATGGTGGTTTCGATCCAGGACGAGAAGTCGCAGCTCAAAAACAAGGAGAAGGCCCTGCGCGTCCTGCGCACGCGCCTCTACGAGCGCAAGCTGGCCGCGCAGCAGGCGGCGGACAGCGCCCTCCGCCGCTCGATGGTGCGCAGCGGCAACCGGTCGGAGAAGATCCGCACCTACAACTTCAAGGAGAACCGGGTCACCGATCACCGCATCGAGGTCACGCTCTACAAGCTGGACCGGATCCTGGGCGGAGACCTCGACGAGCTGATCGAGCTCCTGGTAGCAGCGGACCGGGAGGCCCAAATCACGGAGGGAACCCAGGTTCCCCCCGTGGGCCCTCCCTCCTGACGCCTGCGCGCGCCTTGCGTGCGGCGGAAGGAGGGATTCATTCGGCCCGGCAAAGCCGGGCCTACGCCTGTCGATTCATGAGCTCTTGCCGTCGACTCGCCTAATCCGATGTCTGAGGAGCTGCCGCTGCTGGAGGTCCTGCGTCGCGCCACCCGCTACCTCGGCGCCCACGGGTCCAACTCGCCCCGCCTCGACGCCGAGCTCCTGCTAGCTTTCGCTCTCGGCCTGCGCCGGCTCGACCTTTACCTGCAGTTCGAGCGGCCGCTGTCCGACGCCGAGTTGGCGCCGTATCGAGACCTGGTCGCGCGGCGCGGGCGGGGCGAGCCGGTCGCATATCTGGTAGGCAGCCGGGAATTCATGAAGCTGGACCTCGAGGTCACGCCTGCGGTGCTGGTCCCCAATCCCGACACCGAGGTACTTGTGCTGCGGGCGATCGAGCTCTGCCGCGAGCGCGGCGGCCGCGCGCGCGTGGCCGACGTCGGCACCGGGAGCGGGTGCATCGCGGTCGCCATCGCCCACTACGTGGCCGCGGCCACGGTCTGGGCTGGGGACGTGGACCCGGCCGCTCTCGAGGTCGCGGGCCGGAACGTTGCCCGCCACCACCTGGAGGGCCGGGTCCGGCTTGTCCGCGGCGACCTCCTGGAGCCGTTTCCGGACGGGTTCGACCTGGTCTGCGCCAACCTGCCCTATCTGGACGCGGAGGCGCCGCTGCCGGCCGAGGTCAGGGCCCAGCCGGAGTCTGCGCTGTTCGCCGCGGCCGGCGGCCTGGCGCTGGTGGCGCGCCTG
>JALYZG010000135.1 GCA_030948965.1 Candidatus Dormiibacterota bacterium | reverse complement strand
CCTGGCCACCATGAACTCCGAGCGTCTGGCGGAGCGCGCGGGCCGCCTGGGCGCGGTGGTCCAGGACCGGCTGCGCGAGCTGGCCAGCGACGTCCCCCAGATCGGCGACGTGCGGGGTCGGGGCCTGATGCAGGCGATCGAGCTGGTCGATCCGGACGACGGCCGGACGCCGCTCGCGAGCCTGGCCCGAGACGCAATCGCCGCGGGGCGAGAGCGTGGTCTGGTCCTGCTCTCCGCCGGCCTCCACGGCAACGTGTTGCGCCTGCTGCCGCCTCTCACGATCGAGGAGACCGATTTGACCGACGGCCTGGACCGCTTCGCCGGGGCGGTGGACGCGGCCTGCGCGGCGCCGGCCGCCCGCACCTAGGCGATGTCGAAGCGCTACGGCGACGCCTGGCGCACGCGCCGCGAGCCGCCGACGTCGCCGGCCCGGGAGCCGGGGTCCATCGACCTCAACCGCTACGAGCTGCACCCGGCCTACTCCGGGATCGCGACGTTCATGCGCCAGCCGATCTGCCTCAACCCCGACGACCTGCGAGCGGCCGGGGCCGACGTGGCCGTCCTGGGCGCGCCGGTCGACTGTGGTGGGGGTCACCGCGGGACCTCATTCGGACCCCGCGCCATCCGCGGCGCTGAGCGCTACCTGCCCGCCCCGGCGGCGCTGATGAACCACCTCCACGTCCGGGTTGAGCCGTTTGAGGCGCTGACGGTCGTCGACTACGGCGACGCCGCCGTGGACCCCTTCAACATCGAGGCCTCGATGCCCACGATCCGGGAGGTGGTGCGCGAGGTGGCCGAGACCGGCGCGGTCCCGGTGGTGCTGGGCGGGGACCACTCCATCCTGTGGCCGGACGCCGCCGCCTGCGCCGACGTCTACGGGGCGGGCAAGGTCGGCGTGGTCCACTTCGACGCGCACGCCGACTGCAGCCGCGAATACATGGGCCACAGCGTCACGCACGGCACGCCCATCCGCCGCCTGATCGAGTCAGAGCACATCCCCGGGCGCAACTTCGTCCAGGTCGGCCTGCGCGGCTACTACCCCGACAACGAGCTGATGGACTGGATGCGGCAGCAGGGCATGCGCTCCCACTTCATGGCCGAGGTCGAGCGCCACGGCCTCGACCGGGTCGTCGACCAGGCCATCAGCGAGGCCCTGGACGGCCCGGAGTTCCTCTATGTCTCCTTCGACATCGACGTGCTCGACCCCGCCTACGCGCCCGGCACCGGGACCCCGGAGCCCGGCGGCTTCACCACGCGCGAGATGTTCCCGATGGTCCGCCGGCTCTGCCACGAGGCCCACGTGGTCGGCTTCGAGGTGGTCGAGGTGGCGCCCGGCATCGATCCCGGCTACACCACCGCCCTCAACGCCAACCGCGTGGTCATCGAGGCGCTGACCGGCCTGGCCATGCGCAAGCTGGGCCTGCCAGCGCCGCGCTACCTGGACGCCGCCACCGCCGGCGAGGAGCCGTTCCCGCAGGCCTAGCGAGCCGAGGCCCGCCTGGCAGCTGTCGCTCGGCGTTGACAGCCATCTCCCCGACGTCTACTCGTGAACGTCCTGCAGCAGCGCGGCCTTCAGCGCGGGAATGTCATTGGCGACCGTCTGCTGGATGCGGGCCCATTGCGTGTCCCAGTAGTGATGAAGGAGCTGAACCCGCTGCCCGACCACGTCCTGCCAGGGGATGTTTGGATGCGCGTCTTTGAAGCCCTCGCTCAGGCGGCTGGCCGCATCACCGATGACCATGAGTTCGTGAAGCACGGCCGCTCGGTACATGGGCTTTGGCACCTCGTCGGGACTCCAGCTCTGGATCATTGCAATCGCCTCCAGCATGTCCGCGACACGCTCGATGTCATCACGTCCCGAGCCCCTCACAGGGACCGCGCCTCGGCCAACACTCGCTCCCGGATCCTCGGTCGGAGGTCGTCGATGCTCCCCAGGTCGACATGCAGCCCCCCCAGAAGTCCCGACAGTTCGCGCTGCAGACGGGCCATCGCGAACAGGCCGTATGTCGGTGGGATGTCCATGAGCAAGTCGACATCGGAGTCGGGCTCGTCCTCGTTTCGAGCCACGGATCCGAAGACGAGAACCCTGGATGCTCCGTGCCTCCGTGCGAACGCGAGAACTTCGTCGCTATGAGCCTCCAGCATCTCCGAGGGCCGGGGCGCCGCCGTCCGGCAACTCAAGGAGCCGGCGCAGCGTGTCCGGCCGCGGCCTCACCCGACCACTCTCATACCGGTTGACCGCCGGCTGCGAGGTGCGGCTTCGCCTGGCAAGCTCGGCCTGGGTCAACCCGGCTGAGCGCCGGGCCTGCACGATCGCCTTCGCGGGTTCGATGATATACCTAATTTATACCGCTTCGGCAGGGTGTCCCGCGTCAACTTCGCGCCGTCAGATCGTGACGATCCGCACTACCGGGCAGCGCGGCCGAACGAAGACGCCTGGCCCGAGCAGCCTGGTGATGCCACCCGCGCCCCGAGGGCACTGGCTGAGCCGCGACAGGGCACGGTGCGCGGCCAGCTTGGGCTTGGTTCAGGGGCATGATCCGCTGGCGGTGGGATCTGTGAAATAGCGCTGCAGCGTCGGTCCGATCCACGCTGCCACCTCCCTCGGCGGGGCTGACGCCAAGGGTGGGGCCTTGATCACATAGCGAACCATGGCCAGGCCAACCAGTTGGCTGGCGGCCAGGCTCGCCCGCAGCTGAGGATCGTCGAGCTCGAGCGCCTCGGCGATTCGCGCCAGTACCTCTCGACTCACAAAATCACGCATGAGCGCGGCCGCTCTCTCACTGGCCACCGCCGACCGCAGCAGAGCGAGGGCGCGGCTGCCCGTCGGAGAGTCCCAGGTATCGACGAAGAACCGTGTCAACCTGACGCCCAGGCCGTCCAGGCCGGGCCTCAGCAGCCGCGGGATCACTTCCGACGGATCGAATGGGAAGTCCAGCGCTGCCTGAAAGACACGCTCCTTCGACTTGAAGTAGTGCAAGACCAGCTTCGGGTCGACCTTCGCCGCGGCGGCGATGCCCCGGATGGTCGCGCCTTCGTAACCGAACTCGGCGAAGTTGGCGAGTGCGGCGCCGACGATCTCCGCCCGGGTGTCGCCCGTACCTGGCCTCCTGCCGGTTCGCGCCATTCACTGTCAGGCTACTGAGCCGGCGACGGAGCCAGCCTGCGTGACTTGGGACCCGCGGCGGCGCGAGACGAATTCACCCAGCAACATGAGCACCAGTCCAGCTGCCAGCCAGGCGCCCAGCACCGCGATCGGCGCGCCGAGTGCGGCGTTGTCAAAGTAGAGGGCACTGCGCATCGCGCTGTACAGCTGGCCCGCCGGCATCGCCGGCGCCAGCCAGCGGTAGACATCGGGCAGCAGCTGGCTCCCGATAGGTCCCCCGGAGCTGACGAGATTCAACAGGACGACGACGAGCGCCGCCAATCCCACACCGGCGCCGCCAAACAGGCGCGCCAAACCGGCCACGACGGCACCGACCGCCGCCGACGCCAGGGCGACAAGCCCGGTCGCGGCCCAGAACCCAGAGCCGTAGTCACCGGCAATCCACGTGGCGAGACCCATCGCCACCGGAGCGGCGATCAACGCATACACGACCACCGCCAGCAGCTGCATGCCGAAACTGGCGCCGCCGCGGAGGCCGACCAACGCCTGCGCGATCAACGTGGAGATAAGGATCGCGAGGATCACGAAGAACAGGATCAGCCCGTGTTGGTCGCCCGCAGCGAAGGGGTGCACCAGGTCCACCTTCACTGCCTGGCCCTGCGCCTGGAAGGCGGTGGTGAACACCGCCGTGATCAGGCCGGTCACCGAGTCCCCAGCGGCCCCAGCCACGATCAACAGAGGACCGCCTGGGCCGATGACCAGGGCTCCGTCAACTGACCGCGCATCGATTGCGGCCCGGGCTGCGGCTTCAGTGGAATACGCCGTGAATTTGAATGCGCCGGGTGCTTTGGAATCCAGGGCGGTCGAAACCTGCTGGATGGCCGGCGCCGGACCGACGAGCCCGACCCGAATGTCGTGGGGTTGTGGGCTCTTGATGGCCGGTCCGATCAGCCCGATCAGCGTCAGCAGGACGAGAAGACCGGCCGCCAAATGCAGCAGAACCACTGCCGTCCTGCGGACAAACCCGACCTGTCCCGCGGTCCCACTCCGGCCCCCGGTCGCCTCATCTGTCGTTGGCGCACCTCCAGAATTCATCATACGTGGAATTATGTGACCAGGGATGCTCTGGAGTCAAATAGCGGCCCGCCACATATCTCCGCATGGATAGGGTGGACGCGCCGGCGGCTGCTCCATTGCGGCGCGTTTCACAGGTACATTCGCCGGCCGACGCACCGAACCATGAGGCGCGGCGGCTGGCTTGACACGCTGATCCAGCGGGAGGATGCTGTAGTTCGAATCTTGCAGGTGTGCGGTAATAACGCGCAAAGGGGGCGGCTGTGAGCACCAAGGTCGCGGTACGCGGCAACTTCATCGGCGGCGAGTGGCTGGAGGACGTCGGTGAGGGCTCGCTCGAGGTGCTGAACCCGTCCACCGGCGAGGTGATCGCGGAGGTGCCGAACGCTTCGGCCGAGACCGTGGATCGGACGGTCAAGGCGGCGGAGCGGGCGTTCGCGAAGTACTCCGACACCACCCCAGCCGAGCGGGCGGGCTACCTGCTGAAGCTCGGGGACGCCGTGGAGGACCACGCGGAGGAGCTGGGCCGGCTCGAGTCCGAGAACGTCGGCAAGCCGGTGGCGGGCGCGATCGAGGAGATGGGATTCATCGCCGACTGCTTCCGCTTCTTCGCGGGCGCGGCCCGCAACATCGAAGGCAAGGCCTCGGGCGAGTACATCGCCGGCCGGACCTCGATGATCCGGCGCGAGCCCATCGGCGTCTGCGCCGGCATCGCGCCCTGGAACTACCCGTTGATGATGGCCGTCTGGAAGATCGGGCCGGCCCTGGCCTCGGGCAACGTCTCCATCATCAAGCCGTCGGAGCTGACGCCGCTGACCACACTCAAGCTGGCCGAGCTGGCCGCCGACATCCTGCCGCCAGGCGTCTTCAACGTGATCACGGGCGACGGTCTCCCGACCGGCGACGCGCTGGTCCGCCACCCTCGCGTCAGGTTCATCTCGATCACCGGCGACGTCAGCACGGGCAAGCTCATCGCGCGCAACGCGACCGACAACCTGAAGCGCGTCCACCTGGAGCTGGGTGGCAAGGCGCCGGCGATCGTGTTCGACGACGCGGACATGGAGCGGGTAGCCAAGACGCTGCGGCTGGCGTCGTTCTACAACTCCGGCCAGGACTGCACCGCCGCATGCCGGGTGCTGGTTCAGGGCAAGGTCTACGACAAGTTTCTCAGCGACTTCGTGCCGCAAATCGAGTCGCTCAATGTCGGCGATCCGGGCAAGTCGCAGGACGTGGAGATGGGGCCCGTCATCTCGGCCGAGCAGAAGGAGCGGGTCCTCGGCTTCGTGGAGCGGGCAGAGGCGGCGGGCGGGCGCGTCGCGAGCGGCGGCGAGAGCGTCACCGCCAACGGCTTCTTCGTTCAGCCGACGGTGGTGACCGACGTCAACCAGGAGGCGGAGATCATCCAGAAGGAGGTCTTCGGCCCCGTCGTCACGGTGCAGCGCTTCACGGACGAGGAGCAGGCCATCGAGTGGGCGAACGGCGTCGAGTACGGACTGGCGGCGTCCGTCTGGTCGAAGGACGCCGGGCGCCTGATGCGGGTCGCGCGCAAGATCCAGTTCGGGTGCGTCTGGCTCAACGACCACGTCACCCTCGTCAACGAGATGCCGCATGGCGGCTTCAAGCAGTCGGGCTACGGCAAGGACATGTCCATGTACTCCCTGGAGGACTACACGGTGGTCAAGCACGTGATGCTGAACATCGAGCCATGAGTGTCGAGTCCCGGGCTCCGGCTATCGACCACCCCCTCGTCTCGCTCTCGGCGGACGAGATCGAGCGTGCGGCGGCGGTGCTGCGTCAAGAGGGCCGGCTGGGCGAGACCGTCCGGGTCCACGGCATGCTGCTCGTGGAGCCGGACAAGGAGGCCGTCCTCGCCCACCCGAACGGTGGTGGACAACTGAATCGCAACGTGCTCGTCGTCCTGCGCGACCGAGCGCGGCGGGAGACGTACGAAGCTGTCGTCTCTGTCACGGACGGCTCTGTCGTCTCCTGGCGCCATCTGCCCGACGTGCAGCCGCCGATCACCGGCGGCGAGAGCCTAGTCTGCGAGGAGGCCATCAAGGCCGACCCGCAGTGGCAGGAGGCGCTGCGCCGGCGCGGCGTCGAAGATCTCAGCCTGGCCGTCGTCGACCCCTGGGCGCCGGGCTATCAGGGGCCGGATGAGGACCCCGGCCGGCGCCGCACGGCCTTCGGCCTGACGTGGGTGAAAAAGGGCGCGGGCGACAACTGTTACGGGCGGCCGGTGGAGGGCCTGGTCGTCCGCTTCGACCTCGACGAGATGAGGGTGGTCGACGTCGAAGACCACGGCGCGGTGCCGCTGCCGCCGAAGACCGGCAACTTCACGCCGGACTCATTGAACGACCCGGACAACGTGCCCTACATCGCCGGCGGCGTCCGCCCGGAACCCAAGCCGCTCGACATCGTGCAGAAGGACGGACCCGACTTCACCGTCACAGGCAACCTGGTGCAGTGGCAGCGGTGGCGGCTGCGGGTCGGATTCTCACAGCGCGACGGCCTGGTCCTGCACCAGCTCGAGTACCAGGACCAGGCCCGCTGGCGGCCGGTCCTCTACCGGGCCTCGATCAGCGAGATCTTCAACCCCTACGGCGACCCGGCCCCGACCCACTACCGCAAGAACGCGTTCGACGGCGGCGAATACTGGATCGGCGCCTGCACGAACTCGCTGGAGCTCGGCTGCGACTGCCTGGGCGAGATCCGCTACCTGGACGGGGTGATCGCGGACGACGCCGGCGCGCCGAGCGTGATCGAGAACGCCATCTGCATGCACGAGGAAGACGCCGGGATCCTCTGGAAGCACTTCGACTATCGCAGCGGCCGGGCCGAGGTCAGGCGCTCGCGGCGCTTTGTCATCTCCTCAGTCTGCACCGTCGGCAACTACGACTACGCGTTCTACTGGCACCTCTACCAGGACGGTACGATCGAGTTCGAGGCCAAGCTCAGCGGCATCATCTCGAATGGCGCCCTGCCCGAGGGCAAATTCCCCACGCACGGCACGATGGTGGCGCCGAACCTATACGGCCCCAACCACCAGCACTTCTTTTCCATGCGCCTGGACATGATGGTCGACGGCCTCCGCAACTCGGTTCACGAGGTGAACGCCGTGCCGGACGCGCCGGGACCGGAGAACACCAACGGCACCGCGTGGCGGGCCGTGAGCACGCCCCTGCGCACGGAGTCCGAGGCTCAGCGGAACCTCGATCTGAGCAGCGGTCGCTACTGGCGGGTCCTGAACCCGAACATCAAGAACGCGCTGGGCGGGCCGGTGGCGTACAAGCTGCTGCCGGGCGAGAGCTCGGTCAGCCACTTCCATCCGGGAGCGCACGGCCTCACGCGCGGCGGCTTCATCGCCAAGCATCTCTGGGTGACCGCTTTCGCCCCGGACGAGCTCTACGGGGCCGGCGCCTACCCCAACCAGCGCCGCGGCAGCGACGGCCTGCCCGAATACGTGAAGGCGAACCGTGACCTGGAGAACCAGGACCTGGTCGTCTGGTACACGTTCGGCATCCAGCACGTCGTGCGGCCCGAGGACTGGCCGGTGATGCCGGTCCACCACGCCGGCTTCAAGCTGAAGCCGGAGGGCTTCTTCGACTCCAACCCGGCGGTGGACCTGCCCCCACCGGCGGAGTGCGCGCACAACGGTGCCACTGCCACCCAGAACTGAAACCGGCGTCGATTCGCCGGCGGATCAACCCGTGAAGTCGCAGGCAGACGGGCATCCGCCGGCAGATGCACCGTTGGTGTGGACGCCGGCCGACGACTCGAGCCCGTTCAGCGATCTCAAGGAGCTCGGCGGGCGTTCGCCGTTCCCACCGATCGCCGACTACGCCTTTCTCTCCGACTGCGAAGTGAACTGCCTCATCGCGCCGAGCGGGAACGTGGAGTGGATGTGCCTGCCGCGCATGGATTCGCCCAGCGTCTTCGGCGCGATCCTCGATCGAGGGGCGGGCGGCTTCCGCCTGGGTCCGGCCGACGCCATGGTGCCGGCCTCGCGGCGCTACCTGCCGGGGACTATGGTCCTGGAGACGAGCTGGGAGTCGGGCGGCGGTTGGATAATCGTCCGCGACGTCCTCCTGGTCGGTCCCTGGCACCACGAGGAGGAGCTGTCGGGCACCTTCCGGAGAACCCCGACCGACTACGACGCCGACCACGTGTTGGTGCGGACCGTCCGCTGCGTGCAGGGCGAGATGCAGATCACGCTCGACTGCGAGCCGGTCTTCGACTACGGGCGCCGGCGGCCGAGCTGGGAGTACACGGGCCACGGCTATCACCAGGGCCTGGCCCGAGCCGGCGGCAGCGACCTGGAGGTGAGGCTCACGACCGACCTCCGGATCGGTTTCGAGGGCCCCCGCGCCACCTGCCGCCATCTGATCCGGGAGGGCGAGTCCTGCTTCTGCGCGCTGTCCTGGAGCGAGCACGAGCCGCCCCTCACGAACAAGGACGCTTACGCGCGTCTCGTCTGGACGGCCCACCACTGGCAGCACTGGCTGGCTCGAGGCAACTTCCCTGACCATCGCTGGCGCAGCTACCTGCAGCGCAGCGCGCTGACTCTGAAGGGCCTGACCTTTGCCAACACGGGCGCGGTCCTGGCCGCCGCCACGACCTCCCTGCCCGAGACCCCGCATGGCGAGCGCAACTGGGACTACCGGTACAGCTGGATTCGGGACTCGTCGTTCACGCTCTGGGGCCTGTACAGCATCGGCCTGGACTGGGAAGCGAACGACTACTTCTACTTTGTCGCCGACCTGGCCGAGCGAGACGAAGAGCTCCAGATCGTCTATGGCATCGACGGTGAGCGCGACCTCGACGAGTCGGTGCTGGAGCACCTGAACGGCTACGAGGGCGCCCACCCCGTTCGCGTCGGCAACGATGCCTACAACCAACGCCAGCACGATGTCTGGGGAGCCGTGATCGAGTCGGTCTACCTCCACACCAGGTCGCGCGACCACCTGCCCGAGCGTCTATGGCCGATTCTGAAGCGCCAGGTCGAGCAGGCCCTGCGGCACTGGCAAGAACCCGACCGCGGTATGTGGGAGGTGCGAGGTGAGCCCAAGCACTTCACCTCCTCCAAGCTGATGTGCTGGGTCGCGGCCGACCGCGGTGCCCGCCTGGCCCGGATGCGGGAGGAGTGGGAGATCGCCGAAGCCTGGCAGCTGGCGGCGGCCGAGATCCACGCCGACATTTGCGCGAACGGCGTGAACGAGGCGGGAGTCTTCACGCAGTACTACGGCAGCGAGGCGCTGGACGCCTCCGTTCTGCTGGCGCCGCTCGTTCGCTTCCTGCCGCCCGACGACCCTCGCATCCGGGCCACGGTGCTGGCCATCGCCGACGATCTGGGCCTCGACGGCCTGGTGCGGCGATACCGGGTCGACGAGACTGATGACGGCCTCCAGGACGAGGAGGGCACGTTCACCATCTGCTCGTTCTGGCTTGTCTCCGCGCTGTCGGAGATCGGCGAGCACCGGCGAGCGCGGCAACTCTGCGAGAAGCTGCTGTCGTACGCCAGCCCGCTCGAGCTCTACGCCGAGGAGATCGACCCGCGCAGCGGGCGCCACCTCGGGAACTTTCCGCAGGCGTTCACGCACCTGGCCCTCATCAACGCGGTGATGCACGTGATCAAGACGGAGGAGGCGGTGGACCACGCCGACCTGCCCACCCCGGGCCGCCTGCTCCTCTAAAAGCCCGCCTGGTCGATTTGGCGTCGATCCGCCGGCGAGTGACCCCCTGCAACGCATTTTCAGACGTCGATCGGCCGGCGAATTCACTCAGCGCGCCCCCGTCGCGCGGCCCAGCGGATGGCTCACACTGGCTGGAGAGGAGATCACGAACATGTCCCAACACGCCGAGACGACCGTGTCCGCCCATCGCCCAGGCCTGCTCGAGATGCTGGCCGATGGCCCGGTGATCTGCGCCGAAGGCTACCTCTTCGAGTGCGAGCGCCGGGGCTACCTGCAGGCCGGCGCCTTCGTCCCCGAGGTGGTCCTCGAGCATCCGGAGGTGGTGCGCCAGCTCCACCGCGAGTTCGTTCACGCCGGTTCCGACGTGGTCGAGGCGTTCACCTACTACGCGCATCGGGAGAAACTGCGGGTGATCGGCCGCGGCGACCTCATCGAGCCCCTCAACCGGCAGGCCCTGGCCCTCGCCAAGGAGGTCGCCGACGAGAGCGGCACTCTCCTGGCCGGCAACCTCTCCAACAGCAACGTCTACGAGGAGGACGCGTCAACCCTCGGCGAGGTCCGGGCCATGTTCGAAGAGCAGACCGGCTGGGCGGTGGACGCGGGCGTGGACTTCATGATCGCCGAGACCCTCAGCTACACGGGCGAAGCGCTGATCGCCCTGGACGTAATGAAGGCGACCGGGCTCCCCACCGTCGTCACCCTCGCCGTCCATCGCGAGGGCGTGGGCCCCGACGGGATCGCGCCGGAAGAGGCCTGCCGCCGGTTGGCGGCGGCGGGGGCGGACGTGGTCGGGCTCAACTGCTGCCGGGGACCGCGCACGATGCTGCCGGTGCTGGCGCGCGTCCGGGCGGCCGTCGACTGCCCCGTAGCCGGGCTGCCCGTCCCCTATCGCACCACCGACGAGCAGCCGACCTTCCAATCGCTGCGCGACCCGGAGAGCTCGGAGCAGCCGTTCCCGATCCGGCTCGACCCGTTCGTCTGCACCCGGGACGAGATGGGGGAGTTCGCGCGCGAGGCGTACGGGCTGGGCGTGGCCTATCTCGGCATCTGCTGTGGAGCCGGTCCCCACCACATCCGCAGCGTGGCCGAGGCGCTGGGCCGGCAGCCGCCGGCCAGCCGCTACTCGGCCGACATGTCCAAGCACGCCTACTTCGGCACCGACCCCAGCCTCAAGGCCAGCTACCGCGAATACGGGTCGCGGCTTTAGTGTCCATGACTCAGCGGGACGCCGATGTGGCCGTGGTCGGGCTCGGGTCGATGGGCGTCATGGCCCTCTGGATGCTCGCCCGGCGCGGCGTCAGCGCGATCGGCCTGGAGCAGTTCGAGCCTGGCCACGACCGGGGCGAGGGCCACGGCGAGAGCAAGATCATTCGCAGCTGCTACCCGGAGGGCCCGCGCTACGTGCCCCTGGTGCAGGCCGCGTTCGGTCACTGGCGGGAGCTGGAGCGGGAGACCGGCGTCGAGCTCCTCACCGAGACGGGCGCTGTCTTCATCGGCCGGCCCGACACCGGCTTCGTGGGCGATGCCCGCCACACGGCCGAGACGTGCGGCCTGCCCTACGAGATCCTGGAACCGGACGCCGCCCGCAGCCGCTTTCCTCAGCACCGCCTGGAGGCGGATCAGGTCGCGTTCTTCGACCGCCAGGCGGGACTGCTCCGACCCGAGCTGGCTCTCCGCACAGCCGCCGCCCGGGCGGAGCAGCTCGGGGCTCGCCTCGTTACGCACGCTCGGGTCGAGGCGATCGAGGAGAAGGAGGACGGCGTCGAGATCCGGACCGGCACCGATACCTTCCGGGCAGGGCAGGCGATCGTCGCGGCCGGCCCCTGGACGGGGAAGCTGCTGCCGCAGATCGAGATCCCGCTCTGGGTCGAGAGGCAGGTGATGGCGTGGTTTCGCGCCCGCCGGCCGGAGGACTTCGCCCCGAAGCGCTTTCCGGTCTTCATCCGCGAGCACGGTGAAGATCGCACGTGGTACGGGTTCCCGACCCTCGACGGCGCCACCATCAAGGCGGCGCTGCACCACGGCGGCGCCCGCTCCGACCCCGACCACCCCGATCGGGAGATTAGTGCCGCCGACTACGAGCCGATCTCGGCCCTCATTCGAGAGGCGCTGCCCGGGCTCGACCCGGAACCGGTCCGCGGCCAGACCTGCATGTACACCAACACCGCGGACGAGCACTTCGTGATCGGGCGCCCGGCGCGGATGCAGAGGCTGATCCTGCTTGGGCCGATGTCCGGCCACGGCTTCAAATTCGCCCCCGCGCTGGGTAGGATCGGCGCCGACCTGGCGCTCGACGGCATGACCAGCCTGCCCATCGAGTCGTTCAGCCCGGACCGATTCGCCGCCGCCGCCACCGCCACCGCGGCGGGTGCCCCGGTCTAGTGCAGCGCGTCGTAAACAACTTGCGCTTAGAGCGTGACCCTCGGCCGCCCTCCGCGTGGCGAGACCCACTGGAGCAGCCGCGCAGTGGCCGACAAGGTCGGCGCCAGCCCCAGCACGGTGCTGCGCATTTGGCGCGACCACGGGGTCTTTCGCCTGGGTGAGGACACCCGACGAAGTTCTGCACCGTGCCCAGCCGAAAGAGCGACATGGAGGCCAACGATGACTGAGAACGACCTTTTCGACCGAGGCCTGCAAGTGCGACGAGAGGTCCTCGGCGTCGAGTACGTCGATGCCAATCTTGCGGACACGGACGACTTCATGATGGCCTTCCAGCGCATCGTGACGGAGTGGGCGTGGGGCTACGCTTGGAGCCGCCCGGGACTTGATCGCAAGACTCGCAGCATCCTGAACCTCGGAATACTGGCGGCGCTGGGTCGGGCTCAAGAACTGGGGATCTACGTTAAGGCAGCGTTGACAAGCGGTGTGACGGTTGACGAGATCAAAGAGATCTTGGTTCACGCTACTGTCTACTGCGGTACGCCAGCAGGCC
>JALYZG010000130.1 GCA_030948965.1 Candidatus Dormiibacterota bacterium | reverse complement strand
GTCGGCACGTGCTCTCGCGGCCAGACGCCGTCCGGCTTGGAGTAGCCGCGAAGGATCTGGCGCGCGACAGATTGGCGATGGACCTCGTCCGGTCCGTCATAGATTCGGGCCGCCCGCGCGTGGCGGTACATCTCCTCCAAAGGCAGGTCGCTGGAATAGCCCAGGGCGCCGTGGATCTGGATGGCCCGGTCGATGACGTCGTGCAGCACCCGGGCGCCGAAGAACTTGATCATGCCGATCTCCCGGCGCGCGGCTGACGAGCCTTGCTGGTCGATCTTCCAGGCCGCCTGCAGCGTCATCAGCCGGGCGGCCTGCATCTCCGCCGCCGAGTCGGCGATCCAGTTCTGCACGGACTGCTTCTTGGCCAGTGGCTCGCCGAAGGCCTCGCGCTGCAGGGCCCGCTCGCAGAGCATGTCGAAGGCGCGCCGAGCCTGGCCCAGCCAGCGCATGCAGTGGTGAATGCGGCCCGGCCCGAGCCGGATCTGGGCGATCTCGAAGCCCTGACCGGGGCGGCCGATGATGCTCTCGGCGGGAATCCAGACGTCCTCGTAGACGACTTCGGCGTGGCCGAATCCGAAGCGCTCGTGCTCGCCGGCCATCGTGGGCACGTTGCGGATGAGCTTCACGCCCGGCGTGTCCACCGGGACCGCGAACATCGAGGCTCGCTCGTAGGGGCCGGCGTGAGGGTCGGTGACCGCCATCACGATCAGGACGTCCGCGATCATGCCGTTCGACGTGAACCACTTGTGTCCGTTCAGCACCCAGCGGTCGCCCTCCAGGACGGCGGTCGTGGACATGTTCACGGGATCCGAGCCGGCGTTGTCCGGCTCGGTCATCGAGAAGGCAGAGCGGATCTCGCCCGCCAGCAGCGGCTTCAGCCAGCGCTCCTTCTGCTCGGCCGACCCGAAGTGGGCCAATACCTCGGAGTTGCCGGAGTCGGGGGCCTGGTTGCCGAAGACGCTCGGGGCCCACGGCGACATGCCGTCGATCTCGTGCATCAGGCCCAGCTTCACCTGCCCGAAGCCCTGGCCGCCGAGCTCGGGCGGGAGATGGGCGGCCCACAGCCCCTCCCGCTTCACCTGCTCCTGGAGAGACCGGATGACGCCCATGAAGGTGCGATCGTCGGTTGGGAGTACCTCCAGCGGGAAGACCTCCTCGCGCACGAAGGCGTCCATCCAGCGGAGCTTGGCCTCGAACTCCGGCTCGGTCGAGAAATCCCAGGTCATGTGGCCACTCCTTGCCCGCCGAGGAGGCCTCCCGCCTCGGCGATGAATCGCTGGATCGTGTCGGTGCGGGACTCGTAGACGGGGTCGGGGCGCTTGCCCCGCCGGTGCAGCATCAGGTTGTAGCCGAAGATGCTGGCGTACTTGTAGTAGGTGAGGGCCAGGCTCCACTCGAACTCGGAGCGGTCGGCGCCGCCGTACAGCCGGAGCAGCTCCTCGTCGCTGACCATGACGCCGCCCCCGCCCGGCACCTGGCTCGCGGCGGGGGAGTCGGCCGAGCTGCGGGCGACGACGCTGAGGCAGGCGAGGTCGAGCAGGGGCTGCCCCACCTGGGCGATCTCCCAGTCGAGCAGGGCGACGACCCGGCTGCCCCGGAAGAGCATGTTGCCGTAGTGGAAGTCGGCGTGGACCAGGACCGGCTCGCGCTCGGCGGGGAGGGTGGCGCGGAGGCGGGCGGCCACGTCCGGGGCCTCGCCGGTCAGCTCGGTGGGCGCCCGCTCCATGAGCCAGGTCCAGCGCTCGACCTCCGCGGCCAGCGTCCCGGGGGCTTCGCCTCCGATCCCCGTGGTGTTCAGGGGCAGGGCCTGCATCCGGCGCAGGACGTCGACGGCCGAGGCGGCCAGGTCACGATCGGGCACGGTCCCGACGACCTGCTCGATGCGCAACCCGTCCACCGCCTCGAGCAGGTAGAACGGACGGCCGTCGATCACCGCCTCCGAGGACATGGCCAGTACGTCCGGGACCGGCAGGCCGGCCTCATGGAGGGCCTTCATCAGCCGTCCCTGGCGGGGGATGTCAGCGGGCCCGGCGATGCGGGCGCCGGGTGGGGGCAGGCGCATGACCGCCCGCCGGCCATTCAGCTGGACCCAATAGGTGAAGCCGGAGTGGCCCTCGGGGATGGTCTCGACGCTCTCCACGCGCTCGCGGAGCGCCACCTCCAGGTCGCGGCGGATGCCCTCGGTGACCACCGGCCCTAGGCTTCCAGGTGGGCCACGTCGGCGACGCTGCCGGCCATGCGCCGGTCGCCCAGGGCGCGGACGACGCTGATGCTGGTGTAGTACGGCAGGAGCCGGAGGCTGCCGGCCTCCACCCGGAGCACGCCACAGAGGTACGCCAGGATCGAGAGCGCGTGTGCGACCACGATCACGCGACCCCCGGGATGGGCGGCGACCATCTCGTCCAGAGCGGACGTGACCCTGCGCAAGACCTGGTCGGGCGCCTCCGTGACCTCGACGCGGCCGGCGCTGAGCTTGATCTCGACCTCCCGCAGGCGCTCCTCTACGTGAACGTTAGGCGTGATGGCCCGCGCCGTCTCCAGCGCCCGGCGCAGCGGGCTGCTGTAAACGGCCGCGAGCTCGAGCCGACGTAGGCGGGCGGCCAGGCGCGCCGCCTGGACCTGGCCGGTGGGCGAGAGGGGCGGGTCGGCCTCCGCCGTCATTCCCTCGTAGCAGTCGCCGTGGCGCACGAGCCAGAGCTCCGTCGTGCCCGGGACGCCGATGAGGAAGGCCCCTTCGATCGAGCGCACAGCCGAGGTCAGGGCCTTGGCTTCGGCGGCGGACACGGCTACCATGAGATCACATGCCCCGTCGCACCACACGTCTTGTGGGCATCCTCGCCGCCGTGCGCCGAGTGGCGCCGGCCGCGACACCGGTCCTGCTGGCCGTGGTGACCCTGTCCGCTTGCGGAGCCCTGGAGCCTGTGCCTCAGGTGGCCGCGACGCCCACCCCGACCCAGATCGCGGATCCCAACTCGGCTCCATCCTGGCTCGAGAACCTGACCTTCGGCGGCGACCTGCGAGGGACGCTCAACCAGGTCACGGCCGGCGAGAACGGGATGCGCACGGCCTGTACGGGACCCCGGGGCCGCGCCATGCAGGCCTACGTTTTGACGGTGTTCGGGCCGGTCGGTAAGAGCGTCTACGGGGTGCAGCTGACGGTGAACCAGTACCGTGGTCCCGGCCAGTACAGCGCTCCGCTGGCCGGGGCGCAGGTGTTCAGGCCGGACAACTCGGCCGGCTGGCGGGCGGTCGACGGCGACTCAGTGACCGTCAGCGTCGGTCCCGACGAGCAGTCGGGCCAGGTCCAGGCATCGCTGACCAACCTCGGCAACAACAACAGCAAGCTGAAGCTGAAGGGGAACTGGGCCTGCGGCGCCTGAGCGCCGGCAGCTCGCCTGCTGCTCGGGCCGCGCCTACTCGCCGCGCCAGGTCGGGGGCCGCTTATCGAGGAAGGCCGACATGCCCTCCTGGGCGTCGCAGGTCATGGCGTTCTCGGCCATGACCTCGCCCATCAGCTCGTAGGCGCGGGCCTGCTTCTCGTCGATCTGGCGATAGTAGGCCTGCTTGCCGATACGCACCGTCAGCGGACTGGCGCCCCCGATCTCGTGCGCCAGCTCGAGGGCCGCCGCGCCGACCTCGGCCGCCGGCAGGACCCGGTTGACCAGGCCCCACTCGGCAGCGGTGGCGGCGCTGATCGGCTTGCCCGTCAGCAGCATCTCCAGGGCCCGCTTGCGACCCACGTTGCGGCTGAGCGCGACCATCGGCGTGGAGCAGAAGAGGCCGATGCGAACGCCCGGCGTGGCGAACGTGGCCGTTTCCGCAGCGACGGCCAGGTCGCACGTCGCCACCAGCTGGCAGCCGGCGGCGTAGGCCGGGCCCTGGACGGCGGCGATCACCGGCTGGGGGATGGCCTGGATCGTGTCCATCATCTCGGTGCAGGTGGCGAAGATCGCCCGCTCCTGGTCGATCGAGATGTCCAGCAGCTCCTTCAGGTCGTGACCGGCCGAGAAGGCGGGGCCGTTGGCGGCGCGCACGATGGCCCGCACGTCCGCCCGCGCCGACTGCCGCCGGAGCTCTTGGGTCAGCTCGGTCATGAGCTCGACGGAGAGCGCGTTCCGGGTTTGCGGCTGGTTCAGGACCACGCGGACCGCGGGCAGCGCCTCCTCCACCAAGAGATGCGTCTGAGTGACAGCCACGGCTACGTTATACGCCGTGGAGGTGACGTACGACGGGCGCTGCTTCGGCTGCGGCGAGGCCAACCTCGAAGGCCTCAAGATGCACTTTGCGCCGGTCGGCGGCGAGTCCGTGGCCGAGTTCTCGGTGCCCGAGCGCTACCAGAGCTGGCAGGGCATCGTCCACGGCGGCATCGTGGCCCTGATGCTGGACGAGGCCGTGGGTTGGGCGGGCTGGCACGCGGGCCTGCCGGGGGTGACCGGCAAGCTGGAGGTTCGGCTGCGGCTGCCGCTCAGCATTGCGGAGCGCATTCGAGTTACAGGTCGGGTGGACAGGGTGCGCCGCTCACTCGTGTACGCATCAGCGTGGATCGACCGCCTGGCCGACGAGGTGCGGGTGGCGGATGCGACCGCCACCCTGATGGTTACGCCCACGGCCGTCCGCGTCTAGTCGCCTCGCCGAGGAAGTTACCTGCAGGCGTGCATCCGCCGGCAGATCTCCGCTTGTCGCGCTGCGGAGACGTGCATTCGCCGGCATACGTACGTTTGGGTCCGGCCAGGAGGGCGGCCATGTCCGCCGCGCCCAGGCGCTGCAGGCCCATCGCCACGCCCTCGCGTACCCGCCAGCGGGGATCCGACGCCAGCTCCCCCAGCCGGTTCAGGTGCGAGCGATCGCCGGCCGCGACCAGCCGGCCGAGCCCGACCGCGCCGCAGAGGGCCAGGTATTCGTCGTCCGACCCGGCCAGCCGCCTCAGGGTGGCGGCGTCTAGGACGTCGGCGGCTGCCTGGGCCAGCTCCAGGTTGGCGCGCGGGCCCGGCAACCCCGAATCCGCCCGCAGCACCTCCTCGACGTAAGAGGCCGCCGCCAGCCGGAGGGCGTATGCGTGGCGTTTCTCAGTCGGCGACGGCACCGACTCAGCCGGCCGGGTCGGGTAGCCGCTCCACCTGTACGCGCGTGGAGTACATGTCGGCTCCGCCGCCCAGGTCCGCGACTCCGTCGGACGTCAGCGCGTTGGCTGAGCCGCCGGACCCTCGCCCCCAGCCGTGGGCCATGGCGGCCACACCGTCCATGGCTACGTCACCCACTTCCGCCCTCACGTCCAGCGCGCCCCGTTCGTTGAACACCCGGACCCGGTCGCCCTCGCTGATGCCGCGGGCGGCGGCGTCCCGGATCGAAAGGTACACGGCCGGCTGTTTCTCCGCGGCCACGTGCCGCGGCAGGCCGGAATAGCTGCTGTTCAGGAAATGCAGGGCGCTCTTGGCGCTGACCAGCGTCAGTGGGTGCAGTTCGTCCGCCACGGGCGCCTCATAGCCCGGCAGCGGGTCCAGGTCCTTCGCCGCCATCACGCTGGACAGGAGCTCGGCCCTGCCGGACGCAGTCGGAAAGCCCCCGTCCGCGTACGGGCGCCAGTCGGTGGGCAGCCGGAGCCGGGCGTAGCCGCTCGCCTGCAGACCCTCGTAGGTGATGCCCTCGGCCAGCGGGTGGTCGGTCGCCAGCGCCGTTCGGATCAGGTCCTCGTCGGTGGCGCGGAATTCGGCCTCGTCGAAGCCCATCGCGACCGCCAGGCGGCGGAAGAGCTCGGTGTTGCTGACGGACTCGCCCTGCGGTTCGATCGCCGGCCGGTTGAGGGTCAGGTACTCGTGGCCCCAGGCCCAGATGAGGTCGGACTGCTCGATGAAGCTGGCGGCCGGCAGCACGTAGTCCGCGTAATGGGCGGTGTCGGTGAGGAAGAGATCGTGGACGACCGTGAACAGGTCCTCGCGCTCGAGGCCGCGCAGGACGAGGTTCTGGTTGGGCGCGATCACCGCCGGGTTGGCGTCGTAGACGAACAGCGCTTTGACCGGGGGGGCCAGCTCCGGGTCGGTCAGGGCGCGGCCGAGCTCGACCATGTTGATCACCCGCGTGCGCCGCGGCGCCATGTCCACACGGCTCACGCCGGCGTGGTTGAAGGCGGTGTCGTAGAGCTCCCGCGTCCAACCCAGCATCCCGCCCCCGAGGTCGCGCCAGGCCCCGGTCACCACCGGCAAGCAGGCCAGGGTGCGGAAGAGCATGCCGCCGGCCGGGTGCTTCTCAGGGCCCACCAGGGTCCGGATCACCGCCGGCCGTGTGGTCGCATACATGCGCGCCAGCCGCTCGATATCAGCGGCCGGCACGCCGGTCAGCTCGGCGACTCTCGCGGGCGGGTATTCGCGGACTCGTTCGCGCAGCTCCTCGCCTCCGACCGCGTGCTCAGCGATGTAGTCGCGATCCTCGAGGCTCTCGGCCAGGATCACGTGCATCATGCCCAGCGCCAGCGCGGCGTCCGAGCCGGGGCGGGGCCGCACGTGCCAGTCGGCGGCGGCGGCCGTCCGGGTCCGGATGGGGTCGATCGCGACGACCATGGCTCCGCGTTTGCGAGCCTCGCGGACGAAGGGCCAGAGATGGAGGTTGGTGACGATCGTATTCGTGCCCCAGAGCAGGATCAGGCGGCTGTGCACGATCTGCTCGGGCAGGATGCCCTGGCCGCTGCCGTTGGTCGCGGCCACTCCGGCATTGGCTGTGGAGCCGCAGATGCTGGGCAGGAGTCGGCTGGCGCCCAGGCGGGCGAAGAACCGGCGGTCCATGCCCCGGTACTGGATGAGGCCCATGTTGCCGGCGAAGAAGTAGGGCAGCACCGCCTCCGAGCCGTGTTCGGCGACTACCTCGTGGAGCTTGGCCGCGATCTCGTCGAGCGCCGCAGGCCAGGAGACGCGCTCGAAGCGGGCAGAACCTTTGGGACCGGTCCGGCGGAGCGGGTGCAGCACCCGGTCGGGGCTGTAGACGCGGTCCAGGTAGCGGTCAACCTTGGCGCAGAGGCCGCCTCGAGTGAAGGGGTGGTCCGGGTTGCCGGCCAGCTTGACCGCGCGTCCGTTCTCGACCGAGACGACCCAGGAGCACGTGTCCGGGCAGTCGTGGGCGCAGCCGCCGAGCACGGTCAGCCGCTCGCCCACGGGCGAACTCTACAGTGGCCGGCGGGCAGTGGAAGGCCGCTGTCCTGTTCGGTACGAGGCACGCCGAGTGGCGCGAGCCCTACCGGGCGCTCTGGGAGTCGCGGCTCGACCGCCCGGAGCGGCATCTCGACGCCATGCCCGACCTCGAGGTTGACAGTAAGGAGATCGCGACTTGAACGGACAGCTGGAGCAGATTGGCGATCGCTGGCGCCTGCCGTTTACGCGCGGCCTGCCGCATGCGCCGGAGAAGGTCTGGCGCGCCCTGGCCGAGCCCGCGCGCCGGCCGCCTGGGGGTTCCGATCGACGTCCCTTCCTCCTGAGACGAGGCCCGCCGCCTTGGCCGCGTGCCGCGGCTGATGCGCGGACTGGAGCGAATCAGTCACCCGGCTCGGTGCGAGGAGTTCCGGGGCCTGGCGATGTGCGTGCCGCCTCGAGGATCCGTCTAAACAGCTTCAGGTAGCTCGGGTCGCCCGAGCGCTGCCGCCGAAGCCAGTACTCCGCGCCCCAGAAGAGGTAGGCCTCCAGCTCCAGCCCCGCCCGCCGGCTCCACCGGAGGCAGTTGTTGTAGTTCTCCAGCATCCGCTCGGGGGGACAGCTGTACATGGTCCCGGACCGCGGATCGGGCGGTGTCGTCACCGCCTCCCAGGGCTCCGCCTGGCCCTCGGTGACCATCACCCGCCGGCTCGCGACCCCGGCCAGCGCCCGCCGAGAGGGGGAGCCGCTGAGGTACACGGACAGCCCGCCACGGCCGAGCAGCGCGTGGCGCGGGTAGATGTCGAGGCCGACCACATCGGCCAGTTCCGGCGCCACGGCCAGCGAGTCACCCTGGCCGCGAGTCCGCCAGCGCTGCTGCCAACGGACGGCGCGCGAGGTGGCGACAAACCCGTTCAGGAGCACGGGCCGGGCTCCGTCGGCTCTCTGGGTGGCGCTGACCTCGGCCGCGACGAAATCGCGGGCAAGCCGCCAGGAGTGCTCAAGGCCGAGCGGGTCGACCGCGTCCTGCTCCACCTGCCAGGCGATGATCGCCGGGCAGTCACGATATCTCTCGACCACCCGCGATACGAACTCCACCGCCGCCGCCAGCAGGTCGGGGTGAGTCGTCAGGCTGATGAGGCTGCCTTCAGGCAGGGACTCGGGGAGCTGGTGGGCAGGCACAAAGAACTCGGGATAGCCGAAGGCCTTGACCGCCCCGACGCAGAGCACGATCTGCTTGCCGGCGCGCTCCGCCGCCTCCACCTGGCGGTCGAGCGCGGCGGTCTCGAAGGCGCCGGCCCGCGGCTCGATCCGGTCCCAGTACGCGCCGAGGCGGATCACGTCAAAGGGCTCCGCCAGCAGTGCCGCCAGCGCCACCGAGCCGTCCAGGCCGAGGGCCTCGGCCTGCAGCGGCCGATAGCTCAGGCCGAGGCGCGTGCCCCGGCAGGGCTCGACTGCCATCTCCGGCCAGAGGCCGCTCTGCGGCTGGACGGCCCGTCTCACCCGGACCTCGGCCAGAAAGGGCAGCGCGGCCAGCCCTGCCGCGCCCAGCGCCGCCAGCGCGACGCCGCGCTTCACCGAGTGCGCTCGCGATGGTTGAAGAGCACCGCTCCCGCGCCGAGGAGGAGCACGAAGAGGGCCGCCATGACCGCCGCGTCCACGAGCGGACCCGGCGTCACCACCGACGCGTACGCCGGCAGCCGGAAATAGAAGGCCGCTCGCACCAGGTCCACCGCGTAGCGCATGGGCAGCAGCCAGGAGACGAGGTCCAGGTAGCGAGGCAGGCCCTGGATGGGCACCACCACGCCGGCCAGGAAGTACTGGGGCAGGACCAGGAAGGGGAAGACCTGCAGGGCCGCCCTCTGGTTGGGCAGGGCGGCCAGCGTGGCGAGGCCGAACGCGGCGCCGAGCAGGCACGCGCCCAACCCGGCCGGAAGCAGCAGGAGCAGCTGGCCGGCGCTCATCGCGACTCCGAAGAGGGCGGCGAAGATGACGATGCCGGCGCCCTGGCAGAGGGCGACCACCGACTCCCCGAGCACCTTGCCGGCCACGATCGTCACCCGCGACACTGGGGCCACGAAGAGCTCGCGCGTGAAGTCGCTCTCGCGGTCCTCGATCAGCGACATCATCCCGGCCGCCGCCGACTGGAACAGCGTCGCCGCGAGCACGCCGGTGAAGAGCAGGGTGATGGCGTCCAGGCCCGTGGCGCGCCGCACTGTCTGCTGAAGCACGCTGCCCAGGCCGGCGATAAGCAGGATGGGGAAAGCCAGGCTCACGGCCAACCGCGTGCGGTCGCGGAGCAGCTTGGTTACGTCGCGCTGAGCGATCGCGAGCAGCGCCCAGCCCTCGTGCGCCGGCGAAGCGGCGGCCAGCGCGCGGCTCATCGCCGAGACTCCGCCAGGAGCTTGATGTACGTCTCCTCGAGGCTCGGCTCCTCGATCTGAAGGAGCGTCAGCTCGGTGTGCAGCCCGCGCACGACGGCCTGCGCGCTTCGCCCGTCCAGGGCCACCCGCAGCGGGCCCGCGCCCTGCACCGTGAGCCCGAGGGCGGCCAGCTCGCGGCCCAACGCCGACCGGTCCGCCGCGTCCAGCACCAGCTCGCTGCCGCCCAGCCGTCGCTTCAGGTCCGCGGGGCTGGCCAGCTCCACGGCCCGGCCCTGCGCGAGCACGCAGACGGCGTCCGCGTCTTCCGCCTCCTCGAGATGATGGGTGGTCAGGAAGAGCGTCGTGCCTTCCCGGTCGCGAATGCCGCGCAGGTACGACCAGAGGTCGCGGCGGCTTTCCGGGTCGAGCCCGGCGGCCGGCTCGTCCAGGAAGAGGACGCGCGGCCGATGCATCAGCGCGCGCACGATCTCCAGCTTTCGCCTGGTGCCGCCCGAGAGCTTCCGGGCACGCTGCTCGAGCACTCCGGCGACCCCCAGAATGCCCGCCAGTTGCTCGACCTGGTCGCGGTAGGCGCGGGGCATGAGGCGGCGGAGGGGCCGCCAGGCGTAAAGGCCGTAAAGCATTGCGTGCAGGCGCAGGTTCTCCTCCGCGGTCAGGTTCAGGTCAAGGGACGGGCTCTGGAAGACGACGCCCAGGGCGCGTCGCACCAGTGGCTCCTGGCTGGCGAGGTCGTGGCCCGCGATATGGACGCTGCCCGACGTGGGCACGAGCGTCGTGGTGAGGATCGACACGGCGGTCGTCTTGCCGGCCCCGTTAGGGCCCAGGAGGCAGAAGAACTGGCCGTCCTCGACCGAGAAGGAGAGCCCGTCGAGCGCGTTCGTCCGAGCGCCGCGGTAGCGCTTGACGAGGGCCGTGACCTCGATCGCGCTCACGGCGCAGGGCGGCCCGCCTGGCCGCCGTCGCGGGCCCGACGGTAGCGGGCGTCCAGGCCCAAGGCGCTGGCCATGCAGGCCAGCGGCCGGGTCAGCGCGGTGACCAGGGCCCGGGGCACGAGCGGCACCCGGACCTCGCGCTCGAACTCACGCAGGAAGAGCGCCAGGTCGAGCGGCCGTGGCACGCCGGCCCCGCCTGTGGCTTCGCCGCCCAGGGTCGCCGCGGCCTGTAGCAGCTCTTCCATGTTCAGAGCGGGCCGCACCTCGACCAGCAGGCGGGCCGAACCCGGCCCCACGTTGGCGAACGAATGCCGGCGACCGGGCGCCACCCTCACCGTCTGCCCGGCGCCGGCCAGGATGGCACGGCCGCCAACCCGAAACCGCATCCGCCCCTCAATCACTCGGAAGGTCTCCTCCTGCTCGGGGTGGACGTGGCCGCTCGGCACGCGGCCTCCGGGGGCGAGGAAGAGGTCGAAGGTGAGCAGCGTCCCGCCCGTCTCGGCCGCCGTCTGGCGGAGAACGATTCGCTCGCCACTGCGGGGGTTTTCGATCAGGTCGCCGCTGCGGAGCCGGTTCATCCCCGCTGGCAGCATACGTCCGCCTCCCCACGCCCCCGGGGAAGAGACGAGAGCCCTGCGCCGGTTATATTCGGGTGTCGCTCGCGTCCCTGACGGCTTTCGCGCGCCCGCGGCCAATGATCATGACCCAGCTCCGCCACGACATCCGCAACCTGGCCATCATCGCCCACGTCGACCACGGCAAGACCACGCTCGTCGACGGGCTGCTGAAGCAGAGCCACACCTTCCCTGAGCACCAGCAGATGGGCACCCTGATCATGGACTCGGGCGCCCTCGAGCGGGAAAAGGGCATCACCATCCTGGCCAAGAATGCCGCCGTGCGGCACGGCGGGGTGACCATCAACATCATCGACACGCCCGGCCACGCCGACTTCGGGGGCGAGGTGGAGCGGGTGGTGAACATGGCCGACGGCTGCCTTCTCGTCGTGGATGCAGCGGAGGGCCCGATGCCGCAGACTCGCTTCGTTCTGCGCAAGGCGTTCGAGGCCGGCCTGCGGACCGTGATCGTGATCAACAAGCTCGACAGGGCCCAGGCCGACCCCGCCCGGGCCCTGGCGCTGGTCCACGACCTCTTCCTGGAGCTGGCGGAGGACGCCGACCAGCTGGAGGCGCCCGTCCTCTACACGATCGCCAAGGAGGGTCGCGCCGGTCTTGCCCCTGACGAGCTGGAGCCGACGCTGGAGCCCCTCTTCAAGGCCATCCTCGACCACGTCCCGGCGCCAGTCGCGGAGACGGGCGGCTTCCAGATGCTGGTGGCCAATCGCGACTACGACGACTACACCGGGATCCTCGCCATCGGCCGCGTCTTCCGCGGCTCCGTCGGCCCCGGCGACCAGGTCAGCGTGCTCGGCGCGGAGGCTGCGCCCCGCCGCGCCCGCGTGGGCCAGGTCCTGGTCCATAGGGGCCTCGGCCGCGAGCCGGTCGAGCGGGCCTCGGCCGGCGACATCGTCCTGCTCACAGGCATCGTCGAGATCGCCATCGGCGACACCCTGACCGACCCCGAAAGCCCGGACCCGCTGCCGCGGATCGAGATCGAGGAGCCGACGGTGCGCATGACGTTCGGCGTCAACACCTCGCCTTTGGCCGGGCGGGAAGGTCGTTTCAGCACCTCTCGCCAGCTGCGCGCACGGCTCTACCAGGAGCTGCACCAGAACCTGGGGCTCCGAGTCGAGGACACCGACTCGGCCGACCGCTTCCTGGTCTCGGGCCGGGGCGAGCTGCACCTGGCCGTGCTCATCGAGGGCATGCGTCGGGAGGGCTACGAGTTCGACGTCTCGCGCCCGGAGGCGATCGTGAAGGTGGTCGAGGGCCGGCGCCTGGAGCCGGTCGAGCGCCTCACGGCGGACGTGCGCGAGGAGCACCTGGGCGCCGTCAGCGAGGCCCTCGGTCGGCGGCGGGGCGAGATGATCGAGATCGACTACGACCATGAGGGCGGGGTCCGGCTCGAGTACCTGATCCCCACGCGCGGCCTGATCGGCTTCCGCAACGCCTTCCTCACATTGACCGCGGGCACGGGCCTCATGGGCACGATCGGCGTCGGCTACCGGCCGTGGGCGGGCGAGGTTCGCGACCAGCGCAACGGCGCCCTGACAGCCTCCTCCGCGGGCGTCTCCCTGACCTACGGCCTGGCAGCCGCCCAGGAGCGGGGGAACACCTTCATCGAGCCGGGCGAGCATGTCTACGAAGGCATGATCGTCGGCCTCCAGCGGCGCACCGGCGACATGGCCGTCAACGTCTGCCGGGAGAAGAAGCAGTCCAATGTGCGCTCGTCGACGGCCGACATCGCCGTCCGCCTGACTCCCGCCTCGCGCCTCTCGCTGGAGCAGTCGCTGGATTTCCTGGCTGACGACGAGCTGCTGGAGGTCACACCCGGCCACCTGCGCCTCCGCAAGCGCCACCTGACCGAGGTGGATCGCAACCGCGCCCGGCGCGCGGCCGTGGCCGCGCGTTAATCGCACCTCGGCCTTGAGGGGCAGGTTCGACGCGCGCGAGCGCCGGACCCGGCTCGCCCACCGCCACGCTCTGGCCCCGGGCGCAAGGCTGCCCGACATGCGCGCCGCGAGCGCCGCGGTCGTCGGCCTCCACTCCTCCGACCCGGTGACAGTGTTCGTCTCCGCCTGGGCGCGTACCGGTGTGCCGGCCCCGGTCGACTTGGAGGAATCGCTCTACGAAGGGCGCTCGCTGCTGCGGATGCTGGGCATGCGCCGCACCCTCTTCGTGGTGCCGGTGGAGCTGGCACCGGTGATCCAGGCCGCGTGCCTGAGCCCGATCGCGCGCAACCTCCGCCGCACGACCATGCGCTTCCTGAGCGAGACCCGCGCCGCCGTCGACCTGGAAAGGTGGCTGGCGGAGGTGGAGGCGGAAGCGCTGGCCGTCGTTCGTCGCCTGGGGACGGCGGCCGCCACCGACGTTACGGCGGCGGACGCCCGGCTCCGGACCCGCTTGCTCATGGCGGAGGGCAAGTCCTACCAGGCCACGCAGAACCTGTCCGGTCGCGTCCTCCTGCAGCTCGGCGCCGACGGGTACATCGCCCGCCACCGGCCCAAGGGGACCTGGATCAGCGGCCAGTACCGCTGGCGCCCGATCGAGGCCTGGCTGCCGCAAGGGATGCCCGAGATCCCGATCGAGGCCGCCCAGGCGGAGCTCGTCCGGCGCTGGCTGGATCGGTTCGGGCCGGGCACGCGGGCCGACCTCCGATGGTGGACGGGGCTGACCGCCAGAGAGATCGATCGCGCCCTGCTCGCCAACGCCGCCGCCGAGGTGGAGCTCGACTCGGGACCCGGCTTCGTGCTGCCGTCGGACGTCGGTCCCACCCCGGACGTAGGTTCCTGGGTCGCGCTCCTGCCCGGCCTCGACCCCACGGTCATGGGCTGGACCGAACGTTCCTGGTACCTAGGCGACCACGTCGCCCGGCTCTTCGACTCCAACGGCAACGCCGGTCCCACCGCCTGGTGCGACGGCCGCATCGTCGGCGGCTGGGCCCAACGCCGCGATGGCGAGATCGCCCTCGGCCTGCTGGAGGACGTCGGCCGTGAGGCCGAGCTCGCGCTCGAGGCTCGGGCCGCGGAGCTCCAGGCGTGGGTGGGCGCGGTCCGCTTCACGCCCCGCTTCCGCTCGCCGCTGGAACGCGAGCTCAGCGCCTGAGCGCGGTCGCGTGTCACGCTAGAGAAAGTGGCAGCGATGGCCGCGGATTCGGAGGCATTCGAGCCGCCGTACCTCCACCCGGACTACCGCTCGACGTTGCTGCGCGCGCCCTCCCGCCCGCTGGTCCGGCTGCCGGCGGAGTGGTTCCACCGCCTGCCCGGGCCGGCGTTCGGGCGCGTCCCGGTGCGGCCGGAGGACGCGGATCTGACCCGGCAACATGAGGGCGAGCCGTTGGGTGAGCGGATCATCGTCACCGGCCGCGTCCTCGACTCCGACGGGCGGCCCGTGCCGGACACCCTGGTGGAGGTCTGGCAGGCCAACGCCGCCGGCCGCTACATCGACCCCGCCGACCAGCACCCGGCCCCCGTCGATCCCAATTTCACGGGCGCCGGGCGCTGCCTCACGGCCGCCGACGGCCGCTATCGCTTCGTGACTGTGAAGCCGGGGGCCTATCCGTGGGGCAACCACCACAACGCCTGGCGGCCGGCGCACGTCCACTTCTCGCTCTTCGGGCCCCTGCTCGGGAGCCGCCTGGTGACGCAGATGTACTTCCCGGGCGACCCCCTCATGGAGTTCGATCCGATCCTCGGCGCCATCGCCGACAAGCGCGGCCGGGAGCGGCTGGTCGCGCGCTTCGACCTCGACCTGAGTGAGCCCGAGTGGGCGCTGGGCTACAGCTGGGACATCGTGCTCCGGGGCGACCGCAGCACGCCGCTCTATTAGTGTCCTGCGTGAGAAGGGCACTGGTGACCGGGCCCACGCCGTCGCAGACCGTCGGCCCCTTCTTCGGGTATGCCCTGCCCTGGGCCGGGGACGCGGCAGCCGTCGACCCGGCTTCGCCGGGGGCGCTCCGGCTCGAGGGCCGCATCCTGGACGGCGCGGGCGAGCCCGTGC
>JALYZG010000128.1 GCA_030948965.1 Candidatus Dormiibacterota bacterium | reverse complement strand
CGGCTGCGGTCACGCTGGCTGGGGGGCCACGGCCGCGTACAGGTGCCGGACTTCAGCGCCCTCGCGCCGGAACGTCGGGGCGAGGCGGGACGCGCCTTCAACGCCGCCAAGCGCGCCGTGCAGGAGGCCTTGGAGGCGCGGGCTGCGGAGCTGTCGCGCGGCCGCGCCGCCGGCCTGGCGGAGGCGGAGGCGATCGACGTCACGCTGCCTGGCACGCCGCCGGCGACCGGCCATCTGCACGTGCTGACCCTGGTCCGGCGCGAGGTCGAGACGGTCATGGAGCGAATGGGCTACACGGTCGAGGTCGGGCCCGAGGTGGAGACCGACTGGTACAACTTCGAGGCCCTGAACCTCGCCCGCGGCCACGCCTCCCGGGACATGCAGGAGACGCTCTTTCTGAACAGCGAAGAGGACCTCGTCCTCCGCACCCACACCTCGCCGATGCAGATCCGCGCGATGGAGCGCCACCCGGTGCCGCCCATCTACGTCGCCGCCCCCGGCCGCACCTACCGGCGCGAGGCGGTCGACGCGACGCACCTGGCCCAGTTCATGCAGATCGAGGCCATAGCTGTCGATGAGGGCATCACTGTCGGTGACCTGAAGGGCACAGTCGACATGTTCGCGCGCTCGATCTGGGGCGTCGAACGGCAGGTGCGCTTCCGGCCCAGCTTCTTCCCCTACACCGAACCCAGCTTCGAGTTCGACATCTCCTGCGCTGTCTGCGGCGGGAAAGGCTGCCGCAGCTGCGGCGGCAAAGGCTGGCTGGAGGAGGGTGGCTGCGGCATGGTCCACCCGACGGTACTCCGCAACGGGGGCATCGACCCCGAGCGCTACAGCGGCTTTGCCTGGGGTTTTGGCATCGAGCGGATTGCCATGCAGAAGTACGGCGTCGAGGACCTGCGCCTCTTCTACGACAACGACCTGCGCTTCCTGGAGCAGTTCTGACCCTTGCGCATTTCCTATGACCACCCCATGAAATCTGGCGATTTCACGGGGACCTCGGTCCCTCTCTTTGGTAGAGGAGAAGCTCACTGATGCGTGTCTCGTACGAGTGGCTGCGGGAGCTGAGCGGGGTCGACGATCTGCCGGCGACCGAGGCGGCTCAGGTCCTGACCATGGCGGGCTGGAACGTGGAGTCGGTGACCGAGATCGACCTCTCGGCCCTGCTCGTGGGCCGGGTCGTCAGCCAGGCGTCCCATCCCGGCTCCCGGAACCCGCTCTGGGTGCACCAGGTGGACCTCGGCGCGCTGGGCACACGGACCATCATCGCCGGCGCCCCCAACGCCGTCGCCGGCACGCTGGTGCCCGTCGCGCTGCCCGGGACCGTCGTGCCCAGCGGGCGACTGGTCAAGGACATGAAGATCGCGGGCGTTCCCGGCCAGGGCATGCTCTGCTCGGCCGCCGAGCTCCTCCTCTCCGACGACCACGAGGGCATCCTGCTGCTGGACGGGGGCACGCCGGGCGCGCGCCTGGACGAGGTCATTCCGTCCGACGCGATCCTGGATGTCGAGGTGACGCCCAACCGTCCTGACTGCCTCAGCCATCTGGGCCTGGCGCGGGAGTTTGCCGCCGCCCAGCAGCGCAGCCTGCCGCGCGACTTCATGCCCCTCTTCACAGGTGGCGTGGAGCCGAAGGGAGTCGATCTCGTCTCGGTCCGCATCGACGCCCCCGACCTCTGCCGGCGCTACATCGGTGCGGTCGTCACCGGCGTCAATGTGGCGCCGTCGCCGGAGTGGCTGCAGCGCCGCCTGCGCGCGGCCGGCGTGCGCCCCATCAGCAACGTCGTGGACGTGACCAACTACGTCCTCCTCGAGTACGGTCAGCCGCTGCACGCCTTCGACCTGGCCCGTCTGGCCGGCCCGGCGATATTGGTGAGGCGAGCCCGGGAAGGCGAGTCGCTGCTCTGCCTCGACGGGGAGACGCGGCCGCTCGACCCGCGCATCCTGGTCATCGCCGACGCCGAGCGGCCGGTCGCGCTCGCGGGCATCATCGGCGGCGCCGAGAGCGCTGTTACCGACACGACGACCGACGTTCTCCTGGAGGCGGCCAACTTCGAGGGCGTGAACGTCCGCGCCACGTCGCGCGCCATCCGGCTGCGCACGGAGGCGTCGGCTCGATTCGAGAAGGGCATCTCCCCGGAGCTGGCGCTGGCTGGGGCGCGACGGGCGGCCATGCTCCTGGCCGAGCTGGCCGGCGGCCAGGTCCACACCGACTGGGCCGAGAGCTATCCCCGCCCCCAGGAGCCCCAGAGCGTCCGCTTCCGGCCCGAGCGCATAGACGCCATCCTCGGCGTCCACGTGCCGTTCCAGGAGATGGAGTCGATCCTGGAACGGCTCGGCTTCCAGGTCCGGATCGGCGAAGACGGGGAATGGGACGTCCTACCCCCGGTCTTCCGCCTCGACGTGCGCCTCCGCGAGGACGTGGCCGAGGAGGTCGGGCGCATGTACGGCTACGAGAAGGTGCCGCCGACGCTTCCCGGCCGCCGGCGCACAAGTTGGGAGCCCGCTGTGCCCAGCGAGGAGCGGCGTCTCGACGCCTGCCGGCACGAGCTGGCGGGCGCCGGCTACACGGAGGCAGTAACCCCGTCCCTGGTGCCGGGAGCCCTGCTCAGCGCGCTCGGCCTGAGTGACCGCGCGGTACCGCTCCTCAATCCCATCAGCGATGAGCAGGACACGCTGCGCACCTCGCTCCTGCCTTCGCTGCTGCGGGCGGCGGCGCTGAACCGCAACCGCGGCCGGCCGGCAGTCTCTTTGTTCGAGATCGCGCGCGCCTACCTTCAGAGGCCTGAAGACGCAGGCGGACAGCCGGACGAACCGCTGCGGCTGTCTGTCGTGCGCAGCGGGCTGGACGGGGCAGCGCCCGCCCGCTCGGCCTTCTTCGACCTGAAGGGCGCGCTGGAGCGGGCCATTGGCGCGCTGGTCCCGGTGGAGCTGGCGTATGAGCCCGCCGCCCCACCTGCGCTCCACCCCGGCCGCAGCGCCCGCGTGCTCCTGGCCGGCCGCTCCGTCGGCCACATCGGCGAGGTGCATCCGAACGCCCTACGCATCGCCGACCTCGAGGGCAGGGCAGTGGCTGCGGAGCTCGACCTGGCCCGGTTCCTGGCACATTCCGACACCCGCGCGGCGCGCCCGCTGCCGCGCTTCCCAGCCGCCAACCGCGACCTGGCCGTGATCGTGGCGGAGGCCGTGCCGGCGGGCGCGATGCAGGCGGTCATCCTGGAGTCGGCGGGGGAACTCCTGGAGTCCGCGTCGGCGTTTGACGAATACCGGGGCGACCAGGTGGGCGCCGGGGCCAAGAGCGTGGCCTTCGCGCTCACCTTCCGCAGTCCCGAGCGGACCCTGACGGATGCCGAGGTGGACCCTCGGATGGCAGCGATCCGCTTGGCGGTGGGCGCGAGGTTCGACGCCCGCTTCCGCGAGTAACCCCCGTCCAGTTGCGCGCAGCTCCGCCGCGGCGTCGATTCGGATCACCCGCCGGCGAATGCACCCCTCGACACGCCTTGATACGTGCTGTCGCCGGCGCATGATCCTTTGGGCGGCGGCCGGCCGAGGTTAGACGTCGGCTAGAGCACTACATAGCGGCCGGCCGGGAAGTGGCCGTCCCGGCGCCCGCACGGCCAGCGCCCGGCGCGATACCAGGGCAAAAGCTCGCTGAAGAAGCCCGACCCCCCCAGCTCCGCCTCCAGAGCCGCCAGCGTCAGGTCGCGCTCGATCGCGTCGACGGCCTGCCCCGCCACCCCGGGGTCGGCGCGCTCGTGAACCTCCTGGTAGGCCCTGAGCCCGCGCCAGAGGCGTCCTTCCAGGACCTCGGCGGCGCGGTAGAAGGCGGCCCTGACAGCGGCCTCGCCGAGCCGCGCGCGGGCCGCGGCCTGTACGGTCAGCGCCCGATCCCGCCATAGGCTCAAGCTGGAGGGCCGCCAGCCGTCCCACCAGCCCAAGGTGGCGTCGCTCAGGCCCAGGGCCACGGCCGCTCCGGGCTCGGGTTCCCCCGCCCGACTGAGGAAGGGCAGGGCCGCCGCCTCTCCGAGGAAAGCGTCGACGTGCTCCAGCACGGCGCGAAGGCTACCCGCCGCCCGTCCTGGCTACCCTCTTTGGCGGATGTCCACCGCCCTCTTCGAACGGCTGCGCGAGAGCGCGGTCGAGATTCACGTCTCGGACCACCTGGAGCAGCGGCTGCAGAAGGGGGAGAGGCTGCGCGTGAAGCTCGGCCTCGACCCGACCGCGCCGGACATCCACGTCGGCCACCTTATCCCCCTGGACGTTCTCCGGGCCTTCCAGGACGAGGGCCACACGGTCGTCGCCATCATCGGCGACTTCACGGCCCTGATCGGCGACCCCAGCGGGCGCTCGGAGACGCGCCCGGTCCTCAGCCGCGAGCAGGTGGACGCCAACGCCGCCACGTACTTCGAGCAGGTCTTCAAGGTGCTTGACCGGGATCGCACCGAGATCCACGGCAACGCCGAGTGGCTGGGACGGATGGGCGCGGCCGACGTTCTCCGGCTGCTCGGCACCCGGACCCTGCAGTCCGTCCTCCAGCGGGAGGACTTCGCCACTCGCCTCGCGGCGGGCACGCCGATCGGGGCGCACGAGATCCTCTATCCGTTCAACCAGGCCTATGACTCGGTAGCGATTCGCGCCGACGTGGAGATCGGAGGCACCGACCAGCTCTTCAACCTGCTCTTCGGACGGGAGATCCAGCGCGCCTACGGCCAGCCGGCCCAGGACGTGGCCGTGTTCCAGCTGCTGGAGGGCCTGGACGGAAAGCAGAAGATGTCGAAGTCGCTGGGCAACTACATCGGCATCGCCGAGCTCGGGCCCGAGATCTACGGGAAGACGATGTCCATCCCCGACAGCCTGACCGAGCGCTACCTGCGCCTCGTTTCCGGCCTGGGCCAGTCGGACGTCGAGACGGCGCTGGCGCTGGGCCCGCGCGACGCCAAGGCGGCGTTGGCCCGGGCCCTGGTCCAACGCCTACACGGCGCGGAGGCGGCCGCCCAAGCGGAGGCGGACTTCGACGCCAAGTTCCGCCACCGCGACGCCGGCGCGGCCGCGCTGCCCGAGGTCACGGTCCCGGCCGGGTCGACGGTCGCCGGGGCGTTGGTGGCGGCCGGCCTCTATCCCAGCGTGAGCCAGGTGCGCAAGCTTGTCGGCCGCAGCCTCACCCTCGACGGGAACGGCGTGGAGTTCGACCACCCGGTCCGCGACGGAGAGATGTTGAAGGCCGGCAAGCGCCACTTCCTCCGAATCCGCGTCAGCTAGACTTGGTCGAAAGCATGTTCGTGGGGGTGCGCTGAGAGATGTCCGGGCACAGCAAGTGGGCGGGCATCAAACACAAGAAGGCGGTGGTCGACGCCAAGCGCGGCCAGGTCTTCACCCGCGCCAGCCGCGAGATCACCATCGCGGCCAAGGAGGGAGGCGCTGACGCCGAGGGCAACTTCCGGCTCCGCCTTGCGGTCCAGAAGGCGCGGGAGGCCAATATGCCGGCCGACAAGATCCAGGCCGCGATCGACCGCGGCACCGGCGCCGCCAAGGGCGAGTCGCTGGAGGAGCTGCGCTACGAGGGCTTCGGACCGGCCGGCGTGGCGATCATCGTCGACGCCGTCACCGACAACCGCAACCGCACCGCCCCCGCCATTCGCCACGCCTTCTCCAAGCACGGTGGCAGTCTGGCCGAGACCAACGCGGTGGCCTGGATGTTCGAGCGCAAGGGCCTGATCACCGTCGCCGCCGGCGCCCGGGACCCGGAGGAGGTGGGCCTGGCCGCGATCGAGGCCGGGGCCGAGGACGTGCAGGTGGAGGGCGAGGCGGTCGAGGTCACGACGGAGCCCAACTCGCTGGAGGGCGTGCGGCAGGCGCTCGAGAGCCTGGGGGTGACGGTGGAAAACGCTGAGGTCACGATGCAGCCGAACCAGACCGTGCCGGTCGAGGAGGACCGGGTGGCGGCCGTGCTGCGGCTGCTGGAAGCTCTGGAGGAGGACGACGACGTCCAGCAGGTTTACGCCAACTTCGACATCCCCACCGACGTCCTGGAACGGGTCTCTGCCGGCGTCTGACCTGCGGGTTCGATGCCGGCCCGGGTAGGCCTGCTGCTCGGCATCGACCCGGGCCTGGCCCGCACCGGTTGGGCACTCCTGGACAACCAGGACCAGGTGCTGGACTGCGGCACCGTCGCGACCGCGCCTGGGCCGTCCGGGCCGCGGCTCCTGCGCATCGCCGGCCACGTCCGCGATCTCGTGGGCCGGCATCCGGTGGCCGAGGCGGCGCTGGAGGAGCTCTTCCTGGGCCGCAACGCCACCAGTGCCATCGGCGTGGCCGAGGCCCGGGGCGCAGTCCTGCTGGTCCTGGCCGAAAGCGGCGTGCCCGTTTTTCACTACAAGCCGGCCCAGGTCAAGTCGGCTCTGACCGGCTACGGGGTGGCGGGCAAGGCCCAGATGGAGCGCATGCTGGGCCAGCAGGTGCGACTTCCGGGCCCGGTGGACGACCACGCCGCCGACGCCATCGCCATCGCCCTCTGCCACCGCCGCAGCCGCCGTCTCCTGCGGCTCGTGGGCCCGGCGTGATCGGCTACCTCAAGGGCCGTGTGGTCCGCGCCACCGGTGACCAGGTGGTGCTGGAGACCGGCGGCGTGGGCTACCTGGTCAGCGTTCCCGCCACCGCGCGCGAGGGGCTGGGCGCGATCGGGAGCGTGGCCGAGCTCCACATCCACACCCAGGTGCGCGAGGACCAGCTAGCCCTTTTCGGTTTCTCCAGCCCTGAGGAGCTGGTGATGTTCGAGCACCTGATCCAGGTCGATGGGGTGGGGCCGAAAGTGGGCCTCGCCATCCTCTCCAGCGCCGGGCTCGGGGTCCTCAAGCGGGCCATCCTGGCCGAGGACGTCGGCCCCATCCGGCGGGCGCCTGGCGTGGGCCCGCGTACGGCGCAGAAGGTGATCATCGACCTGAAGCCTCGCCTCGAGGCCGGCGACGCGCTGGCTGCACTGCCCCCCGCCGCCGTACCCGGCGCCGACGGGGACGTACCCCGCGCGGTCGACGCCACGCTGCGCGGCCTCGGCTACACCGCGACCGACGCTCGTAGGGGCATGGACGCCGTGGACTGGAAGGCCGTACCTACGGCCGAGGACGCGCTGGCCGCAGCCCTGCGCGCGCTGGGTCGCTAGTGTCCTCATCGGGGGTCCGAAACTGGTGGTGATGGGCGCGGAGGAGGGCCGACCGGTGGACCCGGCTGCGATCGCCGACGAGGAGCAGTTCGACCGCAACCTGCGCCCCCAGACACTCGCCGACTTTGTGGGCCAGGAGCGCATCCGCGAGAACCTCAGCATCCTGCTGGAGGCGGCGCGCAGACGCGAGGAGCCGGTCGAGCACATCCTCCTCAGCGGGCCGCCCGGCCTCGGCAAGACGACGCTGGCGGCAATCGTGGCGGGCGAGCTCGGGGTGACGATCAAAACGACCAGCGGACCCGCCATCGACCACGCTGGGGCGCTGGCCTCGATGCTGCTCAACCAGCAGGATCGCGACGTCTTCTTCATAGACGAGATCCACCGCCTCAACAAGCTGGTCGAGGAGGCGCTCTACCCGGCGCTGGAGGACTTCAAGTTCGACTACGTGGCCGGAAAGGGCGCGGGCGCCAGCGCGCTCCGTCTCAATCTGCCCCGCTTCACGTGCGTCGGCGCGACGACCCGCCAGGGCCTGCTCAGCGGGCCGATGCGCGACCGCTTCGGAGCCGTGTACCGGCTGGACTTCTACACCCACGCCGAGCTGGAAAGGATCATCCGCCGCTCCGCCCGCATCCTGGAGCTGGAGATCGAAGCCGACGCAGCCGCGGAGCTGGCCCGGCGCTCACGCGGCACTCCGCGCATCGCCAACCGGTTGCTGCGCCGGGTGCGGGACTTCGCCCAGGTCCGGGCGGACGGCCGGGCCACGCTGGCGGTGGCGCTGGAGGCGCTGGCCATGCTCGAGGTGGACGGTCTGGGCCTCGAGCCTTTGGACCGGCGCCTCCTGCAGACGCTTATCAACAGCTTCAAGGGCGGCCCCGCAGGGCTCGACACCATCGCCACCTCTCTGGCCGAGGAGCCGGAGACGATCGAGGACGTGCACGAGCCCTTCCTCATCCAGTGCGGCCTCCTGGCCCGGACCCCGCGGGGCCGCGTCGTGACCGAGCTGGCGTATCGCCACCTGGGCCTGGAGCTCCCGGTCGTGGACTCCAGCCAGCAGACCCTTCTGTAGGCAGTCCAGCCCGGCATCGGGGCGACGGCCCGGCTAGTTGCTGTCGAACTCGATCCGGTTGCCGTCGGGGTCGGTCACGTGGAATGTCCGCTCGCCCCAAGGTCGGTCGGCCGGCGGTCCATCCGGCTCGATTCCCGCTGCCCGAACCTGCTCGTAGACGGCGTCGACGGCGTCGGCGCCCGTCGATATTTCCATGTGGAAGCCCGGGCCGCCCCCGCCCAGGTATTGGGCGTTGAGCAGGCCGAGGCGGCCACCGCCGAGCTGGAGCAGCGCGAACTCGCCCGGTCGCTCGTGGATCAGCACGGCGCCGGGCAGTCGCTCGTAGAACCGCCTCGAGCGCTCGACGTCCTGGACGTGTAGGGTCAGGCCCTCTAATGAAGTCTTCATGCTGGATATTCTACTCAAGTTTGACTTATCAAGCTTGAGTTATCTTTGAGCCGCCACCAAGCTCCGGCAGGGCCTCCAGGAGCTCTTCGTGCCAGCGAAGCTCAGCTTCGAGCCTGGCTTCGCCGTGGCGCATCAGGACCAGGCCCACGGCCGGGATCGCGCCCTCGCCCCCCAGCCGCTCGCGCTCCTCGACCATCGCCTCGAGCTGGAGCCGGATCGCCTCGAGCCGCTGCCGCACCACGAACTCCAGCTCTGGCGCATCCCGTCCGGCGGCGACCCAGAGGGCGACATCGAAGGGGTCTCGGGGAGGGCTGATCTCGCGCAGCCCACGCTCGCGCAGCACGCCCAGCTCGACCTGCCCCTCGGGTGTGATGGCGTAGATGGTCCGGGCCGGCAGGCGGCCCTCCTGCTCGGTGCGAACAGCCTCGATCAGGCCCTCCCTGTCCAGCTGGTGAAGCGCGTGATAGAGAGATCCGGCCCGAACATCGCTCCAGGCCTCGACGTTGATCATCTCGGCGGTGCGTCGAATCTGGTGCCCGTACATCGGCCCGCTCCTGGACAGCGTGCCAAGTACCAACAGCCGAACCACTCGCACCCCAGGAGTCTAACTTGAGCAGTTTACCTTGATCTTGAAGCAACTTCGGAGCGCCAGGCCGTCAAGCGACGGACGCATCCGACTCCATCGTGGACCCGACATCCGCAAGGGGAGGGGTAATGCGAGGGGAGGCGTAGCCACCGATGCATGTTGCCCCGACGGGCGCATCCGACTCCATTGTGGAGCCGACATCCGCAAGGGGAGGGGTAATGCGAGGGGAGGCGTAGCCTCCCATGCATGTGCCATAGACTGGCACCGCCTTGCAGCTAGTACTGAGCTGGCCGGTCCGCGTCCTCGTCCTGGCCCTCCTCCTTTTCTCGCTGGTCATGAACGGCGCGGGCTACATCTGGCGCTTCCAGAACCACTGCGCCCTGACCGGCCCCTGCGCCGCCGGACTGCCCCCCCAGCTGTTCGGCAACCAGGTCTACATCCACCGTGGACTCGACCTTCAGGGCGGTACCCAGTTGCGGCTGCAGATGTCCAACTTCCCGTCCGACCGCTCGCGCTCCCAGGTCCAGGCCCAGACCATCGACGTGATCCAGAAACGGATCAATGCGCTGGGCGTCAACGAGCCCATCGTGACGCCCGTGGGCGATGACCAGATCGAGGTCCAGCTGGCCGGCGTGTCCGCGTCCAAGGCCCAGTCCGTCATCGGCCAGACGGCGCAATTGGTGACGACCACGTGGGTCAAAGACGCCTCGATCACGAACGGGCCGTTCCCCGGCTACAAGCCGAAGATCAGCGCCTTGCGCGCCGACATGGTGACCGGCGCCACCGCTGGCCTGGACCCGCAGTCGGGGACTTCCTGGGTGGTTAACGTGACCCTCAACTCGGCCGGCGCGGCCATCTTCGGCACGCTCTCCACGAACGCCTACAACGCCTGCCCCGGCGGCTCGTGTCCGGAGCTGCACGTGACCAACTGGCTGAACCTGGACCAGGCCGACATCGACAACTGGAACCAGAACGCAAACCAGCTCTACACGCCTTTCAATCAGGGCGGCAAGCTGCTCACCGACCCGGTGATCCAGCAGCCCATCACCGGCGGCCAGTTCTTCATCTCGGGCAGCTTCACCCAGAGCACGGCCAAAGACCTGGCGGTGCTCTTGAACTCAGGTTCGCTGCCGGTGAAGCTGACGGTGATCGGGACGGCCGAGGTGGGCGCCACGCTGGGCGCGGCCGCGGTCAGAACCAGCCTGGCGGCAGGCGTTCTGGGCCTGCTCTTGGTGATTATCTTCATGCTCGCCTTCTACCGCCTGCCCGGGTTCCTGGCCAGCCTCGCGCTGCTGTTCTACGCCGGGCTCTCGCTGGCCATCTTCAAGTTCGTCCCAGTCACGCTGACCCTGGCCGGCCTGGCCGGCTTCGTGCTCAGCGTGGGCATGGCCGTGGACGCCAACGTCCTCATCTTCGAACGGTTCAAGGAGGAGGTCCGCGCCGGCCGGACGGTGGGGGCGGCGGTGGATTCCGCCGTGCGCCGGGCCTGGCCGGCGATCCGCGATTCGAACACCTCCACCTTGATCACCTGCGTCCTGCTGGCCTTCTTCGGCGCCGGCGAGGTCAAGGGTTTCGCGGTGACGCTAGGGATCGGCGTGGCCGTGAGCCTGATTTCGGCCATCGTCGTGACCCACAACCTCTTGGCGATAGTGCTCAGTTTTGGCAATATGCGCGGCGCCCATCTGCTCGGGGTGGAACGTGGCCGAGCTTAGCCGCCAGCCCCGGACCGGCCGGGTGGGCGCCGACGAGGCGCCGGCCGACGTCGCCGAGCGGCCGCTGCAGAGGGCGCGGCGGCTGGACATCATCGGCCACCGCAACATCTACTTCGCCGTCTCGCTGCTGATCATCATTCCCGGCATCGTCTCGATCCTGACCCGGGGCTTTCTTCTCGGCATCGACTTCGCAGGTGGCAACGAGTTCTTCCTCAAGTTCCAGAACCAGGCCACTCTGACCCAGGTGGAGGCGGCGGTCGCCGCCCAGAACGTCGACGGAACCGTTCAGCAGACGGCTGCGGGCACCTTCGTGGTGCGCACGATTCCGCTCGACCCGGCGCACCAGAAGAAGTTCACGGACGCTGTCCAGGCTCAGGCTGGGGCCTTGGCGGGCGGCCAGCCCCAGGCCGTCAACCAGGTCGGCCCGACCATCGCCCGGGAGCTGATCCAGAACGCCCTGATCGCGATCGTGGCCGCCTCGACCCTGATCCTGCTCTACCTCACCTTCCGCTTCCGCAAGGTCCACGGCGGCTGGCGCGCGGGCTTCCAATTTGGGGGCAGCGCGCTCCTGGCGCTGCTCCACGACGTGTTCGTGCTGACGGGCATCTTCTCGATCCTGGGGGGCGCGCTGGGCCTCCGCATCGGCCAGATCGACAGCCTCTTCGTTACTGCCGTCCTCACGGTCGTCGGCTTCTCCGTGCACGACACGATCGTCGTCTTCGACCGCGTGCGCGAGAACCTGATTGCAGCCCGCAGCCTGACCTTCGAACAGGTCCTGAACCTCAGCATCATGCAGACCGCGGTGCGCTCGATCATCACCAGCTTCACCGTCGTGCTGGTGCTGCTGGCCATGCTGATCTTCGGCGGCGACACGCTTCGCGGCTTCATCCTCGCCCTCCTCATCGGGATCGTTTCGGGCACATACAGCTCGATCTTCAACGCGGCCCCGCTGCTGGTCGTCTGGCGGAGGCTGCAGCCCGTCCGGTAGACCTGCAGAGCAATGGGAACATGCCGAACTGGCCCATAAGCGCGATCGCGGAGCTGCTCCGGCCTTCGCTCGCTCACCTCGGCTACTCGATCTACGCGCTGGAACAGGCGGGACGTTCGGGCCGCACCCTGCGCCTGGCGATCGACAAGAGTGAGGGCTTCATCTCCATCGCCGACTGCGAGCGGGTCAGCCACGTGGCCGGACCCCTGCTCGATCAGGCCGACCTGATCCCCGACTCGTACACGCTCGAGGTCAGCTCGCCGGGGGCGGAGCGGGCGCTGCGCGACCGGGCTGACTACGAGCGCTTCGTGGGCCGCCTGGTGAACGTGCGAGCGCGGGCGGGGAACAGCGAGGTGGCCCTCGAGGGCACCCTGCTCCGGGTCGGCGAAGAGGCCGTCACGGTGGCCGGGGCCAAGGGAGCGGAGATCGAGGTCGCCTGGCGAGACGTGCTTTCCGCCCATCTCGTGGCCAAGCCATGACCTCGCCGGACGAGGGCCTGGAGGCGGCCCTCGGCCAGCTCAGCGCCGACGTCGGCGTACCCCCCGAAGAGCTGCGCCACGTGGTCGAGGCGGCGCTGGCCGATGCCTACCGACGCGCCTTTGCGGTTCCCGGACCGGTCCAGGTGCGGCTGGGCGTAGGACCCGAGGGCATCGAGATCACTTCGGCGGCCGGCGCGCTACCGGTGGCGGACTTCAAGCGGATGGCCGCCCAGACCGCGCGGACGGCGGTCGCGCGCCACCTCCGCCACTTGGAGCACGAGCGGGCCCTGAACGAGATCGAGCGTCACCGCGGCGAGCTGGCGAGCGGCATCGTCGACCGAATCGAGCGCGGCGCCGTGTACGTGGACCTGGGCCGGGTGGAGGGCATCATGCCCCCGGAGGAGCAGATCCCGGGCGAGACCCTCACCCCTGGCCGCCCGGTGACGGTGGCGATCCTGGACGGCTCGGTGCCCGGGACCCGGTCGGCGGTACGTGTCTCGCGCGGGAGCCGCGTCTTCGTCCTCAAGCTGCTCGAGGCTGAGGTGCCGGAGGTGGCGGCGGGTACTGTCGCCGTCAAGACCATCGCCCGCGAGCCCGGGCTCCGGACCAAGGTGGCTGTGGCCAGCTCCGAGCCGGGCATCGACCCTGTCGGCGCTTGCGTCGGGCCGAAGGGCGTGCGCCATCGCTCGATCCTGCAGGAGCTCGGCCCTGAACACGTGGACGTCGTGCCCTGGGACCCCGACCCGGCCCGTTTCGTGGCCGCGGCTCTGGGCCCGGCGACCGTGCTCGACGTGGACATCGACCCCGAGACGCGGACGGCGCACGTCACCGTCCCCCGCGACCAGCTCTCGCTGGCGATCGGCAAGGACGGCCAGAACGCCCGCCTTGCCGCCCGCCTCACGGGCTGGCGCGTCGACATCCGTGGCGGTGCCGAAGCCGCCCCGGCGTGAGCCAGTCCGCACCTGCGTCGCCTGCCGCGAGGAGGCGACCAAGCGGGAGCTCGTGCGCCTGGTTCGGCCGCCCGACGGCGAGGTCACGGTGGACCTCACCGGACGGGCGCCGGGACGCGGCGCCTACGTCCATCCGCGCCCGGACTGCGTGCGGCTAGCCCGGCGCCGGCGCGCCCTCGAAAGGGCCCTGGGAGGTACCGTCCCCGAAACGACCTGGACCCACCTGGAAGCCCCCCCGGCGGGAGGGTAGGGAAGGGGTAGTTCTATGCGCCCGTAGATGGAGCCCTCAGGTTAGGCGCGGCCACCCTCGGGCATAATCAGTGGTTCCGGCATGAGGGCACACGAACTAGCGCGCGAGCTCCAGATCAATCATCGCGAGCTCGAAGGCTTCCTGAAGATCAACAAGCTGACGCGGAACCTGACGGCTCCGCTGCCCCAGCACGCCATCGATGCTGCTCGCACCCAGTTCCGGCGCACGCCCCTCGTGGCCGTGAGGCCGATGCCCGCGAACGGGAACCGCAAGGTCATGCTGCCGCCCTCGGTCACCGTGCAGGACCTCGCCGAACGCCTCGGCCTGGGGTCCGCGGACGTCATCAAAAAGCTGCTCCAGAGCGGGGTGATGGCTACCAAGAACCAGACCCTCGACTACGGCACGGCCGAGATCGTGGCCGACGACTTCGGCTTCACCGTCGAGCCCATCGCCTCTGAGGACGTGATCTCTGTCGAGTCCCAGGGGCGGGACGGCGCTGTCTCCACGACCACCCGCGATGCCCTCTTCTCGCTCGCCAGTGAGGACCCGGCCACGCTTCAGCCAAGGCCGCCGATCGTCACCGTGCTGGGCCACGTCGACCACGGCAAGACCTCGATCCTGGACGCTCTCCGCCACACCCGTGTGGCCCAGGGTGAGGCGGGCGGGATCACGCAAAGGATTGGCGCCTACCAGGTCGAGACACCGGATGGCGAGACGGTCGTCTTCATCGACACGCCGGGCCACGAGGCCTTCACGGCGATGCGCGCGCGCGGCGCCCAGATCACCGACATCGCGGTGCTGGTGGTCGCGGCCGACGACGGGGTCATGCCCCAGACGGTGGAGGCGATCCAGCACGCGCGCGCGGCCGAGGTGCCGATCGTGGTCGCGATCAACAAGATCGACCGGGAGAACGCGAACATCGACCGCGTGCACGCGGAGCTGGCCGAGCGGGGCATAGTCACCCGACATTACGGCGGCGAGTACGAATGCGTCCACGTCTCGGCCCGGACCGGCGAGGGCCTCGACGACCTGCTGACGACGATCGTGCTCTCGAGCGCCATCCTGGAGCTGAAGGCCAACCCCGATCGCCACGCGGTCGGCACCGTGGTGGATGCCAACCTGGAGCGCGGCCGCGGCCCGGTGGCCACGGTGCTGGTCCAGAACGGCACGCTTCGGGTCGGCGACTTCTTCGTCTGCGGCCACATCTACGGCCGCGTCCGCTCCCTCATGAACGACCGCAGCGAGACGGTGCTGCAGGCGGGCCCGGCCACGCCGGTGCTGGTCAGCGGCCTGAGCGAGGTGCCCAGCGCCGGCGACGTCTTCCAGGTCGTGGGTTCGGAGAAGACCGCGCGCCAGATCGCGCTGACCAAGCTCCAGGAGCGGCGGGCGACGGAAGCGGCGGCCCAGACGGCGCCCCGCCTGACCCTGGAGGAGCTGGCGCGGCGGGCCCAGGCGGGCGAGACGAAGGAACTCAATCTGGTCGTCAAGACCGACGCCCAGGGCACGCTCGAGGCCGTGCTCGCGGCGCTGCAGAAGATCGAAGATCCGGTCGTCACCATCAAAGTGGTCGGTCAGGGCGTCGGCACGGTCAGCGATTCCGACATTCTCCTGGCCGGCGTCTCGGGCGCCATCATCGTCTGCTTCAACCTCAAGTCGAACCAGGCGGCGGAGCGGACCGCGGACCGGGAGAAGGTCGAGGTCCGCTACTACGACGTCATCTACAAGCTGACCGAGGACGTCGAGCGTGCCGCCAAGGGCCTGCGCGAGCCCACCTACCGGCAGGTCCAGGAGGGTCGCGTCGAAGTGGTGATGGCGATCAGGATCCCGCGCCTGGGCCTCATCGCCGGCAGCCGTGTGCTCGAGGGCAAGGTTTCGCGGGGCGGCGTGGCCAGGCTCTTCCGAGGTCAGAGCCAGGTCTGGGAGGGACGCATCGCCTCGCTCCGGCACTACAAGGACGACGTTCGCGAGATGACCGCCGGCCAGGAGTGCGGTATCGGGCTCGAGGGCTTCGAGACGTTCGAACCCGGCGACTTGATGGAGACCTATCGCCTCGAGCTCGAAGAGCTCTGATCCTCCATGGCGAAGGGCTCGCCAGGCACCGCCTCGCCCCCGCCGGTTTTGCCCTCGATGCCGTGGTAAGTCATCGCTTGGAGCAGGTGGGCGCGCAGGTTCGCGAGGAGATCATGGCCATCATCCACCGCGATCTGAAGGACCCTCGCATCGGCTTTGTGAGCATCACCGGCGTGCGCATGTCGCCCGACCTGCGTTTGGCCCGCGTCCGGATCTCCGTATTGGGCGGCGAATCTGAGCGCGCGCAGACCCTGACGGGCCTGAGCAGCGCCCGGGGCGTCATCCGGCGCGAGCTCGGTCGGCGGCTGGAGAACCTAAGGTACTCACCCGAGCTGCGCTTCGAGCTCGACCCCTCGATCGAGTACTCGGTGCACATCGCTCAGCGCCTGCGCGAGATCCTGCCTCCGGAGTCGCCCGACCCCGCTCAGCCGGGGCCTGAGAACGAGCACCGGGCTGGGACCACGTGACGAGCACGACCATTCAGGAGCGGGCGACCCAGCTCCAGGGCCTGCTTCGGAGCCACGACGAGATCCTGATCTTCGGCCATAAGGACGCCGACGGCGACACCCTCGGCTGCAGCCTGGCGTTTGCGGAGGCGCTGCGTGCCCAGGGCAAGACGGTGCACGTGGTGATCCCGCCGCCGCTGCCTGGGATGTACAGCTGGATGCCCGGCTACGAGCGGATAGTGGAGGATCCGCCGCCGGGCGCCGACACCGGCCTGGTCCTGTTCTTCGACGCCGGCAACATGGAGCGCTCGGGCAGTGCGGCCAGCCGGATCGGCGACCGCGCGACGATCGTCAACATCGACCACCACACGTCGAACTCGATGTTCGGCAACGTCAACATCATCGACCCGGACGCGGCAGCCGTCGGCCAGATGTGCCTGGACATGATGACCGGCTTCGGCTGGGAGATAACCCCGAGCATGGCCACCAACCTCTACACCGCGCTGATGACCGACACGGGTGGCTTTCGGCACGAGAACACGAATGCCCGCGCCCTGGCCGACGGCGCCCGCCTGGCCGCGCTCGGCGCGGACCCCAGCGCGATCGCCACGATGGTCTACAAGTCGCGGCCTCTGACCACGCTGAAGCTGACCGGCCTGGCCATGGCCGGCCTCCGCGTGGAGATGGATGGGCGCCTCGCTTACGCCCGGGTCACGCGGCGCATGCTGCGTGAAGCCGGGGCGGTGATGGCGGAATCGGAGGGCATCATCGACAGCGTCAACAGCATCGACGGAATCGACGTCGGGGTGCTCTTCAAAGAGGTCACGGGCACTCTGACCAAGATCAGCGTGCGCACGCGCGGGCCAGTCGACGCCGCCGCACTCTGCGCCCGGTTCGGCGGTGGCGGGCACGTGAGGGCGGCGGGGGCCGAGATTCACCGGCCACTCGACGAGGCGGCCGAGCAGGTGCTGGCGGCGGCGCGAGAGGCCATTGCGGAGGCCGCCGATGCGGGCCGGCGTTCTCAGCGTCGATAAGCCGGCTGGCGCGACCTCGTTCACAATCGTGCGCCGGCTGCGGGACCTGACAGGCGCGCGCCGCGTCGGCCACGCCGGCACGCTGGACCCCCTGGCCACCGGGGTGTTGCCGATCCTATTCGAATCCGCCACGCGTCTCACCGATCACGCCCACCGGCTGCCCAAGACCTACGAGGCCACAGTCCACCTCGGCTTCCGCACGGCCACCGACGATGCCGAGGCCGAACTGGAGCCGGTGGCGCCCGCGGATGGCCTGACGGCGGAGGAGGTGGCGACCGCCCTCAGCGGCTTCGTGGGCCGCATCAGCCAGGAGCCGCCCGCCTTCTCGGCGGTCAAGGTGGAGGGCCGGAGGGCCTACAAGCGAGCGCGCGCGGGAGAACTGGAGCGGCCGCCGGCGCGCACGGTTGAGGTCATGTCCGCCGAGCTGCTGGCCTTCGCGCCTGGGCCGGCCCCTGCCGCCAGGATCCGCGTCACGTGCGCCAGTGGCGTCTACCTGCGCTCACTGGCCCGGGACCTGGGAGAGACGCTGGGTGTCGGCGGCTACCTCGGGCGCCTGGTGCGCACGGCCTACGGACCTCTCAGGGTGGAGGAAGCCGTGCCGATGGACCAGATCGATGGCGGTGGAGCGGTACAGCACCACCTGCTGGCGCCCGAGGTTTTGCTGCCGGGCGTGAAGGCTGTGCGGGTGAACGCGGACCAGGAGGCGCAGATCCGTCAGGGTCGGGCCGTCCGGGTTCTGCCCGAACCCCAGCCCGGCGTGCTCCGCGCCCACGACGACCTCGGCCACCTGGTCGCGGTCGGCCACACTGACCCGCTCCGCCGCACGTTCGTCCCCGATCGGGTCCTGGGCTAGGCGGGTAGCGAGGGCAGGCGCCAGCGCAGGCCCGCGAACCGGCCGAAGTCGCGGTCGAAAGAGACCAGCTCGGCTCCGTGTTCGACGGCGATGGCCGCCAGGTGCGCGTCTCCCACCAAGTTGCCACCGACACCGAGCGGCTCCAAAAGGCCGGCGAGCAACTGCAGGTGGCGGGCGCTGGGCTGCAGTGCGACTACGGCGGGATGAGACATCCAGGCCTCCATCACCTTGAACGCCTGCTCGACCGCGAGCGGCCGGGGAAAGACGCCGGTCCTGGTCGCTCGTGGTTCTCGGCGTCCCGGTTGACGCGTGAAGGAGGACGTCGCCACCCACAACCTTCATGTCCGCGCTCTACTTGCGGGCGGCGAGCTTGCGGGCCGAATCATCATCCTCCAGCTCCGCAGCGAGACACAGCGCCTTGTCGAGCGACACCTGCGGGTCGACGCCCAAGCTGAATGTCGGGGTCTCAAATCGACGATAGGCGCTACTGCCGCCGAGGCCGGAGCGGACGGCCCGGTTCAGCGCCTCCTTGAAGGACAGGCCCTGCTCGCGCATCGCATTCTTGAGTAGGGCCTCCACGTCGGCCTCCAGGGTTACCGTCGTCCGCATAGAGTTTCTCGGGTGAAAGTTCATTTTGGGCTGCCCGAGAGCCCGATGGGGTCGGTGGTGTTGGCGGTGGGCAGCTTCGACGGGGTCCATCTCGGCCACCGCGCCGTCCTGGGTGAGGTGGTCAGCGCGGCGGCGGCCGCCGGGGCGGAGCCGGCCTGCATCACTTTCGACCCCCATCCCCGCTGTGTCCTCGATCCCGCCAACTGCCCGGCGCAGATCACGACCCTGGAGGAGCGGGTGGCGCTCCTGGGCGCGCAGGGCGTGCGACACGCGATCGTGCTCGAGTTCAACCGTGCCCTCGCGGCCGTGCCCGCGGCCGACTTCATGGCCCGTCTGGGCACGGCCATGAACCTCTCCCGGCTCGTGGCCGGTCCGGACTTCGCACTCGGGCGGGGGCGCGAGGGCGACGTCACCTGGCTGCGCCAGGACGGGCGAACGCGGGGCTACGAGGTGACCGTGATTCCGCACTTCGCGCTGAACGGCCGGGATGTGCACAGCTCCGAGGTCCGGCGGCTGCTGACGTTGGGCGAGGTGGACGCGGCGAACAGCCTCCTGGGGCGCGACTTCACCCTCGCCGGGCTGGTGGAACCGGGCGACCGCATCGGCCGCCAGATCGGCTATCCGACCGTCAATTTGACCGTGCCCCCGGGCAAGTTGGTTCCCGGCCGGGGCATCTACGCGGGCTGGGCCCGGACTCCCGAGGGCGAGCACATGGCCGCCATCAGCGTCGGCTACCGGCCTCAGTTCGAGGGCACCGACCTGAGGGTGGAGGCCTTCTTGCTCGACTTCGCCGGCGACCTCTACCAGCGGCGCCTGGAGCTCCGCTTCAGCGCCTGGCTGCGAGGCGAGGAGCGCTTCCCGGACACACGCGCGCTGATCGACCAGATCGCCCGCGACGTGGCCGAGACTCGGCGCCTACTCAGCGGCTGACGCCCTCGAGCCGGCTTCCAGGGATGATGGGCGGGTGGAGCGTGACCCGGCCCGCGACCTCTGGCCGCTGGGGCTGATGCGAGCCCGGGCCGGGGCCAGTGCGCTGGCTGCTGACATCCGTAGACCGACCACCCACAAGGAAGTCGTCGAGGCTCTGCGCTCCGGTCGCCGAGTCGTCCCTCGGGGCGGCGGCAGTGGGGTCTGCGGCGCCGTCGACCCCGAGCCCGGCGATCTGGTCCTCGACCTGGGCGGACTCGACCACCTGGACATCGACGCGCCGAACCTCCTCGTCCGCGCGGGAGCGGGGGTCAACGGCCAGGCGCTGGAGCGGAGCCTGAACGCGGTCGGGTTGACGCTCGGGCACTTTCCCAGCTCTCTGCCGGTGGCCACGCTCGGGGGGCTCGTATCGACCCGTTCCTCGGGCCAGGAGTCGACCCGTTTCGGGGGCGTCGAGGACATGGTCGCGGGCCTGACCGTGGCGCTGCCGGGCGGCCGTGTGGTCGAGACGCGGACCCCCGCCCGGTCGGCCGGTCCCGCTGCGCTGCACCAGCTTTTCTGCGGCGCCGAAGGCGCACTGGGCGTGATCCTGGAGGCGGTGCTGCGCGTCCACCGCCTACCCGAGGCGATGGTCGGCACAGGCTGGCGGCTGGCGGACGTGGACGCCGGCCTCAGAGCCATGCGGGAGGTCATGCAGCGCGGTCTGCGGCCGCTCGTGATGCGCCTCTACGACCCCTCCGACTCCGCGTTCCAGGGCGAGTTCGACGGCTGCCTCCTGGTGGCCGCCTGCGCTGGCCGGCGCCGGGTGGCGGAGGCGGAGGCGGCGGAACTGGCTGAGGTGGTCGAGGCCGAGGGCGGCTCGGCCCTCGGGCCGGAGCCGTGGGAGCGCTGGCTGCGGCATCGCTTCGACCTCTCCGCCGAGCGGCTGGTGGCCATGCTCGAGGGGCCGGGCGCCTACCTCGACACGATCGAGCTGGGGAGCACGTGGCAGGTCCTGCCTCGCCTCTACGCGGACGTCCGCGACCACCTCGAGCGGATGGCGGACGTGGTGCTGTGCCACTTCAGCCACCTGACCGAACAGGGTGGCTGCGCCTACTTCTCCTTCGCCGGCTCGGCGCCCGACGAACCCGCGGCGGAAGCCCGATACCGGGCGGCGTGGGAGGGGACCATGGAGGCGGGCCTGGCACACGGGGCGGCCCTCAGCCACCACCACGGCGTGGGCCAGGCCCGCGCTCCATGGGTGCGCCGCGACTTGGGCGATTGGTGGCCCGTGTGGGAGGCCGTGCGGGCAACCATCGACCCCGAGCGCCGGCTGAACCCGAACGGGGTGGGCGGGGAAGGGGGGCCGCGGCCGTGAAGGACGTGATCGTGGTCCTCAACCCGGCGGCGAAGGGCGGCCGGACCGGACGTGGCTGGCCCGACGTCGCGGCGCGCCTCCGGCGGGCGGGCCTCGACTTCGACACGGTCCTCACCGACCGCCGGGGGGCGGCGGTGAAGCTGGCGCGGGCCGCGGTGCGCGAGGGTCGGCCTGTGATCGTGGCCGCCGGCGGTGACGGGACCATCAACGAGGTCGCGAACGGCTTCTTCGAGGCCGGGCGGCCGATCACCACCGGATCGCGCCTGGCGATCTTGCCCATGGGCACGGGTGGTGACTTCCGGCGCATGTGGCGGCTCCCCCACGACGTCGAAGCACTGGCGGCGGTCATAGCCGCCCGCCGCACCCGGCGCCTCGACGCCGGCCTCGTGACCTGCGCGACAGAGGGCGGCGCGACCGCCACCTTGGCCTTCCTCAACGTGGCCGACGCGGGCATCGGGGGCGAGGTCGTGCGCCGCGTCAACGACGGCTTTCGCCTCGTAAATGGCTCGATCACGTTCGCCGCTGCGTCCGTCCTCACCGGCCTGGGCTGGAAGAACCGGCGCCTGCACGCGGTCATCGATGGCCAGCACCTGGACGTGGTAGCGCAGCAGGTCGTGGTCGCGAACTGCCGCTTCTACGGCGGCGGCATGATGATCGCACCCGCGGCGATCCCAGACGACGGTCTGCTGGACGTGGTCGTGGCGGGCGACCTGAGCGTTGTGGAGGCTGCCCAGGCGATGCTCCGCTACCGCCGGGGCACGCACCTTCAGGGGCCGGGAGGCAAGATCAGCCACCGCCTGGCGCGGCGGGTGGAGCTGACCTCGCCGGAAGTGGTTCGGCTGGACGTAGATGGCGAGCAGCCCGGCATCCTCCCGGCCACGTTCGAGATCTTGCCCGCTGCCATCGAGGTGGTGGTCCCCTGAGCGCTCCGCCCGGCGGCGGGGTGGTGGCGAGCCCGCACCACCTGGCCAGCGAGGCCGGAGCCGAGGTGCTCCGAGCGGGGGGCACAGCCGCCGACGCCGCCGTGGCCGCCAACGCCGTGCTCTGCGTCGTCTACCCGCACATGACCTCGGTCGGCGGCGACCTCTTCGCGCTCGTCTGGCCGGCCGGTGGGACCCAGCCTGAGGGTCTGGCCGGGGCAGGTCGTTCGGGAGCCTCGGCATCGGTGGCCGCGGTCCGGGCCCAGGGCCACGAGACGATGCCGGAGACCGGGGCACTGACGGTCACCGTCCCCGGCACCGTCCAGGCCTGGGGCCTGCTCATCGAGCGCTTCGGCCGGATGGGCCTGCGCCCCCTCCTCCAGCCTGCCGCTCAGCTGGCCCGTGAGGGCTGGATCGTCAGCCCCGGACTGGCCGCGGCCCTGGCCTCCTCAGCCGGCTGGCTGCTGCGCGAGCCGGAGGCGGCGCGCCTCCTGCCGCCGCTCAAGGCGGGGATGCTGCTTCGCAACCAGGACTTGGCCGACACCCTGGAGGAGATCGGCAGGAACGGTTGGCTGCCCTTCTATCGCGGCCGCATCGCCGAGGCCATCGTGGCCGCGGTAGCGGGCCGCGGCGGCTTCCTGGGCGCCGACGACCTGGCTCTCCACCGCTGCGAGTGGGTGGTCCCGGTCGCCTTCCCCTACCGCGACCTGACGGTCTACGAGCTGCCGCCGCCCACCCAAGGCCTGGCCGCGGCCGGCCTCATGCGCCGCCTGGAGGCCGTCCCCAAGGCGCCGGGCCCGGAG
>JALYZG010000125.1 GCA_030948965.1 Candidatus Dormiibacterota bacterium | reverse complement strand
CTGCCGCTGGTGCCGCTCCACGGCTGGGCGCGAGAGCTCTACTCCGACGCTCCAGCGGGGCTGGCCGTGCTGGTCGCGGGCTCGGCCTCCCGCCTGGGCGGGCTGATGCTGGTGGTGGTGATGGCGGGGGTCCTGCACGACGGCTCGAAAGCCATCGCGCCCTATGTCGGCGTGGTCGCGGCGGTCACGGTCTTTTACGCCGCCCTCGCCGCTCTGCGCTCCAGCGACCTGCGCCGCATGGCGGCGCACCTGGCCCTGATCCCGGGAGGCGTAACCCTGCTCGGTTTGTCGGGGCTGACCCCGCTCTCGCTGCACGGCGTGGTGCTCTCGCTCTACGCCGGCGGGCTGGCGGCGGCGCTGGTGGTGGGCGCGGCCGCCACGCTGGCCCTCCGCGCCCAGGCTCGGAGCCTCGCCGCCGCTTCGGGGCTCGCCGGCCGCCATCCCGTCCTCAGCTGGCTGCTCCTGCTGGGCTGCCTCGCGGCGCTGGGCGTGCCCTTCGCGGCCACCTTCACGTCCGGCGTCATGATCTTCCTGGGCTCGTTTGGACGGGCGCTGGACCAATCCTTGGCTGTCGGCGCCGGCCTGGTCCTGGGCGCCTGCGCGATCGCCTGGCTGGCCCAGCGGGCCCTGTTCGGGGCGCCCCCGCCCGACCTGCCGGCCGGGCAGGAGGCGACGCTGCCCGACCGCTGGTACCTGGGCATCCTGGTGGGCGCGCTGCTCTGGGTGGGGCTCGTCCCGGGTGGTCCGCAGCTCTTCGGCATCCCGCTCTTCGACCCCGGGATGGCGAACGTCGTCAACTCCGCGACCGCCGACCTGGCCGGCGCCTACGCGGTCGCCGCGCCCCCGACGCCTGCCGCGTCGCCTCTGCCTTCGGTGCCGTCTCCGTCTGCGTCTCCGAGTTCTCCAGCGCCCACTCCGGCAGGGCCGTGAGGCTCACCGCGCTCATCCCCGAGGCCCTGGTCCTGGGCGCCGCGGCCGCGCTCCTCATCGGCCCCTGGGTCCTGGCGGTCGCCGCCCGCCGGTGGCTCGTCCCGGGCGCTTCGGTGGCGGCTCTCGCCGCACTGGGCGTCGAGCTCTGGCTGGGCGCGCAGGTGGGCGCACTCTTCGGCGGCGGCTGGCTCCAGGACCGCTTCAGCCTTTATGCCAAGGCGGCCGTGCTGATCGGCCTGCTGGTGATCGCGTCGGTTTCGGGCTGGGGCGAGGAGCGCACGCCCCGGGCTTTGGCGGCCGCCTTCCTGGCCGCTTTCGGGGCCATGGTGGCGGCTTCTGCCGCGTCCCTGGTGGGGCTGTGGGCGGGGCTAGAGCTCGCGGCGCTGGCCGGCGTGGCCGGCTTCCGCTGGGGCCTAGCTCCGGAGTCGTGGACTGAGGCCGCCGTTTCTCGCGGCAGCCGGTTTCTGGCCGTTTCCGGGCTGACCGCCGCTCTGACCGCTCTCGGCTTCGCCTTTGTCGCGGCGTTCGCCGCCTCGACCCAGCTGACCACGATCGCGGCCGTTCTGACGGCGCCTCGCGCCTCCGCGCCGCTGGCGGTGGCTGTTCTGGTCCTGCTCGCCGCCCTGGCGCTGAGAGTGGGCCTGGCGCCCTTCCAGGCGCTGCTGCTCAGCGAGGAGGAGACGTGGCCGCCAGCCGCGGCCGCCCTCGGGACACTCGTCATTGCGGCCGGCGTGATCGTGGCGGCGCGGCTTCTCGCCAGCCTGGTCGGGGTCAACGCGGCCTGGGCGCCATGGTTCTCGGCGCTGGCCGCCGTGGCCATGCTCTGGGGCGGGCTGCGCGCGGCGTGGCTGCGTTCGCCGCGAACTGTGGCGGTGTGGCTGACCGTCCAGCAGGTGGGCTGGATCGCCGCCGGCCTGGCGGCGCACGACCGCCGGGCGACGGCGGCTGCCCTGTTCCTGCTCGGCTGCCTGCTGCCGGCAGCGGCGGCGGCGCCGCTGCTGGCGGAGGGCGTGGAGAAGACGGGGGGCTGGGCGGGTCTGGCCAACCGCGACCCGCTGCGGGCGGCAGCGATGGCTGCGGCGCTGCTCTCACTGGCCGGAGTGCCGCTCCTGGCCGGGTTCTTCGGCGAGTTCACCGTGGCGGCCGAGCTGATCCGGTCCGGCATGAGCTGGCTCCTGGGTGTGGGCCTGCTCGCCGGCATCCTGGGGGGCTTCGGCGCGGTCGGGGCGCTGGCGCCGATGGTGCTGGAGTCGGGGGCCGTCGCGGCTGCCGCAGCGGCACGCCGGGGGCGGGGTGGGCGGCCGGTGCTGGTGGTGACGGTGGGCGCGCTGGCACCGCTGGTGCTGCTGGCGGCGATCGGCTTTTTCGCCAACCCGATTCACGGGCTGGCTCTCCAGGGAGCGGCGGCCCTCGGGTTGCGCTGAGGGCGATCGCCGAGGCGGCGAACTTGTTGACTTGAGAATTGTGTACCCACCCCCCTCTTTCCCGCCCACCCCGGGGGGTAATGCCACGAACCTATTCGATTGTCAACCCCCCGCGTTGGGCCAGCGAGAATCTGACCGAGACGGATGCGTTCATTCACGAAAGAATCCGACCGAACCGGCACCCCCGCCGGTGGCGGAGGAGTCTATGC
>JALYZG010000124.1 GCA_030948965.1 Candidatus Dormiibacterota bacterium | reverse complement strand
GGGCCAGGCGGCGGCCCGCCCGCCCCACGCCGGCGCCACTACCGGACCGCTACTTCGCCTTCCCGATCTTGAACATGCGCGTCCCGCAGACCGGGCAGATGCCCTCGGTCGCGGGCTTGCCGTTCTTCATGGTGATCTGCTTGGGCGTCTTCATCTCCCGATGCTGCTTGCACTTCAGACAATAACCTTCCACGGGCAATACCTCACTTTGTGTTGCCAAGGCGCTCAATCTTTGCGTCACACTTGGTGGACGCGCCCAATTGTATGGGCGCTTCCGCCTGAATTCAACCCGAATTCACCGATCCGAGCGGATTCTCAAGCCACCGGAGAGCTCCGGCGGGGCCCGGCGACCAGAACTTCGAGGTCGGTCCGGGTCGCCCGGACCAGGCTCCGCTGACCCACTCCGGAGATGGCGATGGTGGCCGCGGCGACGCCCCAGCGCAGGGCCTCCGGCAATGTTTCCGCTCGTCCGCCGAGCTCCAGCCAACGGCCGAGCATGGCTCCCGCCAGCGCGTCCCCGGCCCCCGTGGTGTCGACCGCCGGAGGATCGAACAGAGCCGGCTCGTGGTGCTCGCCGGCGTCGGTGAAAACGGTGGCTCCGCCCGGGCCTCGCTTCAGGACCAGCCCCGCGAGTCCCCAGCGGCGGCGGAACTGGGGCGGGTCACCGCCGCCCAGTGCGGCCAGCTCCTCCTCGTTGCCGAAGTACCAGCCGGCCCGCGCCAGGACGCCCTGCGCCGGGCCCGGCGACGCCTCGACGTAGGAGCGCATGGCGTCGGCCGCTAGCAGGCCGCAGCCGTCGAGGGCGATCGCCGCCTCGAGCTGTCGATCGGGCCGCATCGAGCCCACGAAGGCCCAGCCCCGGTAGCCGGAAGGGATGCGTGGCGACCACGCGTCGTATATCGAGTCCTGGCTGCCCAGGTCCCGGTTTTGGCCGTGGTCGTCCGCTGCGAACCAGCGGTAGGTGGGCGCGTCCACCACGTCCAGGCGATTCGCGTCGATGGCCTCGCCTCGCGCCGCTAGGCGCTCGCGGACTTGCTCGGCGGCATCGGCGCCGACCGGAGCCACCACTAGCACCGGCACCAGCAGGGAAGCCGCGAGGCTGAAGTACAGGGCGGAGCCGCCGAGCTCGCCGGTGATCCGTCCGTTCTGCAGGGAGTCGATCGCGACCGAGCCCGCGACCAGCAGTCCGGACCGGGTCACGCCCGCCGGCCGGCGCCGCTTGCGTTGCCGACGATGTGGTGCGCGCGGGCCAGCTTGAGCAGGAAGTCGGCCGGCCCCTCAAACCGTTCGATCTCCATCCAGGAGCGCCCCAGCTCGCGCGGGGCGTGGGCGTCGCTGCCGGTGGCGGCCACCCGGCCGAGGTCGCGACAGAGCTCGGCGGCGGCGCGATTAGCGGAGTCGCCGGCCCACGCGTTGTGCGTCTCGATGATGTCCAGGCGCGGCCCGAGCTCGACCAGGCGCTCGGGCCGGAAGCTGGCGCGCCGTCGGTCGAGCGGATGGCACGCGTAGGTCAGGCCGCCCATCTCGTGGATCATGTCGCAGACACCTTCGGGCCGGCCGCCGGCGGGCAGGGAGGCCGTGATGAAGAGGCCGATGATCTCGCCCTCCGACGTGCGCACCTCCTCGCCCACGATGGTCAGCTCCGGCTCGAGACGCTTCAATTCCAGCGCCCCGGCCGCCGTGTTGTGGTCCGTGAGCGCGATCCGGTCGAGGCCAACCTCTCGCGCACGCTCGACGAGCGCCGCCAGCGACGTGCTGCTGTCGGGCGACCAGCGCGAGTGCATGTGCAGGTCCACGTGCAGGCGACGCGACTGCGAATCGGGCCCCGCTTCGGGTTCGGTCAGCGGAAGAGGGGGATGATCTTCGCCGGCCGGCGAGAGCGAACCGACAGCTCCATCAACCGCTCCTGCGCCTGGTAGAGGAGGTCCATCACCTTCTCCGGTCGCCGCTCCGAGCCGAGCTTTCGCGGCAGCGCCGCATCGGCCCCGGCCAGCACCGTCATCAGTCGCGGGACGATCCAGCCGGGCACGAGTTTGTGGCCCTGGACCAGGCACTCCTCCAGCCAGAAGAGCAGCTGGTCAGACTCCCGCAGCAGGCGCCTGGGGGTCGGCTCCTCGTGCCGGCGACGGTGAAAATAGAGCGCGCGCTGCTGCTCGATCGCGGTCTGCTCGATCATGTCCTGGTTCCCGGCCACTATAACGTGGCAAGGGGAGGCAGGCCTCCCCTTCCAAGACCCCACCGACGACGCTAGCGCGGGCCTGGCGTTGGGGGTGCAGAGGGTTAATCGCCTCACCGCCCGGCGGAGCCGGGCTCTGCATGCCGGCGTAAGTGGCGTCTCTGCCTTCGCTTCCGAATCCCACCTTGCGTCATATATCCACAATCTGGGGGTTTCCTGGGGATAGAACTCAACATTTGGTGGCCAAGTGGTGGGGTTCTGGAAGGGGAGGGCTCGCCCTCCCCTTGCCATCTCACTGCTTTTGGAACGCCTCAATGAGGGGTTTCGCTAGGTGGGCCGGGACCTCCTCGTAGTGGGAGAACGTGGCCGTGTACGAGCCGCGGCCCTGGGTGATCGAGCGGAGGTCCAGCGCCAGCCGCTGTGTCTCCGCCTCGGGCACGCTGGCCCTAACGATCTGCCAGCCGTCGTCTGGTTCGGTGCCCGCGATTCTGCCCCGCTTGCCGTTGAGGTCGGACATGAGGTCACCCAGGTATCGCTCCGGGACCCGAACCACGACATCCTGGATGGGCTCCAACAGGACCGGGCTGGCGTCGACGGCGGCCTTGCGGATGGCCAGGCCCCCGGCGATCTGAAAGGCCATGTCCGACGAGTCCACGCTGTGGTACTTGCCGTCGAGCAACCGGACCTTGATGTCCACCATCGGGTAGCCGGCGACGACCCCCTTGGCCATGGCGTCGACGATGCCCTTTTGTACCGAAGGCCGAAAGTTCTGGGGGATAGAGCCGCCGAAGATCTTGTCCTCCCAGACAAAGCCCTCGCCGTGGGCGACCGGGGCGACCTCGATGACGCAGATCCCGTACTGGCCGTGGCCGCCCGATTGCTTGACGTGCCGGCCCTCGGCTTTGGCCGTGCCCGCGATCGTCTCCCGGTAGGCGACGCGAGGCGTCTCAGTCGTCGCCTCCACCCCGTACTTGCGCTTCAGCTTCTCCAGGATCACGTCGAGGTGAACGTCCCCGAGACCGCCGACGACCATCTGGTGCGTCTCGTCATTGCGCTCCACGCGCAGCGTCCGGTCCTCCTCGGCCAGGCGGGCCAGGCCCGTGGAGATCTTCTCCTCGTCGCCGCGGGAGCGCGGGAAGATGGCCAGGCGGTAGGCGGCCGGAGGTAGGTCGAGCGCCGGCGCGTCACCGTCGTTGCCGAGCACATCGCCGGTGAGCGTCGTGGCCAGCTTGGTCGCGGCCCCGATGTCCCCGGCGCAAACTTCCTGGGCGTTGACGTGGTCCTTGCCCTGGGGCGAAAACAGCGTGCCCAGGCGCTCGTGGCTGGACCGCGTGACGTTGGCGACCGTGGAATCGGAGCGGATGCAGCCGCCCAGCACCTTGAAGTAGCTGACGCGCCCGAACGGGTCCGAGTAGGTGTTGAAGACAAAGGCCCGAGCCGGCGCCTGGGGATCGGCGACGGGCGGCGGGAGCAGGTCACAGACGGCGCGTATCAGCGTTCGCACGCCGAGGAGCTTTGTCGCTGAGCAGCAGACAACCGGGCAGACCCGGCCCGCCACGATGCCCTCCCGGAGTCCTCGCTCCACCTCTTCGTCGCTGAGCGTGCCCTCCTCCAGGTATTTCTCCAAGAGCGTGTCGTCCCCCTCGGCAGCCGCCTCCACGAGCTGCTCGTGACGCTCCGCGACGAGACTGCGCATGTCGTCCGGGACTGGCGCCTCTGCGCCCTTGCCGTCAGGTTGGCTGACGAAAGCCTTCATGTGCAGGAGATCGACCACGCCCCGGAAGCTCGACTCTGCCCCGATCGGCAGGTGCAGGGCGACGGGACGCGGAGCGAGCCGCTCGCGCATGGCGTCCAGGACTCCGAAGTAGTCGGCGTTCTCCTTGTCCATCTTGTTCACGACGACGAGCCGGGGGGTCCGGGCGCGGCTGAGGCGACCCCACGCGACCTCGGTCCCGACGGCCACCTGCGAGCTCGCGCCGACCACGACGAGGGCGCTGTCTGCGGCGCTCAGGGCGCCCACGACCTGGCCTGCGAAATCGAAGAAGCCGGGCGTGTCGAGCAGGTTCAGCTTGAAGCCGTCCATCTCCAGGTGGCCGAGGCCGAGGTTGATGGAGATGTGGCGCCGCTGCTCCTCGGGCTCGAAGTCGAGCGCCGCCGTGCCTGCGTCCGTGGCCCCCATCCGGGGCACCGCCCCGGCGGCGAAGAGCATCGCCTCCGCGAGCGTGGTCTTGCCGTCGTGGGAATGCCCCAGGACGGCAACGTTCCGGATCCTGTCCGGAGCGTGTTTGGGCACGAATCCGGAGTGTAACCGGGGAACCACGGCTGGGGCCGGATCGGGGGTGCTCCGGGAGGCGTTCGGTATAGTCGGTCAGCCATGGTCAACGGCAGGCGGACCGCGACGCTGGAAGAGGTGCTGGCGGCCATCGAGGCGGCGCGAGACAAGGTCATGGCCGATGAGATCAAGTCTCTGACGAAGCTTGGCATCCCTAAGGCGATGGCCTACCAGATGATCGCGAGCCGCTTCCATCAGAAGGCGCCGGGCCAGGAGGAGGCGGAGGCGGACCCGTTCGAAGCCAACACCGGATGGGACGACATCGGCTGAGCCTGAGAACAGCACGGCGCGATGTAAAACGTGGAACATCTGGCTGAGCCGGGCGGGGCGTCCGCGAACTCATCTGAAAGCCTTACGTTCTTCAAGGCATGACGCGCTCGGGCCGCTTCGCCCGCCGCCAGCGCATCCTGGCCGCGGTCTTGCGCCGCCCGGGTTTCACGCCCGCCGGCCTCGCCGCCGGCGCCGGAGTCTCCGAGCGGACGCTGCGACGGGACCTGGCCCAGCTTCGTCGAGATGGCTACCACATCTCCTACAGCGGTGGCTACCAGGTCCAGGAGCTGCTGCGCCTGGACGGCGGGAGCGGTTTCGGCGTCGGCCTCGGCGCCGTCTACGAACACCAACTCCGAATGCTCAGAGACCAGGTGCCGGCAACAGTGGCGGAATGGGTGGAGAAGGAGCTTGAGGCCGAGGCGCCGGCCGCGCTCGCCTCATTGATCGCCGCTCTGCTTGAACGGAGGCTGACATGACCGAAACCGCTCCCCTCCTGCTCCAGGCCGCAGGGTCGGACGACGCCGACTTCTACTTCGCCGCCCACATGGCGGTGGAGCAAGCGCTGTACTTGCGCTTTCCGGACGGCGAGGACTGGCTGGTGGTGGCGCGCCTGGAGCTGGAGCGCGCCCAGGCCGAAGGCCGCGCAGTTCACGTTGTCGATCGTGCGGAGCTCGGCTGGGACGAGACAAGGGGCCTCTACGGAGGCTGGTCGGACCTGGCCGCCGGGCTCTTGGAGCGCCGCGGAGCCACGGCCTTGCGGGTGTCGCCGCGCCTCGCCGCCGCGCACTACACCGCGCTGCTGGACCGCGGCCTCGATTTGACTATCGATCAGGACCTCTTCGTGGCGGAGCGGCGGCGCAAGTCGCTGGAGGAGCAGGCCGCAATCGAGGTTGCCCAGCAGGCGGCTGAGGCGGCCTGCGCGGAGGTGGTGCGGATGCTGGCCGCCGCGGACGTGGGCCCCGGCGGAACACTCCGGCTGGAGGGCAGAGAGCTGACTTCGGAGGCGCTCATGGCGCGAGCCCAGACGGTCCTCACTGAGCGCGGGCACAGTGCAGCGGAAATGATCGTGGCGGGCTCGCCCGGTTGCGCTGTGCCCCACTTCCAGGGCGCGGGTCCGATCGTGGGCGGGGCTCCGGTGATAATCGACATCTTTCCCCGGGGCAGCCGCAGCCGCTACCACGGGGACCTCACCCGGACCGTCGTGCCGGGTGCCTCTGGCGGGATCCCCGACCAGTTCCGGCGCCAGCATGCGGCGTGCGTCAGCGTTTTGGAGAGCGCGATCGCCGGCATCCGCGCGGGAGTGGACGGCCGCGACGTGCACCGCGAAGCCTGCGCGAGCCTGGTCGAGCGTGGCTACGGCACCACCACCGAAGGCTTCGAGGGCGACGCGGAGGGTGCCCGGATGACGCACTCGTTGGGCCATGGCGTGGGCCTCGACGTCCATGAGCCGCCGTACCTGGGCCTCCTGGCCTACCCGTTACAGGAAGGGGACGTGGTCACCGTCGAGCCCGGTCTCTACAAGATGGGCCTGGGCGGTGTCCGCGTCGAGGACACGGGGGTGGTGACCGCGGGCGGCTTTCGCAACCTGACGCGGCTCACCCGCAGCCTCGACCCCCGCGACTACGTCTGAAACGCCTAACCTGGCACCATGGCAGACAGGTTGCAGGTCCTGCAGGTACAGCTCGAGAACCGGCCCGGCTCACTGGCCGCGGTGGCCGACGCGGTCGCGGCGGCGGGCCTCAACGTGGAGGCGGTGCTGGCTTACACCGTGGGGTCCGAGAGCGCGGCCCAGATCGCGGTCAGGGATGGCGGCGCCGCGCGTTCGGCGCTGGAGGCCGCGGGCTACGTCGTAGTCGCCGAGCGCGCTGCCCTGGCAGTGCCGATCGACGATCAGCCGGGTGCCCTCGCGGCTCTGACCCGCCGGCTGGCTGCGGCCGGAGTCAACCTCAACCTCGTCTACCTGGCGACCGGCAACCGGCTCCTGGTCGCGGCCGACGACGAGGAAGCCGCGCGCACGATCCTGCAGTAGGCGGCGGCGCTCGGCCCGCTATTGGCCCAGGTTGGAAGGCCAGGTGAACGTCGGCGGCGGATCCTGGAAAGGCGGGCCGATCTGGAGCACGATCTGCCTGTGCGATTTGAGCGGGATCTGGCTCGGGTCCCCCGTGTAGGGTGCGCCGTCGACCCACATCTTGAGTTGATCGCCAGAGCCGACCTTGAAGGTCGCGACTTGCGTCGTCGACAACGGTTGGCCCCATACGTGGAAGAAGTCGCCCAACGTGAAGACTCGGGTCGCCGACGACTGAGGTGCCTCGATGTGGATGACCCCCGTCGTGTCATGCGTGTGCAGCCAGTAAAAGCAGGTGCTGAGGATCCCGGTCTGGGCTGGGACCGTGACCGGGGTGCCGCGGTAAAGGATCGTGAGGTGGGCGTGGTAGTGCACGGCCAGCTGCTCGCCGGTGTCGCAGTGGACGTTCGCCACCGGCTGGCCGGTGACGGCTCCCCCGCCGGCGGTCGGAAGAGTTGCGCGGTACCAGACCACCAGGGCGATGAACACGACGAGAAACACGCCGAGGATCGTGATCGGCAGCCAAGGGACGCCGGTCCCGGGCCTCTTGGCCACCGGCCGTTGCGCCTGCTTGGAGCGGGCGCCGGCCTTCGACTTCGGCGGAGGGGTCCGTGCCAACGGTCCGCTAGAATACATGACGTCCTTTCTGGCCCCGCCGGTCGTGCTCGCGCGCCCCTGGACGAGGTCAAATCCCGAAGGAAGGAGTGGAGCGCCCCTTGAACAGGGACTACGAGATCCTTTACATCGTCCGGCCCGAGCTCGACGAAGACCAGCTCGGCCAGGCCGTGAAGACCGTCAACAAGCTGATCGAGGACCTCGGCGGTGCCTCGACCAAGTCCGACGTGTGGGGTCGGCGGCGGCTGGCCTACGAGGTCCAGCACGTGCGGGAAGGCCAGTACGTGCTAACCGATTTCCAGCTCGATCCCGACCGGGTGCCCGAGATGGAGTCCACGCTCAAGATCTCGGACACCGTGTTCCGGCACCTGGTCACGCGCAAGCCGGAGGCGACGGACGGCCGCAAGCGGCGTCGCCTGGCCAAGGCTGCGGCCGCGGCCGAGGCTGCCGAGTCGGTGGCTGCGGCTGCCGCCGCCGACATGCCGCCCCCGGCCGCCGCCGAAGTCTCCCCAGCCGAACCGGAGGCGGCCTCCGCTGCACGCGAGGCGGTCGCTCCCGCAACCGAGGCAACCACACCGGAGGAGGACAAATGAGCCTGAACAAGGTCATGCTGATCGGCCGCCTCACCCGGGACCCGGAGATGCGCTATACGCCGAGCGGACAGGCGGTGACGTCGTTCAGCATCGCCACCAACCGCTACGCCGGCGGGGCCGATGGCGAGCGTCGAGAGTTCACCGATTACCACAACTGCGTGGCCTGGAACATCGGCAAGCGCAACCTCGCCGAGCTCGCCGGCCAGTACTTGAAGAAGGGCTCACTCGTCTACGTCGAGGGCCGGATGCAGACACGGTCGTGGGAGGGCCAGGACGGCCAGAAGCGGCGCACCACTGAGGTGGTCATCAACGACCTCGAGTTCCTCGAGAGCAGGTCTCCCGGTGGCGCCGGCGCCGCCGGAGGCTCAGGCGAACAGGCCGGCCAGGGCGCGCAAGGCGAGCATGCGCCGGTCGAGGAGTCGGCGGTTCGAGACGTGGATCCGGACGAGATCCCGTTCTAGGTTGGAGGCCGTACAACAATGTCGGAGAGAAGAGAAGGCCGACCCAAGCGACCGAGCCGGAAGGTCTGCGCGTTCTGCGCCGAGCGCATCGACTACATCGACTACAAAGAGGTCAGCCGCCTGCGGCGGTACATCTCCGAGCGCGGCAAGATCCTGCCGCGGCGGGTGACGGGCACGTGCGCCAAGCATCAGCGCCCGCTGACGGCGGCCCTGCAGCGGGCTCGCGCCATCGCCCTGCTCCCGTACACCACGGACGGCCGCTAGCCCGTCCCGCCTGGAGGCGCCGATGACCCTTCCCCAGCAGCTACGCATCCCGGGCCCCGCGCCCCTCCCCGAGCGCGTGCTGCGCGCCGCCGCCAAGCCCATGATCGATCACCGCGGACCGGAGTTCGCCTCGCTGCTGCAAGACGTGACCGCAGGGGTGGCGCGGGTCTTCGAGACGCGGAACGACCTACTGATCGTGACCGCCTCGGGCTCGGGCGGCCTCGAGTCGGCGGTGGCCAACGTCGTCTCGCCAGGCGACAAGGTGGTGTGCTGCGTCTGCGGCAACTTCGGCGAGCGGGTGGCCGGCATGGCGGCGGCCTACGGGACCCAGGTCGTACGCCTGGACGCGGAGTGGGGCCAGCCGGTCGAGCCCGACGACCTGGACCGCGTCCTCGAGGCTCACCCTGATGCGGGTGCGGTGTTCTTGACCCACAACGAGACGTCGACGGGGGTCGCCAACGACATAGACGCCCTGGTCGGGGTGGCGAGGCGGGCCGGGCGGCTCACGGCTGTGGACGCGGTCTCATCGGTCAGCTCGGTCCCCATCGAGGTCGACCGAATCGGTGCGGACGTGGTGGTCAGCGCCAGCCAGAAGGGTTGGATGGCGCCCCCCGGTATCGCCTTCGTCAGCGTGTCCGATCGTGCCTGGGAGCAGTCGGAGCGGGCGCGAGCGCCGCGCTTCTACTTCGACTGGCGCGAGATGCGCAAACAGGCGGCGCAGGGCTCGACGCCCTGGACCCCCGCCATCGGCGTCCTCTACGCGGTGCAGGAGGGCCTGAGGATGATGGAGGAGGAGGGCCTGGAGCAGGTCTATGCGCGCCACCGGCGGCTGGCGGACGCGACTGCCGCGGGTCTGGAGGCGCTCGGCTTCGGCCTCTTCGCGGCCGAGGGCTACCGTTCGGCAACGGTGACGTCGGCGGTGCCGATGGCTGCTCTCGACGCCAACGCCTACCGCAAGCTGCTGCGCGAGAGGTACGGGGTGGTGATCGGCGGCGGCCAGGGCAAGATGACCGGGCGCCTGATCCGGGTCGGCCACCTCGGACACGTCTTTGACGGGGACGTAGTCCAGGTGCTGTGGGCGATGGAGCGGGCGCTGGAGGACATGGATGTCGCGCCAGCCGACGGGCGGGCGCTGGCCGCGGCCACGCCGGTGCTGAGCGAGCTGGCGGCCGGGGTGCTCGGATAGCGGCCGGGGCCTCTCCTCTGAGCGACTCGGCGCCTACCTGGCCGGCTCAACCAAACCCCCTCCTCCAAAAACCCCCCACCCGAGGGGGGCGACCCGCAGAATACGCGGCGACCGGGGACGGGTCAATGGAGCCTGTTAAGTCGGCCTACTCGATTGGCACCCGAGTCGAGGAAATTCGGGACCTCGTCGGCGAAGGGGCCGGCCTTTTTCAGGGTGGTCCTAGCCGGACCGCAATACGTGGATTTGCCGGCGGATCGTCTTTTCAACCGGCCTCAGTAGGGGCGGGCTCAAGGGGTCGATGCAACACCCTGAGTTTCAGGAGTGCTGCATGAACCTTCCGCAAAGACGCGAGGTGAAGCGTCAGTTCTGGTTGTTGGTCTTGGCCGGGGCCTCGTCCGAGGAAGCG
>JALYZG010000123.1 GCA_030948965.1 Candidatus Dormiibacterota bacterium | reverse complement strand
TTGTAGAAGTGGATGGCGCCGTACATGACGCCGTGGTCGGTGAGGGCCAGCGCGGGCATCTCCAGCTCGGCGGCGCGGGCGACCAAGGCGTCGATCCGGCTGGCCCCGTCTAGGAGGGAGAACTCGGTGTGGTTGTGCAGGTGCACGAACCCACTCGGGGGGCTGCTCATCGTGGGTCTGCGCTTGGGGCGTGCGGCATCGTTTGAGGCGGCGAGTGGCGGTCTCCCCGGCCCTCGATTCTAACCGGCCGGGCGGCGCCAGGGACGCCTCAGCCGCAGAGCGGTTACCGGGCTCGAGGAAGCGGACGCGATCGTCGTCCCCGCGCAGCCCGGGCGCGTCGCGCGGGAAGCCGATCATCGGCTACCAATACCGTTGTCAGCAACGCCGACCCGGCACAGGGCGCTACCTTGAGGTTGGGTACAGCCTTCCACTGGAGGCAGACTATGGAACCGACGCCCCTCCAGCCACGGCGGTTCTTCTCCGGCACCTGGAGGGGTGACGGGGAGCTCCGCTACCGCGGCCCGCTGCGGCTTCTCCGGCGCCCCGACCGGTTCACGTACCTTTCGTCCGTCCGCGGGACGTCCGCCGCCCGCTGGGAGTTCGAGGACCACTTCCACTACAGGTCGGGCCTCAAGTTCGAGCAGCGCTTTGCCTGCGAGGTGGTCGACGAGCGCCGGCTGCACGTCACCTCCGACGACATGCCGGGCGGCGCCGATATCCTCCTCTCCGAGCGGGGCTACACGTTCACCCCGTACGTGATGCGGGTGCGGAGCGGGCCGTTCACCGTCCAACTCCGGTGCCGGGACGTCAACGGGGTCGACGGGTCGGGGATGATTCACGATCGAATCGACATGATGTGGCTGGGCCTGCCGGTCGCCACGATGACCATGGACATCCACGTCGACCGCACCGCGGACGGCTGAGGGGCCGTGGAGGCCATGTCGCAGAATCTTGGGCGCTACCTTGGCCGGGGCGTGCGTGAGCTAGCAGGTCGTTCGTCGCCACCTGGCGCAGCCCGACGCCCGCACACCTCGCCTACCCTTGCTGAGTGACTCCGCCCGCCCTCTCCGCGGCCCTGACAGCCGTCTCGCACTCCGGCATCCGCGAGATCTCCCACGAGGCCTCGCAGCGGCCCGGGACCATCCGCCTGGAGGCCGGCCAGCCGAACTTTCGCACGCCCGCTCACGTGGCCGAGGCGGCCAAGCTGGCCATCGACGAGGGCTGGACCTTCTACACCCACGCCCAGGGCATCGTTACCCTGCGCGAGCGGCTGGCGGCCAAGCTGGAACTGGTCAACGGCATCCACACGACGCCCGAGCGCATCGTCTGCGGGCCGGGCGGGGTGGGCGTGATCGCGGCCGCCATTGGGGCGCTGGTCAACCCCGGCGACGAGGTCCTGCTGCCCGATCCCCGCTGGCCCAACTACGACATCGCCCTGGCCTGGGCCGGCGGCCGGCCTGTCCCCTATCCCTGTCCCCGGGAGAACGGCTGGCTGCCAGACCTGGACCGCCTGCGGGCGCTCATCACCTCCCGCACGCGCATGCTGATCGTGAACAGCCCGCACAATCCCACCGGCGCCGTCTACGGCGCGGAGCTGATGCGCGAGCTGGGCGCGATCGCCGAGCGCGCGGGCCTCTGGATCGTCTCCGACGAGTGCTACGACCAGATCCTTCTCGATGGCGCGGCGGTCGCGCCCTCCATGGCGCTCAACGCCGATCCCGAGCGCGTCGTCGCCGCCTTCACCTTCTCCAAGACGTACGCCATGACCGGCTGGCGCCTCGGCTACGCGACGGCCGCGGCGCCGGTCATCGACAACATGACGAAGATGCTGGAGTCCTTCAGCTCGGGCTCCAACACCATCGCCCAGAAGGCCGGCGAAGCGGCCCTCGACGGACCCCAGGACTGCGTCGCCGAGATGGTCTCCGCCTACCGGCGCCGGCGTGACCTGGTCGTCGACCTGCTGCGCGAGGGCGGCCTTCTGACCACGGTCCCGGACGGCGCCTTCTACGCGCTGGCGGCGGTGGGCCACAGCGGTCTCGACTCCCGCGCGTTCGCCTTCCGGCTGCTTCGCGAGCGGGGCGTGGGCGTGGCTCCGGGCACGGCGTTCGGGCGGGTGGCGGCGGACGCGGTGCGAATCAGCCTGGCCTCTTCCGACCAGGACCTGCGCGAGGGCGTGGGCCGGCTGTGCGAGCTGGCCGCCGACCTCGGCCGCTGAGCTGCCAGGCTCCGAAAATTACGTGCGGTCGCCGGCGAATGGCCCGTTCCCGGCGGATCCAAACGGGCGGGCTCAAGGGGTCGATGCAACACCCTGAGTTTCAGGAGTGCTGCATGAACCTTCCGCAAAGACGCGAGGTGAAGCGTCAGTTCTGGTTGTTGGTCTTGGCCGGGGCCTCGTCCGAGGAAGCG
>JALYZG010000099.1 GCA_030948965.1 Candidatus Dormiibacterota bacterium | reverse complement strand
GAGCGAGCTGCCAGAGGGCAGCATGTGGTTGGCGCTGAGGGTCACCCAGCGCGCATCCGGGTCGTGGCGCGTGGCGGCGCGCAGGAACTCGACCTGCACCCGCAGGTTGTCGGCCACCAGCCGCGGGGTCATGCGCTCCAGGGGCAGGTGGTGGCGGTCCGGGCCGTAGATGGAGACCGACGCGTGGCGGGCGTAGGGCGCGAGGTTGGGGAAGCAGAGGGCCTCGCCGCTCTGGAAGCGGCCGCCGGGGCTGATCTCGTCGACGAAGCGCGGGGTCACCTTCCCGGCCCGCTCCCCGCAGAACGGGCACCAGCTCTGCGACTCGGCTCCGAAGGCCTCGAGGTCGAAATCGGAGCGGCGGACCATGCCGCTGTCGGGCACAAGCCGCGCGGCCTGGCCCGTGAGGGGGTCCCAGCGCACCTCGTAGGTGACGCGGCGCAGCTCCTCGGAGTCAGGCAGGCGCATCTCGGTGGTGATCGTCTCGCGCCTCAGCTCCACCGGGTCGATTCCATCCGGGCAAGATTAGGCGAGATGTCGCTGGTCCTCTTCTGCCGCAACTGCGGGCGCGAGGTGCCGAGCTCGGAGATGCGGGACGGGCTCTGTCTCGATTGTCGCGTGCGTGCCGACCTGGCCCCCCTCCGGGACGAGCACCGGCGGCTCTGGCGAAAGCGCGAGCGCTACCGCGCCCAGGGCGCCAACTTTGGCTCCATCGGCCGCCAGGTGGCGCGGGTCGAGGACCGGATGGCGGAGCGGATCAGCGCGTTGGTGCCGGACCTGGAGCGGGCTACGGAGCTGCTGCGTGGCGAGCTGGAGGAGGCGCGGCAGTCGCGCTACGACATCCGGCGCTGACGTCTCCATCCGGGGCGGTGCTGCTGCCGTTCGCACACCTCTACCTGCACGTGCCCTTCTGCCGCCACAAGTGCGGCTACTGCGACTTCAACGCGTACGCGGGCATGGAGCGCCTCATGCCGGACTACGTGGACGCGCTGCTGCTGGAGCTGGAGGCGGCGCGGATCTCACTGCCGTTCGCTCAACTGCGGACCGTGTATCTCGGCGGAGGGACGCCCAGCCTCCTGCCGGCTCCGCTGGCGGCGCGGCTGCTGGCCGGGGTGCGATCGCTCTTCTCGGTGGAAGCGTCGGCTGAGGTGACCTTGGAGGCGAACCCCGTCTCCACCGACCCCGAGCGGCTCTCGGCTTGGCGGGCGGGTGGGGTCAACCGGCTCAGCCTCGGGGTGCAGGGGTTCGACCGGCGGGCGCTGGGGGTGCTGGAGCGGCGCACGGACGGCGCCCAGGCCTCGGCCGCGTTCGCCGCGGCGCGCGCTGCCGGCTTCGACGACATCAGCCTGGACCTGATCTACGCCGTCCCCGGGCAGGACCTCGACTCCTGGGCGGCGACGCTTGATTCGGCCGCGGCGCTGGGGCCGGAGCACCTCTCCTGCTACTGCCTCAGCTTCGAGAAGGGGACGCTGCTGTACCGGCGCCGGGAGCGGGGGCTGCTGGCCGAGGTTTCCGGTGATTTTCAGTTCGAGCTCCTCGATCACGCCTGTTCGTTTTTGGGCGGGTTGGGTTTCGAGCGCTACGAGGTCTCGTCCTGGGCGCGGCCGGGCCACCGCTCCCGCCACAACCGCGCCTACTGGGAGTGCCGGCCGGTGTACGGGGCGGGGGCCGGGGCGCATTCGTACGCCACTGACGGGTCGCGGGCGTGGCGGTGGTGGAACGTTTATCGGCCGCTGGCTTACTCGGCCGCCGTGCGGGCGGGGTCGGCGCGTTTGGACGGCGAGGAGCTGGGGCCGCAGGCGGCGGCGGCGGAGCGGGTGATGTTGGGGCTGCGCTCTGTTGGTGGGCTGGTGCCGCCGCCCGGTTTTGCGGCGGAGCTGGAAGAGCTGGCACGGGCTGGGCTCGTGGCTTCTTCGGGGGGTCGGTGGGTGCCGACCCGGCGCGGGCTGGACCTGCACAACCAGATCGCGCTCGCGGTTCTCTGACCCCCCCGCCGCAGAGGGAGGGGAACATGTCGCTTAGACTCGGCGCAGGCACGAACCCCATGGAACCGCGCAAGCAGGAGATCCTGAAAGCCGTCGTCGACGAGTTCACGGTGACCGCGGTCCCCGTGGGTTCGGCCGCGCTCGTCAGCCGGCACTCGGTTCGCCTCAGTGCGGCCACGGTTCGCAACGAGCTCTCGGAGCTGGTCGAGCTGGGCTACCTGGTCCAGCCGCACACCTCGGCGGGGCGCATGCCCAGCGACCAGGGCTACCGCTACTTCGTCGACTTCCTCATGAGCGCGCCGCCGCCGGGTCCAGGCGTGGACGCCTACATCGAGGGCGAGCTGCGCCAGGTGCCGGCGGACGCCCAGAGCCTGGTAGAACGTCTGGCGACCGTGATCGCGGCTGTGACCCAGAGCGCGGCGGTGGTCACCGCCCCGCACGGGTCGCTGGCCCGGATCAAGCACCTCGACCTGGTCGCGCTGGAGCCGGCCGAGGTGCTGGTGGTGGTCGTGGTCGAGGGCAACCTGATCCGCCAGCACGTGATCCGCGTCTCCCGGCCCACAGACCAGGCCGAGCTCTCGCGGCTGGCGGCCAAGATCAACCGCGACCTGCTGGGCCGGGACCGGGACGAGGTCCGGCTGCGCCTGGGCCGGGCGCCGGGGACCCTGGAACGCGAGCTGCTGGAGCGCCTGGGCGAGATCCTGGAGCTGTTCGAGCGCGGGGCCGGGACCATGGTGGTGCACGACGGCGTGCGCAACCTGCTGAAGCAGCCGGAGTTCGCGGACGCCGCCCGCCTGCAGAAGGTGCTGGAGGTGCTGGAGGAGACCCGCCACCTGGCCGCGCTGCTCCAGGAGCTGGTCGGGGCCTCGGACATGCAGATCGTGATCGGGTCCGAGAACCGCCAGGAACAGCTGCGGTCGTGCACGGTCATCCTGACCACGTACGGGCCGTCGCAGCAGGTGAAGGGCGTGCTGGGGGTGGTGGGGCCGACGCGGATGGACTACGGGGCCACGGTGGGCCGGCTGCACGCCGTGGCGCGGCGGGCCAGCGAGCGGATGGCCGAGGCCTGATCGCTCCTCGTTTGGCTCTCGCGTTTACAGGCGGGGTTTGCGCGCGGCGCCGGTTGAGGTATCAATTGCCTTAGACATGCCGACCAAGCGCACCACCACCACCACAACCACCACCCCACCCGACGTGGCCGCGGAGGCGGAGGCGGAGGCCTCGGCCTCTCGGGCCTCGGCGGCTTCCGCGGGCTCGGCGCCGGCCTCGGCGGCCTCGGCGGCTTCGACCTCGGCGGCTTCGGCCTCGGCGCCGGGCTCAGAGGAGGAGCCGACCCCCGCGCCGCAGACGGCCGAAGAGCGGGCCGAGGCGCTGGCCTCCGAGCTGGAGGCCATGAACGGCCGCCACCTCCGCCTCGCTGCCGACTTCGACAACTTCAAGCGCCGCGCCCGGCAGGAGCGGATCGAGCTGATCCAGCACGCCTCGGCCATGCTGGCCGAACGGCTGCTGCCCGTGGCCGAAGACGGCGGCAGGGCGCTCGAGCACGCTCCGGACGGGGTCGACGAGACCTGGCTCAAGGGCCTCCGCCTCACCTTCCAGAAGCTGGACGAGGCCCTGGCCTCGGTGGGCGTCGAGCCGATCCCGGCCGTGGGCCAGCCGTTCGACCCGGGGCTCCATGAGGCCATCGGCACCGAGGAGTCGGAGGAGCTCCCCGACGACACCGTGCTGGCCGAGCTCCGGCCCGGCTACCGGATGCACGACCGCGTGCTGCGGCCGGCGCTGGTCAAGGTCTCCCGCCGCCCGTGACCGCGACCCGCGGCTGACGGAGATGGCGGTCAAGCGCGACTACTACGAGGTCCTGAGCGTCGGACGCGACGCCTCCGAGGCGGACCTCAAGCGCGCCTTCCGCCAGGCCGCGCTCCAAAACCACCCCGACCGCAACCAGGGCGATCCCGCCGCGGCGGCCCGCTTCAAGGAGTGCAGCGAGGCCTACGAGATCCTCTCCGACCCCGACAAGAGGCGCAGCTACGACATGTTCGGCCACGCCGGGGTGGAGGCCGGCCAGGGCTTCGACGGGGGCTTCGGTGACCTCGGCTTCGGCGACATCTTCAACACGTTCTTCGGCGCGGCCGCCGGCGGGCGGCAGCAGCGCCGGACGGCGCGCGGCCAGGACCTCCGCTACGACCTGACGATCGACTTCGAGGAGGCGTTCGAGGGCGTGGAGCGCGAGATCGAGGTGCCCCGCCAGACGACGTGCGCCGTGTGCTCGGGGTCGGGCGCGGAGCCCGGCACCCGGGCGGAGACGTGCGGCACCTGCAGTGGCAGCGGCCAGGTCCGGCGCCAGGCCCAGTCCATCTTCGGCACCGTTGTCAACGTCACGGCCTGCCCCACCTGCGGGGGCGAGGGCCGGGTGCTGCGCAGCCCCTGCCACGAGTGCCGAGGCCAGGGCCGGGTGGAGACGCGGCACAAGCTGCGGGTGCGAATTCCGCGCGGGGTGGACACGGGTTCCCAGATCCGGCTCGGCGGCGAGGGTGCGGCGGGTTTTCGGGCTGGGTCCCCGGGCGACCTCTACATCGTCCTGCGCGTGCGCCCGCACCCCCAGCTGAAGCGCCAGGATGACGACGTGTTCTGCGAGCTGCCCATCAACTTCGTCCAGGCCGCTCTCGGGGATCGTATCGAGGTGCCGACCCTGGACGGGGAGGTGGAGGTCAGCGTGCCCGCCGGCACCCAGCACGGGCAGGCCTTCCGCCTGCCGGGTCGGGGGATGCCGAACGTGCGCAACGGGCGCCGAGGCGACCAGCTCGTGGTCGTGCAGCTGGTCGTGCCGAAGGACTTCTCGCCGGAGCAGCGATCCCTCCTGCGCAAGGTCGGGGGACTCACCGGCAAGCCGCAAAAAGTGCAGAAGGGCTTTTTCGAAAAGCTCCGGGATGCGATAAACATCGACTGAGCGGGCCTTTGCCCCGGGCGCGGCAGTTTTGAGAGGAGAACCGGAGATGAGCCACAGCGATTGCCACAGCGTTTGCCACAGCGTTTGCCACATCGTGCCGCCGGGGCTGCTGGAGCAGCTGATCCGGACCGGTTCGCCCGAACAGCGCGAGGTCGCCCTGGCCACGCTGACGGTCGACCATTCGATCCGCAGCGCCCGGCTGCAGGCCGGGCTCGTGGCCGCCCCCGGCCCGCTGCGCACGGCAGCCGCGCACGGCGGCGCGGGCAAGCCCGACCGCACCATCTACGACGCCCTGCACCAGCAGGACACCGCGGCCACCACCGTCCTCCGGACCGAGGGCCAGCCGCCGGCGGCCGATCCCGCGGCCAACGAGGCCTACGACGGGCTCGGCGACACGTACTCCTTCTACTGGGACGTCTTTCAGCGCGATTCGATCGACGATTCGGGCCTGTCGCTGCTCGGCGAGGTGCACTACGGCCAGGCCTATGACAACGCGTTCTGGGACGGCGAGCGGATGGTCTTCGGCGACGGCGACGGCCAGCTCTTCCTGGTGGGGGGCTTCACCAAGGCCATCGACGTCATCGGCCACGAGCTCACCCACGGGGTGACGCAATCGACGCTCGGGCTGCGCTACATCGGGCAGTCGGGAGCGCTCAACGAGTCGATCTCGGACGTGTTCGGCTCGATGGTCAAGCAGAAGACGCTGGGCCAGCCCACCGCCACGGCGGACTGGCTGATCGGGGCCGGGATCACCGGCCCGGCGATGCCCGGTCAGGCCTTGCGCTCGATGAAGGCGCCGGGGACGGCCTATCGCGGGGATCCGCAGCCAGCCACGATGTCCGGGTACGTGCGGACGACCAACGACAACGGCGGCGTGCACACCAACTCCGGCATCCCCAACCACGCCTTCTACCTCCTGGCAGCGGCCCTGGGCGGGAATTCCTGGGACCGGGCGGGGCGGATCTGGTACGAGGTCATGGTGCGCCGTGCCGTGCCGCCGACGGCCCAGTTCCACACGTTTGCCACGGCCACCGTGGCGGCGGCGCAGGGCCTGTACGGTGCCGGCTCGGCCGAGGTGACGGCGGTGACGGATGCCTGGCACCAGGTCGAGGTCCTCTAGACGGCTCATGCTGGCTGGTTTGGGGCGCGGCGGGGCCGAGGACCTGGTCGTGGAGCGCTCGGGCGGGTTCGGGGGGCTGGTGCTGCGGGGGTCGTTCGCGTGGGACCAGCTCTCCCCCGAGCAGCGGGGCGCGGTGGAGGCGTGCCTTGGTGGTTCCACGGGTTCGGGTGGGCCGGCGGGGGCCGATCGGTTCGTCTACCAGCTGCGGTGGGGCGGGCGGGAGGCGACCGTCCAGGAGCAGGAGCTGCCCGCCCCCCTGCAGCCCCTCACGCGGAGGCTGGCCTTGGCCTCGATTTAACCAAGCGGGACCTTGAGAAAACCTGCGCCGCCTGCGAGAATGGGGGCGAAGGAGACGACTTTCATGCAAGCGATCGACCTGGAACTGACGAACGCCGAGGTCGAGGTGCGCCAGCTGGAGGCGCGCCTGCGGGTGGTGCCCATGAACGACGCGCAGCTGGCCCAGGCCCTGCGCCGGGCGCTGGACGCCAAGCGCGAGCGGCTGCGCCGCCTCCGAGCCCGGCACTCCTAGTGCAAGGGGAGGGCGAGCCCTCCCCTTCCGGAACCCCACCCACGCTGGCGCGCGCCTGGCGTTTTGATCGTTCAGGGTTTGTTTGCCCACCGCCCGGCGGAGCCGGGCTCTGCCTGACGGTCGCAAGGGGCGGCTGCGCCTCCCCTTCCGGAACCCCTCCCCCTATCCGACCATCCTTTGGATGCGGCCTATTACTTCGGCCGCGAGGTCGTAGCGGCCGACTGCGGGGATGACGTAGACGCCCCGGGCGAACTCGCGGGCGCGATCCACGAACTCAGCCGCCATCTCCACGCCCAGCTCGCCAGCCCGGTCTCCGGCTGTTTCGATTTTGCTCCGGACGGCGTCCGGGATGTCCATGCCCGGGACCTCGTGGTGCAGGTAATCGGCGTGGCGGGCCGAGGCCAGCGGCAGCACGCCGACCAGGAAGGGCACACCCGTCTCGGCTGCCGCGGCGCGCAGGCGCTCGAAGGCGTCATCGGAGAACACCGGGTTGGTGAGGACGAAGACCGCGCCGGCGGCCAGCTTGCGGCGGAGGAGGCGGAGCTCGCGATCGATCGACTGGGCGCCGGGGTTGAAGGCCGCCCCGACGTGGAAGGAGGCGCTCTCTCCGATCGGGGTGCCGTTGGCGGCGAGGCCCCGGTTCATGTCCTGCAGGATCGTGATCAGGCCGACCGCGTTGACGTCCCAGACGGCCGTGGCGCTGGGGTGGTCACCCACACGCGGCGGGTCGCCGCGCAACGCGACCACGTTCCGGACGCCCAGGGCGTGGGCGCCGATCAGCTCGGACTGGATGGCCATGACGTTGCGATCGCGCGAGGTGAAGTGGGCGATGGGCTCGAGGCCGGTCTGCTGGCGGACCAGGGCGGCGCACGAGACGACGCCCATCCGGAGTCGGGCCATCGCCGAGTCGGTGACGTTCGCGTAGCGGAGGCCGCGCGCCTCCAGCAGGCGGGCGCCCTGGAGCAGGCGCGCCGGGTCTACACCGCGAGGCGGAGTGAGCTCGACCGAGACCACGAAGCGCTCGGCCCGGAGGTCCGCGGCGAGACCCGAGGCGGCCGGGGCCTCAGGCGCTTGCGCGGCGCTCGGGGGCCGGAAGCGGGCCACCTCCGGGCGGATCGCGGGGGCGCCCCGGTCGAGAACGACGCGCATGGCCTGGACGTGGGCGGGTCCGGTGCCGCAGCAGCCTCCGACGAGGCGGACTCCGGCCTCGACCATCGCGCCCGCCCGGGAGGCGAAGTATTCGGGGCCCGCCGTGTAGACGAGACGGCCGCCTTCGCGCCGGGGCAGCCCGGCGTTGGGCATGGCGGAAGCCGCCTCGGCCCCGGCGCCGACGATCTCGCGCACGATGGCCATGGCCTCCTCGGGCCCGGTGCCGCAGTTCACGCCGATCGCGGTCGGCGCGTGCGGACCGAGAGCCTCGACCAGCGCCCGGGCGGTGGCGGCGGGCTCGGCCCCATCGTCGAAGTTGAGCTGGGCCACGATGGGAATCACCGGCGCGAGGCCGCGGGCGGTGGCCACCGCCAGCTCCAGCTCGCTGAGGGCGCTGAAGGTCTCGAACACGAGGAGGTCCACGCCGGCGTCCAGGAGCGGGCGGACCTGCTCCTCGAACATGCGCTGAGCGCTCGTGCGCTTGATCGCGCCGACCGGCTCGATGGGCCGGCCCAGGGGGCCGACGCTGCCCGCCACCAAGACCCTGCGCCCGGACGCGTTGCGGGCGTCGAGGGCCAGGCGGGCGCCCTGGCGGTTGATCTCTCTGACCTGGTCCTCCAGAAAGTGCTCGCCCAGGTTCAGGCGGCTGGCCAGGAAAGTGTTGGTCTCGATGACGTCGGCGCCGGCGGCGATGTAGTCGCGATGGACGCCGGTGACGAGCTGGGGGTCGGTCAGGTTCAGCTCCTCCAGGCAGCGGCCGGGGACGGCGCCGCGGGCGTAGAGCTCGGTGCCCATGGCGCCGTCGAAGAGGACCGGGCCGTGCTCGAGGAGGGCGGCGAGGCGGTTCACTGGCCGGTCAGGATGCCGCGGCCGAAGGCGATGGCGACGATCCAGCAGGCGCCGGCGAGGATGGCGGCCTCGCGGAGTGGGGTGTTGGCGCCAGGGGTTCCGCCTTGGCGTCCTTGGGAGCCTTGGCGTCCTTGGGCGCTGGCGAAGAGCACGGCGCCGGGCAGGAAGATGATGGCGAAGATGCCGTACACGATGTGCAGGAGCTCCCGGGGCCGGCCGCCGGCGGCGAACGCGACGATCCCAATAAGGCCCTGGACGGCGGTCAGCGCGATCATGAGCAGGAAGGCGGCGCGGAGGCTGGAGCTGACCGACTGGCGGCGGGCGAGTTGGAACGTGCCCCAGATCCCGACCAGCACGGCGTACAGCAGGCACGCGAGGCCGAGGCGTTGGTGAAGGGCGGCACTGATCGGGAGCACGGGGTCACATTGTCGGGATTCGGGGGTGAGGCCGTGGGCGTCGCCGTGGCGGTCTCCGTCGTCAAGGCGGTGCCGGCGCCCATCGCTCCAGCGGTGCTGCGTTCGGTGTTGGCGGCGGCGGCGGCCGAGCCGGCGGTGGCGGCGCGGCTGGGCGCCCGGCCCCTGCCGGCTCGCTTGACCGTGCGCCTGACCGGGGACCGCGAGATGCGGCGCCTGAACCGGTCGTTCCTGGGCGAGGACGCTTCGACGGACGTCCTCTCCTTTCCTTCTATAGGACCCGGCGAGGCGGCTCGGTCCGGGTATCTCGGGGATCTGGCCGTGGGCTGGCCGGCGGTGCGACGCCAGGCGGCGGCGTTTGGAGAGACGGAGGTGGCGGAGGCGGCGCTGCTCATAGTCCACGGTTTCCTGCACCTTCTCGGCTGGGACCACGCCACGCCTGCCGAGGAGGGCGAGATGTGGGCGCTGACGCGCCGCTGCCTCGTCCTGGGGGGCTTTTCGCTGTCCGCTGGGCGCCTGGCCGGCGGCCCTGCCCCTGAGTCAGCCGCTCCGTAAACTTTGGACGGCCCGCGGCGTCCGCCGCCGGTTTCGCGCGTCTTCATGCGCGCGCGCCTTCTTTCTTTTGAACCCATGCCAGTGAGCCAGCAACCGATCGCCACAGTCTCCGACCTGATCGTGGTCGGGCTCGGCAACCCCGGCTCCGAGTACGCCGGGACCCGCCACAACATCGGTTGGGCCTGCCTCGACGAGCTGGGGGCGCGGCTGGGGGTGGAGGTCAGGCGTCGGCGCTGGCGGTCGCTGGTGGGGAGGGCGACGGTCGCCGGAGTGGACGGACCGCTGGTGGTCTGGCTGGTGAAGCCGCAGACGTTCATGAACGAGTCCGGCCGGGCCGTGCATGCGGCCTGCCGCGACGTGGGCGTGGGGCCGCGATCGGTCTGGGTGGTGCACGACGAGATGGACCTTCCGCTCTGCCGGCTGCGCATTCGGGACGGGGGTTCTTCGGCCGGGCACAACGGCATCCGCTCCATCGCGGGGGCGTTGGGTACCGACGCCTTTCTTCGCTTCCGGGTCGGGGTGGGCCGGCAACCGGGCCGGGGGAGCGAATCTGGAAGGCGGCACGTCCTGGGCCGGTTCTCGAAGCG
>JALYZG010000070.1 GCA_030948965.1 Candidatus Dormiibacterota bacterium | reverse complement strand
TTCGGCCCCATCTGGGGGGCAGCCATCGTGGCCGCCCTCTCAGACTGGCGCCTGGTCTTCTGGCTCAATCTGCCGCTGGGCCTGGCCGTGGTTGGGGGCATGTGGCTCGAGAGCCGGGCTGGCTCGGAACCCGGCGGCGGCGCCGTAGCCTCAGGCGAGCGGCGGGTGGATTGGCTGAGCGCGGGCCTTCTGGGCGTGGGCCTCGGGCTGGTGGTCTTGGCGCTTTACCCGGACGATCCCACCCGGCAGGCGGTCAACCAGCACTGGCGCCCACTCCTCCTATTAGCGGCGTGCGTCCTCGGCGGATTCGGCTGGCTGCAGAGCCGGCGCCTCGCGCCTCTCGTCGGTCCGGGCCTGCTCCGCAGCCGCTCTTTTTGGGCGGCGCTCGCCGCCAACGTTCTGGCCGGAGCAGCTCTGATGGTGGCGCTGGTGGAAGTGCCGCTCCTCGGCCGGGGCGTGTTCGCGCTGAGCACGCTGCAGGCCGGCCTGCTCCTCACCCGCTTCCTCGTGGGCGTCCCCTTGGGAGCGGTTCTGGGCGGCTGGCTCGCCCAGCGCTGGGATCGGCGAGCGGTGATCGTGGCCGGTTTGGTGCTGGCCGGCTTGGCGTTCGCGATCATGGCTTTTTGGCGCGTCGACGAGCTGCGGGTGGCCCCGGCGGCGGCCCTCGCCGAGCTGGTCGTAGCCGGCTTCGGATTCGGTCTGATCATCGCTCCCCTGACGGCCACGGTCCTGGACCTGGCCGGCACGGCCGAGCACGGCATCGCCAGCAGCCTGGTGGTGCTGGCGCGCACGGTGGGCATGGTGGTCGGGCTGGCCGGCCTGACAGCATTCGGCCTGGCCCGCTTCCAGGTCATCTTCGCCCGCCAGGGCTGCCGCATCTCCGGCAGCGCCGATCTCCAGTCCCAAATCGCGGCGCTTGAGACCTGTGCTCGCGCCGCCCTGCTCTTGGAATACCGCGAGATCTTTACGGTCGCCAGCGCTATCTGTGTGTTGGCGGCGGCCGTCAGCCTCCTGACAGCACCGCCTGCAGCTGCTCGGGCGTGATGTTGGCGCCGCTGCAGATGAGACACACGCGCCGGCCCCGGAGCCGGTCGCGCATCTGCAGGGCGCCGGCGAGGGCGGCCGCGCCGGCCGGCTCCACCAGTGTCCGGGTGGCCTCGATCAGCAGCCGGGTGGCAGCCTGGATCTGCCGGTCCTCGACCAGGATGAAGTCGGCCAGGAGGCGGCGCAGGAGACGCTGCGGGAGCGCGAACGCGCTCGCGGTGGCGAGGCCCTCGACTGCCGTCCGGTTGAGGGCCGAGTCCAGGCTGCCAGAGCGCCAGGCGCGGTGCGCGGCCGGCGCGTCCGCCGACTGCACCCCGACCACCCGGATCCGGGGATCGGCCGCGGCGGCCACCATGGCCGCGCCGGCCGCGCCCGATCCGCCGCCGATCGGGACCAGGATGGTATCGAGGCCGGGCACCGCCTCGAGCGCCTCCAGCGTGTAGGTGCCCACCCCCGCTATCAGGAGCGGCTCGTCGCCGGAGTGGATGTAGCGCAGCCCCTCAGCGGCAGCGCGGCGCTCGCAGGCCACCCGCGCCTCGTCGAAGTCTGCCCCCTCCAGGATGACCTCGGCGCCAAGGTCGCGCATGGCCTCGACCTTGAGGCGGTTGGCTCCGGCGGGGGCGTAGATCGTGGCGCGGACCCCGAAGAGGCGCGCCGCGTAAGCGACCGACTGGCCGTGGTTCCCGGTCGACGCCGAGACCACGCCGCGCCGCCGCTCGTCCGGGCTGAGCTGGGAGACGAGGTTGATCCCACCCCGGACCTTGAACGCACCCGTCGGAAGCATGTTCTCGTGCTTGACCCAAACCTCGGCGCCCAGCTCCCGCGAGAGGTTGACGTAATGCCGGACAGGAGAGGGATCGAGGTGGGGCCGAATCCGGCCTCGGGCCGCCAGCACATCGGCGAAACCGGGCTCGACCCCGGTCATGAGGCGGTCATCACCGGCTCGGGTTGTAATTGTCGTGTCGGTCCACGCTCGTATATTGCGCCGGTGAGCGAGTACGACCTGGTCATAATCGGCGCCGGGGCGGCGGGCTCGGAGGCGGCCTTTAGCATTGCTGACGGCGGACGCCGCCGCATTCTCGTGGCCGAGTGCGAACAGTTCGGAGGCACATGCACCAACTGGGGCTGCGTGCCCACAAAGGCGTTGGTGCGGTCGGCCAAGATCGTGCACGCCGCTCGGACCGGAAACGAGTTCGGCGTGCAGGTCAGCGGCGTGCGGGTCGACTGGCCGCGTGCGATACGACGCGCGTGGGAGCTGCGCGATCGCATGCTCCGGCAGGGCGCGGCGCCGTTTCGAGAGGCCGGCATCGACGTCCGCATTCCGGCTCGCGCGGTCTTCACCGGTGAGCGCGAGTTGGCCGTGAACGGCGAGCGTGTGCGGGCGCGGGCCGTGGTTGTGGCCGCGGGCCTCGGCCCAGCCACGCCGCCCATTCCGGGCCTGGCCGAGGCCGGCTGCCTCGACAACCGAGGCGTGCTGTCGCTGCCGGACCTGCCACGGCGCTTGGGGGTGGTCGGGGCCGGGCCCATCGGGTCCGAGTTCGCCCAGATATTCGCTCGCTTCGGGGTCCAGGTGACGGTCCTCGAGGCCGCCGACCACGTCCTCCCCGCAGAGGAGACGGAGACGGGCCAGGCGGTCAAAGAGGCGCTGGCGGCCGACGGCGTGGACGTGCGCACGTCGGTCAGCATCGAGAGCGTCGAGCGCAAGGCGGGTGGCCGGCGGCTGCATTTGGCCGGCGGCGAGTGGGTGGAGGTCGACGAGATCCTCGTCGCGACGGGTCGAGTCCTCGACGGTGAGGGCCTCGGGCTGGACGCGGCTGGGATCGAATGGTCGCCCCAAGGCATCGCGGTCGACGATCGTCTGCGCACGTCGCGGCCGTGGGCCTGGGCGGCCGGCGACGTCGTCGGCGACCTGCTCTTCACCCACGTGGCCGACGCCATGGCCGGCGTGGCGGCCCGCAACGCTCTCCTCGGAACGGAAGAACGGATCGACCTCCGCGTGATGCCCCGAGTCACATTCACGGACCCGGAGGCGGCCTCGGTGGGCCTCACGGAATCGGGCGCCCGCGAGGCCGGCCACGATGTGAAGGTGGGGTTCGCCCCGCTGGCCGACGCCGAGAAGGCCCAGATCGACGGTCAGACGATCGGGCACGTGAAGGTGATCGCCGACGCCCGGACAGGGGAGATGCTGGGCTGTCACATGGTGGCCGAGACCGCCGGCGACATGATCCACGAGGCGGTCGTCCTCATGGCCGCCCGCACCCCGGTCAAAGTCGGCGCCGACGCCATCCACGCCTACCCCACGCTGTCGCAGCTCATGCGCACGGCCCTCGGCCGGGCGGCGCTTGGTTGAGTGCGGCTCGAACTGGTCAGGCACCGCGCGAGGACCGGTCGACGAGGGGGACGATGACGTTCGCGATGTAGTTCCGGATCGCAGTGGTGGCCAGGCCGACCACGCGCCACTCGGCCGTGTACAGCGCAGATTCATCGCCGTTGAGACGGTGCAGCTGGCTGGATAGGAACGCCGGGTTGCGAGCCAACCCTGGCGTGGGGCCCGGGGCCTTGGGAGTCGGCGCTGCAGCCCCCGCCGGTCCTGGCAGTTGGGGACCTGGCCGGTTGAGGGCGCCACGCGCGCCCGGGGACGGCGCCGGCCTGAGCGCGCCGGAGGGCGGTGTCGTAGCGACGCTGCGCGCCGAATCCAGGCCCGGGTGCCACACGCCCCAGGCGATGAAACCCAGGGCGCCCAGGACTGCGAGCTCGGCGAGCACTAGGAAGGTCAGGGGCCGGCGGACGATGTCGAAGGGATGCATGGTGCGGCCAGGCTAGGACCCGGTCGGCCGCGGAACAACGGTGCCTGTAAAGGCTGCTCCAAACGCCGGCCGTCAGCCAGCGGCCAGCGCGTCCAGGCCCCGGCGGATGGTCTCCACTCGCTTGGGAAAGCTGAAGCGCACGTAACCCCGGCCGAGCTCCCTGTCCGCGTAGAAACTGGAGCCCGGAACGGTCGCCACGGCCGCCGAACGGACCAGGTGGTTCGCGTAGGCGACGTCGTCAAGGTCGGTCAAGGCGTCGATGCCGGCCATGACGTAGTAGGCGCCGGCGGGCGCGGCAACACCGTAACCCCGCTCGGCCAGGCCGCGGACGATCAGGTCGCGGCGCTCCCGGTATTCCTCGAGGAGCGCGTCGTAATAGGAGGCCGGGAAGCGCAGGGCGGCGGCGACCGCGATCTGCAGCGGATGGGCCGCTCCCACCGTCAGGAAGTCGTGGACCTTGCGGATGCCGGCCGTGAGAGCGGCCGGCGCCAGCAGCCAGCCGACGCGCCACCCGGTGACAGAGTAGGTCTTGCTGGCGCCGCTTATGGTGATGGTGCGATCGGCCATGCCCGGCAGGGTGGCGAGAGAGACGTGCTCCCCGGTGTAGACCATGTGCTCGTAGATCTCGTCGGTGATGGCGAGGGCGTCATGCTCCTGGCAGAGGGCGGCGATCAGCTCGAGCTCGGTGCGGCTGAAGACCTTCCCAGTCGGGTTGTGAGGCGTGTTGACCACGATCGCCCGCGTCCGGGCGGTGAAGGCGCGCCGCAATTCATCCGGGTCGACCTCCCACCCGGGCGGCCGCAACGGCACGAAGCGGGGTCCGGCGCCGCTGAGGATGCAGTCGGGGCCGTAGTTCTCGTAGTAGGGCTCGAAGACTATGACCTCGTCCCCCGGGTCCACCGCCGCCAGCATGGCCGCCATCATGGCCTCCGTCGCGCCGCAGGCGACTGTGATCTCCGTCTCGGGGTCTATCTCGCGGCCCCATTCCCGCGACTTTTTCTGGGCCAGAGCCTGGCGCAGCGCCGGTGCGCCCCAGGTGGTCGCGTACTGGTGGTAGGCGCCGCCCGCCGCCAGTGCGTCCTGGGCCGCGCGGACGATCTCCGGCGACGGTTCGAAGTCAGGGAAGCCCTGGGCAAAGTTGACCGCGCGGTCGGGACCGTGCAGCGCCAGGTTGAGCCTCGTCATCTCCCGGATGACCGACTCGGTGAACCCCTCCGCCTTGACGCTCAGACCCACCGGCATGCCCGGCGCTCCTAGGTCCTGGGGTTGGCGCGGTCGAGGCGAAACTCGGTGCCGCCGCAGGCGCGGCAGGCGGCCGGGGGCTCGAGGCCGTGCTCGCCGTGGGCGCAGCGCTCGCAAGTCCAGACTCGCTGAGCGAAGAAGTCGAGCACGTCGGAGCGGCTGATCAGGCCGACCAGGCGCCCTTCACGCAGGACCGGCAGCCGCCGCACTCGCTCGCCGACGAGGAGGCGCGCGGCCTCGTCGATGGTTGTGGACTCGGTGATCGAGAGCACGTGACCGGTCATGATGTCGGCCACGGTCGCGCCGCGCTTCGTGAAGACGTCTGTTTCGGAGACGATGCCGATGACAAAACCGTCATTTGTCAGGACGGGTACACCGGTCAGGCGCCGGCTGGAGAGCAGTTTGGCAACCTCCGGGACGGGCGTGTTCGGGCCCACCGTGACAACGTCGCGCGTCATCACCTCGGTCACCGGGATCATGGGCTGGAGAGCAGTCTAGCCACGACCTCGGGATTGGCGTTCCCGCCCGACAGGACCAATCCCGTCGGGCCGCTGCCGCCCAGCCGGCCCGCGAGCCAGGCGGCCAGGGGCAGGGCTCCGGTCGGTTCGAGGGCCAGCTTGAGCCCGAACCACGCCACCCTCGTGGCGTTCTCGATCTCCGCTTCGCTGACGGTGACCATGTCGTCAACCAGCCCCCGCTGGACCATCACCTCGAGGGTCTTGGGCCCGATTGAAACTGGACGCACGCCGTCCGCAACGGTGTCGGGGGCCGCCTCCAGGGTGTGCAGGCGGCCGCTGCTGAAGGTGCGGGCGGCGTCGTCCGCGCGGACCGGCTCCACACCGATCACCCGAACATCCGCGCGTGTTCGCTTCGCGGCGAGGGCCGTGCCGCTGAGGAGACCGCCGCCGCCGCAAGGGACCGCGATCTGGACCAGTTCCGGGGCATCGCTGAGCAGCTCCGCGGCCGCCGTGGCCTGGCCGTGGACGACATCCCAGTCGTCGAACGGGTGCACCAGGGTGAGACGCCGCTCGGCCATCACCTCATTTAGGCGCTCTTCTCGGTTGGCGAAGGTGACGCCATCCTGGATGACCTCAGCGCCGAGTGCCTTTGTGGCCTCGACCTTGGCCGGGTTGGCGTCGTGGGGGATCAGGATGACCGCCCGGAAGCCGGCGTGGCGGGCGGCCAGGGCCAGGGCCTGGGCGTGGTTGCCGGAGCTGACCGCGATGACACCCTCGGTCTCGGGGTGCCTCTGCTGCAGTGCCAAGACTGCGTTGAAAGCGCCCCGCGCCTTGAAAGAGCCCGTGACCTGGAAGCACTCGGGCTTGAGGCGAAGGTCGGGATGGAGGTCGGTCTCGAGGGTCGGCGTCCGGCGGATATAGGGGGCGATGCGGCGCGCGGCGGCGGCGATCTCCTGGCCGTGGCGCTCGAGGTAGCCCTCTTGGGGCTCGGACTCAGCCACGAATACGCGTGTCCCACGGGTCAGTGCTGAGAACGACGGTGACCGGCCCGTCGTTGTCGAGGCTGACCGTCATGTGGGCGCCAAAGCTGCCCGTCTGAGTGGCGATGCCGCGCTGCCGGAGCCGGTCGCTGAACCTGTCGCAGAGGGCGGTGGCTAGGGCCGGCGGGGCGGCACCGAGGAAGCTGGGGCGGCGCCCGCGAGTGGCGTTGGCGAAGAGGGTGAACTGCGAGACGACCAGCGCCTCGCCGCCGACGTCCTCGAGGCTGCGGTCGAAACGGCCTTCGGCGTCCGGGAAGATGCGGAGGGTGGCGATCTTGTCGGCCAGGTGTCCGGCGTCGACTGCAGTGTCGTGCGGGCCGGCCCCGAGGAGGATGGCGAGGCCTGCCGCGATGGAGTTGCAGTGGTCAACGGCGTCCTCGTCCTGCCAGCTGACGGACGCCTTCGACACACGCTGCAAAACCAACCTCAAGCTGGAGGACCCACCCCCAAACCCCCCACCCATTGGGGGCTCCTGGTGGCCGCGGCGAATCGTATTCGGACCAGCGCGGACGTGTCAATCCTGCGCGTTGGGCCAGCGAGAATCTGACCGAGACGGATGCGTTCATTCACGAAAGAATCCGACCGAACCGGCACCCCCGCCGGTGGCGGAGGAGTCTATGCGGATCCGAGAGCGGTACGAGCTGGCAGC
>JALYZG010000033.1 GCA_030948965.1 Candidatus Dormiibacterota bacterium | reverse complement strand
ACCCTGGAGTGGTGCCGAGCCCACGACGCGGCGCTCTGGCTGCGCCTGGCCACCAGCCTGGGCTGGTTCTGGGTCACTCACGGCCACCTGGTCGAGGGCCGCGCCGAGCTCGAGGGCGCCGTGGCCCTGACCAGCCTGGAGCCGGCGGCCAGGGCGCGCGGGCTACACCGGCTGGGCCAGCTGGTCTTCTGGCAGGACGACAACGAGGCCACGATCCTCGCCTGCGAGCAGTCGATCGCCATCTCCCGGGAACTCGGCGACGCCGCCGCGGCGGGATGGCCGCAGACCCTCATGGCCAGCGCGCTGATGGCCCTCGACGAGCATGAGGAGGCGCGCTCCATGCTGGAGCAGGTGCGGGCGACCGCGACCACCTCCGAGCTTCGGCTGGAGGTGACCATGCTGCTGGGCGAGCAGAGCCTGCGCCTCGGCAACCTGGGCGAAGCGCGCCGGCTGCTCGAAGCGGGGCGGGAGATGGCGGGTCGGCCTGGCCGATTCCGCGCGGCCGTGGCTCCGCTCCTGCTGGCGATCGTCGACTTCTTCGAGGGCGACCTGGATCGAGCCCGGGCCGACCTCGGCGAGGCTCTCGACTCGTTCGCGATGCTCGGCCACAGCTACTCCATCGCCGCTGCCCTGAACATCGCCGGTGGCCTGGCCATGGCGGCGGGCCGGCCCGAGCGGGCGCTGCGCCTCTGCGCCGCCGCGGACCACCTCCGGACCTCGATCCGGGCACGGCTCGGCGCCCACTATCGCGAGCTGACTGAGCGCCTGGTCGAGGCCCCGGCCCGCGACGCCCTGGGCGCGGCGGCTGACGAGATTTGGGCAGCCGGCGAGCGGATGACGGTCGAAGAGGCGCTGGCCTTCGCCCGCTCAGAGGATCGCGAGGTGCCCGCGCCTTCGCCCGGGCGCCGGCTCCGCGCCCCGTCTCTCCTCTCGCGGCGCGAGGTGGAGGTGGCGGGCCTCGTGGCCCGGGGCCTGACCAACCGCCAGATCGCCGAGCGCCTGGTGTTGGCCGAGCGCACCATCGAGGGTCACGTGGAGCGCATCCGGGGCAAGCTCGGGGTCCACTCCCGGACGCAGATCGCGGTCTGGGTGGTAGGTCAGCCTGACGGCTCGGCGGCGATGGCGCCCGGCGCCTGAGCGGATAATCCGAAGCGTGACCGACCCCCTGCCTGCCGCCGACACCCCGTTCGGGGCGCGGGTGGCTCGAAGACTGCAGGAGGAGCTCGTAATCTGGTACACGAGCGCCGGCCGCGACGGCACGCCGCAGCCCAACCCGGTGTGGTTCCTATGGGAGAACGGCGCGTTCCTGGTCTACAACAGGGCGTCCGCGGGCCGGACGCTCCACGCCCGGCAGAGGGACCGGGTGGCGCTGCATTTCGACAGTGACCGCAACGGCGACGACATCGTGGTCTTCACCGGCATAGCCGAGCCGGCGCCGGACGCGCCGCCACCGCACCTGCACGCGGCGTACGTGGCCAAGTACGGGGACGCTATGCGCCGCGTCAGCGGCGGCCTGGAGGAGTTTGCGCGCGCCTATCCGGCGGCGGTCAGGGTCCGGCCGGACCGCGTGCGCGGCCATTGATCGCGCCGAGCCATCTGACCGAGCGGCTGCGCCAGGTCGTCGGTCCTGAGCACGTGCTGGCTGGGGCGGCCGCCGAGGAGTTCAGTCATGACGCAACGTTCATGCGTCATGGCCTGGCCGCGGTCGTCCGCCCGGCCACGACCGGCGAGGTAGCGGAGATCGTTCGGACCTGCTACGCGGACGGCACCGCGGTGGTGGCGCGGGGCGGTGGCACGAGCCTGGTGGGCGGTCCGGTGCCGCTGGCCGGTGGCGTGGTGCTCAGCCTCGACCGCCTGGACTCTGTGACGATCGACGCCCCCAACCTCGCGGCCGTGGCGGGTGCGGGCGCCATCACGGCCGCCATCGACGAGGCTGCGGGCGCTCACGGCCTCATGTACCCGCCTGACCCGGCCAGCGTGGAGATGTGCAGCATCGGTGGCAACGTGGCCTGCAACTCGGGCGGCATGAGGTGCGTCAAGTACGGCGTCACGGCCGACTACGTGACCGGCCTGACAGTGGTCCTAGCCGACGGACGGGTGCTGCGTCTCGGCGGCAAGCTGCGCAAGCGGGCGAGTGGGTACCGCCTGATGCAGCTCTTCGTCGGCTCCGAGGGCACGCTGGGCGTCGTCACGGAGGTCATCCTCAAGCTCGTGCCACTGCCTCGCCATCGAGCGGTCGCCATGGTCGGTTTCGCCACCTTGGAGGCCGCCGCCGCGGCCGTCTCGCGGATGCTGGCCGAGGGCCACCTGCCGGCGGCGGTGGAGATCATGGATCGTCCCAGCGTCGACCTCGTCCGCCACCTGCTCCCGCCTGGGTTTGCGACGGAGTTGGAGGCGGTGCTGGTCGTCGAGCAGGACGGGGGCGACGCGGCGCACGTGCAGCAGGGCCTCATGGACCTCGTCGAGGTACTGGATGGGATCGACAACCGCATCGCCCAGTCCTCGGTCGAGCGCGAGCGTCTCTGGGCCGCCCGCCGCAGCTTCGGCAAGGTGCTGATGGCGATGCCGCACCACAACTTCGCCGAGGACGTGGCCGTGCCCATCGGCCTCATCCCCGAGATGGTGCGCCGCGTTCACCGGATCGGCGCCGACACGGGTCTGCGGATCTGCATCGTCGGCCACGCTGGGGACGGCAACCTGCACCCGGCCATAGTTTTCGAGGAGCATCAGCGGCCGCTCGTCAGTTCCGCCGCAGCGGCCATCTTCGAGGCCGCCCTGGACCTGGGCGGTACGATCTCCGCCGAGCACGGCCTGGGCGCCCTGAAGCGGGACTACGCCGAGGTCGAGCACGGACCGCTGGCCCTCGGCCTGATGCGCGACCTGAAGCGGCTCCTGGACCCGACCGGCATCCTCAACCCACACAAGGTCTTTCCGGAGAAGCCGGCGGACGCGGACTTCCTGAACCGGATGGACGGCTGGCTGCCCATCGCCGGCAGCGCCGCGCGGCGCCAGGAGACAGGGCTCTAACCAGCGACTATTGGGGCCGAGACTCAGACAGTACGATCACGCTCGGGTCGAGCTGGCCGGTCACCGTCCCGCCACTCGTCCCGGATGCCGAAAGCCATTAGGGTGGCGACGACCGTTGCCACGATCACCCCGACCAGCCGGAACGGCGAGGCAGATGGATAGAGGAAATACGTCGCCCAAGCCAGGAACGTTGCGGTGCTCAGGACGCCCATGGCGAGCCGCGTCCGCCCGTCCCGGACCTCACTCCACGCCAACGGGGCTGACACCCCGGCGGTCAGCCACGAGAGGCTGATGATCGCCAGCCCATGCGCGTTCTCGACTGTGCTGTGGCTCGGGGCCGGCTGGAAAGCCCCCGAGGCGAAGGCGGCCATCGCGCTCAGCAACAGGGTTCTGAAGATACCTGTCCATCGCATCTGACTGTCCTCAAAGCCCACGACCCGGATATCAGCTCCAGCCATCGTACGACGGGCCCATTCGGTGCGCTGCGGCCGGACCCGGGAGGCAGCCCAGGAGCCTGGACCCGCGACCGGCGACCAGCTCCGACCCGACTCGCTAGATTCGAGCCATGCCTCCTCAATTCACCGACATCGTCTACGAGGTCGACCGCGGCCTGGCCTGGATCACCATCAACCGGCCGGACCGCCAGAACGCGTTCCGCGGCCGCACCATCGACGAGCTGATCGCCGCCTTCAAGCGGGCGTGGGCCGACCACTCGGTGGGCGTGGTCGCGCTGACCGGAGCCGGCGACCGGGCCTTCTGCGCCGGCGGCGACCAGAAGCAGCGCCAGGAGACCGGGAACTACGGCCCGACGGAATCGGGGCTGTTCGAGGTGGAGCAGCTGCACCGCCTCATCCGGGACATCCCCAAGCCGGTGATCGCGGCCGTCAACGGCTTTGCCATCGGCGGCGGCCACGTGCTCCAGGTGCTGTGCGACCTGACCATCGCGGCGGACCACGCCCGGTTCGGGCAGGCGGGGCCGCGCGTGGGCAGTTTCGATGCCGGCTTCGGGACGGCTTACCTGGCGCGGATCCTGGGCGAGAAGCGGGCGCGAGAGGTCTGGTACCTGTGCCGCCAGTACAGCGCCGCCCACATGGAGAGCTGGGGGCTGGTCAACCGGGTGGTGCCGCTCTCAGAGCTCCGGGGCGAGGTGCGGCTCTGGGCCGACGAGATGCTGGAGAAGAGCCCGACCGCGCTCCGCGTCCTGAAGCACTCCTTCAACGCCGACACGGAGTCGATCGCCGGCATCGGCACGCTGGGCTTCGACTCGCTCGACCTCTACCTGCCCACCGAGGAGGCGAAGGAGGGGGGACGGGCGTTCAGCGAGAAGCGCAAGCCCGACTTCAGCCCTTACCGCTGAACGCCGACCGCGGCCACGCGGGCGCTGCGACTGTCGCCGACGAGGCGTTCCAGCGCGGCCAGCCCGATCGCCTGCGCGGAGTCGCTCCAGGCCAGGGGCGGGTTCGGATGGGCCTCGACCAGGAGGCCGTCGGCGCCAACCGCGAGGGCCGCGCGAGCCAGCCCGGGCACCCAGTCGCGGTTCCCGGCCGCGTGGCTGGGGTCGACGATCACGGGCAGGTCGGTCAGTTCGTGCGCGACCAAAACAGAGCTCAGGTCGAGAGTATTGCGAGTGCGGGTCTCGAAAGTGCGGATGCCGCGTTCGCAGAGGACGACGTCGTCGTTGCCGCGCCGGCGTAGGTACTCCGCCGCCGCCAGCCACTCGTCCACCGTGGCCGACAGGCCGCGCTTAAGCACCACGGGCCGGCGGAGGTCGCCCAGCGCCTCCAGCAGCCGCACGTTCTGCATGTTGCGGGCGCCGACCTGATAGGCATCGACCAGGTCGCCAAGGAGCTCGGCGTCCTCGGCCGAAAGCACTTCCGAGACCAGCGGCAGGCCGGTCCGGGCTCGAGCCGCGCGCAGGAGGTCCAGGCCGTCCTCGCCCAGACCCTGGAAGCTGCCGGGATGGGTCCGGGGCTTGAAGACGCAGGCGCGCAGGGCGTCAACGCCGGTCGCGGCCAGGAGCTCGGCCTGCTCGACGTAGCCCGGCTCGACCGCGCAGGGCCCGGCGATGATGGATGGGCGACCATCCCCGATGGTCATCGATCCGATCCGGACCGCGCGGCGGGAAGGACTTGCCTCCGCCGCCTGTAACTCCAGCACTGGCCTCGTCTCCTTGTTCGCTTCACCACCCAGGGCTTCCGGCCGGCGGGGGGAGCGGTTGGACGAGGGGTGGCTACTCCGTCCGGCTCCGGCCTCCCGCCGGCCCGGTAAACGCGTAGTGCCACCCGAAGGTGTGCGGAACTCGAGTCATGAGTTCGGACAGGTTAGCACGCCGCGTGCCAACCTGCCCCGGCCGGACCCCCGAAGCGGGCCCGGCCGGAGTTGGTGGTGCAGGCGTCAGCCGGCCTCAGTGCCGGTGGCCGGGTCGAGCGAGAGGCGCGACGAGTCCCCTCGGTCGCCGCTCCGGAAGTCGAACATCGAGCTCAGGCTGTTCGACCACGCGTCCGCAGAGGCACCGCCGATCTGGCCCAGGCCCCAGTTGTCCTCGATGAAGCGAACGATCGAGGCCTGGTTGGTCAGGGAGTGATCGACGTAGTTGTGGCGCGCCCACGGCGATA
>JALYZG010000019.1 GCA_030948965.1 Candidatus Dormiibacterota bacterium | reverse complement strand
CGACCGCAAGAACCTGTTCCGACCGACGCGACTCAGCCGGCGGGGTCGGGCTCTATGGCCAGCTGCCGGCCGCGACTCAGGTCGGCGCCCTCTGTGGCGCCGGCCGGCAGCTCGACCACGCTGTGGGCGCCGCGCACGAGCGGCACCACCCGCCAGGGGCGCAGCTGAGAGTAGACGCGAACCACCCGCTGCGCGCGGTCCAGAAAGATCAGGTCCAGCGCGAAGCGCATGAAGAACATGTGGATGCCGTTGCAGGGCGCTATCCACATCGCTTCTCCGGCCGGCAGGTCGCGCCGGCCCATCAAGCCCACGCCCCGCGTGAGGAAGTTGCTGGGCACCTGCAGCCTCTCGGCCAGCACCCGTCCCGTCGCCGGATCGACGAGGCGCAGGGGCGCCCGGCTGGCGGCCACGGTTCCCACTACCCTACAGCCCACCCAATGTTCTTCGACTCCGGCGGCGTGCGGCTGCATTACGTTCTCGAGGGCCCGCGGGCGGGCGCTCCCATCGTCCTCGTTCATGGCTTCTGCAGCGACTACACGTTGAACTGGGTCGGCACGCGCTGGCAGGAGACCCTGACACAGTCCGGAAGTCTGGTGCTCGGCCTGGACTGCCGCGGCCACGGACGCTCCGAGAAGCCGCACGAGCCGGCCGCCTACTCGCGCGCGGAGATGGCGGCCGATGTAGTCCGCCTGCTCGACCACCTGGGCTTGGCGCGCGCCGACGTCCTCGGCTACTCGATGGGCGCTCGCATCGGCCTGGAGCTGGCGATCGCCCACCCGGCCCGCAGCGGGAGGGTGGTCCTGGGCGGCCTTGGGATGTGGGGCTCGGCCGACCGCTCAGAGCTGATCGCCCGACGCCTACGTGGGGACGATGCGGTGGACGACCCGGCGGCGCTGATGTTCTACCGCTTCGCCGCCGCCCGCGAGGTCAATGACCTGGAAGCGCTGGCCTGCTGCATCCTCGGCCCCCAGCCGCCGATCGACGAGCCGCAGCTGCGCGCCATCGAGCGGCCGGTTCTGGTCGTGATCGGCGACCAGGACGTCGTGGCCCAGGGCGGCGAGGCGGCGGCCCGCCTAATTCCCGGCGGACGCTTTCTCAGCCTGCCCGGCCGCAACCACATGAACGCCGTGCCGGCGCGCTCTTTCAAGGAAGCGGCGCTGGAGTTTTTGGACGCGGGCGCAGCCTGATCAGCAGGAGGTCACGCAGCATCTGCGCCGAGTGGCGCACGGCGTGAACCCGGCTGCCTCCCGAGTCCTGCCACAGGACCGGCACCTCGACCACGTCGAGGCCGCGCCGCCGAGCCTCGAAGAGGATCTCCACGTCGAAGGCGAAGCCGTCTGTGCCCAGGCCCGCGAAGAGTTCGCGGGCGACGTCGCCACGGAAGAGCTTGAAACCGCACTGAGTGTCCCTGACCCCCGGCAGCAGCAGGAATTGGACCAGCTGGTTGAAGCTCTTACCCATCAGCTGTCGGTGCAGCGGCTTCCCCACCTCGATGGCTCCGGCGACGGCGCGGGAGGCGATGGCCACGTCGCCGCCCACCCGCAGCACCATCTCCAACCGGGGCAGGTCGGAAAGGGGGACGGAGAGGTCGGCGTCAGTGATCAGCACGAGCCGGCCCGAGCTGGCCGCCACCCCCGCCGCCAAGGCCCGGCCCTTCCCGCGGTTTCGCGTCAGGCGGGCGACGTGGAACCGTTCGCGGCCGCGGGCAAAGTCACGCAGCAGGCAGGGCGTGGCGTCGGTGCTGCCGTCGTCCACCAGCAGCACCTCGTGGTCGCGGCCGTCGAGGCCCCGCTCCAGGGCCTCCAGGGTCGGGCTCAGCCGTTGCGCCTCGTTGAAGCAGGGCACGACCACACTCAGCTCCAGCTCGTCCTGGGGCCGCGCGTTCACACCCTCTCCCTGTGAAGCAGGACCTGCGCCGCGTAGACCGGCAGGACGGCCATACGCCGGGCGCGCCAGGGCTCTGCGCCGAGCCGCCAGAGCCACTCCACGTGCAGACGCTGCACGGCCAGGGGCGCCCGCCGCACCCGGCCCGCGATGAAATCGAAGGCACCCCCCACTCCGACGGCCACGGGGACCTGGATGCGGGCCCGATTGCGCTCCACCCACAGCTCTTGTCGGGGATGGCCGTAGGCCACGAGCAGGAGGTCGGGGCCCGCGGCTGCGATCCGGCGCAGGCTCTCCTCGTCGCCCTCGGGCCCCGGCGACCCGGCGTGGGTGCCCGCGATCGAGAGGCCAGGCATCGTCTGCTGCAGACGCGCAGCGGCGGCGGCAGCCACCCCCGGCTGGGCGCCGAGGAGGAAGAGGCGCCAGGACCGCCGGACGCACAGCTGCGCCAGCGCCGGCACCAGGTCGGCCCCGGTGACGCGGGTCTGGGCGCGGGCGCCCTGGCGGCGCATGGCCCAGACCACGCCGATCCCGTCGGGGATCGCGAGGGCGGCCCCGTCGAGGACTCGCCGAAACAGAGGGTCGGCCCCTGCCCGCATCACGAACTCCGGGTTCACGGTCGCGACGAGCTGCGGGCCGTCGCTGCGATCGACGAGGCGCTCGATCTCGGCCACGGCCGAGGCCAGGTTGACCCGATCGACGCGAACGCCGAGGACGCGGACGCTGTCCACCCCGATATCATCGGCCGACGTGCGGGCCTCGCCGCGGGGGAACGTTCGGCCCGGCACCCTATCAGGGCCCGTCCGGGTGCGCTGCGCTCTGGGCCGCCTCGAGCTGGCGCGGCCGGCGGGCGCCGAGAGGTACGCCCTGGCCGTGGTCGACGCCCTGCGCCGCAGCGGCCGTTTGGAGGTGGTCGAGGACCCCGCCGCCAGCGCCCCGGCGGTCCTGTCCCTGGACGGGCGCTTCCGATCCGCGCCCATGACCGCCGTCACCGTGGTCGACGACCTCGGCCACCTCTTCCGACGGAGCGCCTACCAGCCCCGGGACTGGCTGGCTCAGAACTGGCGGGTAGCCTCGGCGGCGCGCCGCAGCGACGCGGTGTTGGTCCCATCCGACGCGGTGCGCAGCGGCCTGGAGAGCAGACTCAGGCTCGCACCCGCGCGGGCGGTGACGTTCGAAATCCTGCCCGGCCCGACGTTCCGCCGGCCGCAGCGGGAGGATGTCGCCGCTTTGCGCCGCGCCCTTGGGCTGCCGCCCCGCTATCTGCTCTTCGTCGGCACCCGGAGCCGGCGCAAGAACCTCCGACTCCTGGCCCGGGCCTGGGCGCGGGCCCGGCCTCGACTCGGCGACGGCGCCGGCCTGGTCCTGGCGGGCAAAGGCGCGGGCACCGTCGCCGGATCCCGCGATCTCGGCTATGTCGACCTGGAAAGACTGCCCCTGCTGCTCGCGGGGGCGGTCGCATTCGTATCGCCGAGCTTCTATGAGGGCTCGGCGATCGGGGCGTTGGAGGCAATCGCCTGTGGCACGCCTCCGATCGTGAGCCTGACCGGCGCCCCGCCGCGCGCCGTGGACCGGGCGGGGATCATCCTGGACGCGGATGACGAGGAGGCGTGGGCAGAGTCGATGGTCGCGCTGGCCGCGGCCACAGACCTGCGCCCTTCGCTGGCGGCGGCCGGCCTCAAGACAATCGCCGAACGCCGGGCGCAACCGCCGTCCGAAGAGGCCCTGGTGCAGGCGCTGACCGGTGCCTGAGACGCACGCTCGGGGCCGTCCCGTCGTAGCGGTGGACGCAGCCCCAGCCGCGCGCCCGGTCCTGACCGGAACCGAGACGTACGCGCTGGAGGTCGGGCGGCGCCTGCCGGCGGCGGCTCCCGACCTGGCCTTCCGCCTCTACTCGTCGCGCCCTGCGGAGGTCACCGGACTGGACCTTACCGTACTGCCCGGACGGCGGCTCTGGTCGCAGTTGCGACTCCCCGCCGAACTCTGGCGCCGGCCGCCGGCACTCTTCTTCGCGCCCTCCCACGTGGTGCCCTTCCTGGCCCCGGGACCGGCCCTGACCGTGGTCCACGACCTCGCGTTCGAGCGCTTCCCAGACGCGTATCGCGCCCCTGATCGCGCGTACCTGAGGCTGACGACCGCCTGGGCCGAGCGACGCTGCGCGCGCATCATCACCGTGAGCCAATCCACAGCGGCCGACCTCGCCGCCCTGCATGGCGTGGACCGGGCCCGGATCGACGTGGTGCCTCTCGGAGGCGGCGAACGCGTGCCGGCCGTCCGCCGCGCTCTGGCTCGGAATCGGGCCCGGGAGCTCGGCGTGGATGGACCGTACGTACTCCACGTCGGGCGCGTGGAGGCGCGCAAGAATCAGATCACGGCGCTGGCCGCCGTGGAGCGTCTGGGCAGCCTCCAACTGGTGTGCGCCGGGCCGGTCGCCGACCACCGTCTCGGCGCCCAGCTGGCCGCCTCGGAGCGCTGCCTGGTGCTGGGGCCGGTCAGCCCCGCGGCCCTCGAT
>JALYZG010000345.1 GCA_030948965.1 Candidatus Dormiibacterota bacterium | reverse complement strand
CCCGTAGGGCGGCGCGTGCCTTGACGCGGTCCGTTCCGGGGGGGCCGGCCCCCCCGAAAATTCAACTGGTCAATCTGGCCAATTCTGTAGGGGCCGGGAGTGACGGTCGAGCGGCCCAACTTAGGGGCGCCGGCTGATGCTTCTTTCTTCCATCCTCGATCCCAGCGCGCCGCCCGGGCAGCTCCTCGACTACGGGTCGCTCGACGCCACCTGGCGTCACCTCGCGCCGGCCGTCCGTCCGGCCCTGATCGGCCTGGCCGTGGCTGCGGCCGTCAGCCTGGTGATGATCAAGATGGCACCGAGGATGGGCCTGGTCAAGCGTCCGAGTCGCGAGCGTGACATCCACCGCCGGACGGTAGCGCTCGGCGGGGGCGTTGGGCTGTACGCAGGCTTCGCCGTCGCAGCGCTTCTCTCCCTGCCTCACGACCGCGAGCTGGCCGCGATCTTGGGGCTCACCGGTGTGAGCGCGTTGATCTACCTGTACGACGACCGCTTCGGGATGCGCCCGCTCCTCAAGCTTGCCCTGCAGGTAGTGATAGCGGTAGCGGCGGTAGGAGCCTTCGGGTTCGCGATCGGCAATGTCAACCTGGGCGTCGCCCGCCTGACTTTCGGCCTCCTGGCCCTGCCCTTGACCGTGCTCTGGATCGTGGGCATGCAGAACACGATCAACCTCATCGACGGTGTGGACGGCCTGGCGGCAGGCGTGGTGGCCATCGTCGCGCTGGTGCTGATGATCGCGGCCACTCCGCACCTGGACAAGCCCGGCCAGCGCGAAACGCTCCTGCTGGCGGCTATCCTGGCCGGCGCCTGCGTCGGCTTCTTGGTCTTCAATTTCCACCCGGCCCGGATCTTCATGGGCGACTCTGGCAGCCAGTTCCTGGGCCTGACCCTCGCCCTGCTCGCCATCCTCGGCGTGGCGAAGGTGGCGGTGGCCGCAGCGCTACTCGTGCCGCTCGTCGCTCTCGCGGTGCCCATCGCCGACACCGCCTGGGCGGTCGTGCGCCGGCGCCGGCGGGGACTCTCCATCGCGCACGCCGACTCCGGCCACGTCCACTACCGGTTGCTGGACTTCGGACTCTCGCAACGCGAGACCTGCCTGCTCTTCTACGCCGCCACCGCGGTGCTCGGCGCCGCCGGGCTGAGCGTGTTCGGGCATCGCCGCATCCTGGCGGTGGTCGTGGCGGTTGTGGTGGTGGTCGTGGCCGTCTTCCTCAGTGCCCGCCTGCGGGTCGGGCGGCGTCGGGTGCTCGTGCCGGGCGGGCGCATCGTGCGTCTCATCCAAGAACGCCGGGCACGCGCGTCCCTCTGAAAGCGCGCGCTGGGTTCGATTAGACTCAGCCTGGGATGTCACCCGCTGGCGGTGAGACCCCGAGTGGTGCCGAGCTGGCCGGCCTCGGGGCGCTTCTGGCAGCGGTCGTGGTGATCCCCCTGGTCGGAGGAGTGGTCCTTGTCGGGGCGCTCCACGCCAGTCCGGGCTTCTTCATTGTGGGACTCGTCGTGGGAGTGTTGGCTGCCGCCGCGGTCGTCTACACGAGGTTTGTGAGGCGGTACAGATGATGATGCAGGGGCGCGAGGTCGTGGGCGGCACGGCGGCCGGCTGCGCGGCACTGGCGTTGGCGGTCACCGCCACCGGCGTGATGGCCGGCCACACTGAGCTGGGGCTCGCCGTCGCGGTGGGCCTCCTACTCGGCGCCGGCAACGGCTGGGCGGCGGGACGCTCACTCAACTGGCCGCTCGGCTTCCGTAGCGTCAGTATGCTGCGCCTGCTGGTTCTGACGGTTACGGGCACCGGCGCCGCCGCACTGATCAGCCTGGCGGCGATCCCGTTCGTGATGCTCGGCCTCGGCCTCTCCCAGCTGCTGCTGGCGGCCATGGCCGTGAGGGCCTCGATCCAGGGAGTGCGAACGTGATCTATCTGGCCGAGGGTCCGCCCGGGAGCCACGCTCTCACCTCAGTGTGCGGGACCGGCTACTGGAACCTGCAGGTGATCAAGTTCTATTACTGCTCGGTCTCGATCGACACCCTGCTCTCCAGCGCGCTCGCGATCGTGGTCACGCTGGCCATCGCGTTCGGCATCGCCTTCTCAGTGCGGCGGGGAGTGCCAGGCAAGATGCAGATGGTGCTCGAGTTCCTGCTCGACTTCGCGCGCGGACTGGTGCACGACACCGTCTCCAAGGAGGCGGACTTCGTCATCCCGCTGGCGGCGACGATCGGCCTCTACATCCTGGTCGCGAACTGGCTGGACTTCCTGCCCCTGCCCAAACCCTTCTTGCCCGCCAACGCCGATCTCAACCAGACCCTGGCGATGGCGATGGTGGTCTTCGTGCTCAGCCAAGGCTACGCCATCAAGGTGCGCGGCATCGGCGGCTACCTCCGTCACTACCTGAGAGCTCCCTTCCCGCCGCTGACGATCATCGAGGAGATCGTCAAGCCGATCACGCTTTCGCTGCGGCTCTTCGGCAACCTCTTCGCCGGGCTGCTGATGGTGTACTTGCTGACCCAGCTCCCGGCCGTGATCGCGTGGCTGCCGGTGGTGCTGTGGAAGGCGTTCGACGTGTTCTTCGTCGGCACGATCCAGGCTTTCATCTTCATGCTCCTGACGATCATCTACTTCGGCCAGGCCCGCGAGGGCGTCGAGGAGCACGAGCACGGAGCGGCGAAAGCTCCGACCGCGGCCGCGCCCAGCCC
>JALYZG010000344.1 GCA_030948965.1 Candidatus Dormiibacterota bacterium | reverse complement strand
GCCCTGGCCGCCCTCGCCGAGGCCGGGCTGGACGTGCCCGGCGATATCTCCCTCGTCGGTTACGACAACACATCCCTGGCGGCCCTACGGCCGATCGCCCTGACCACGGTCCACCAGCCGCGGCGGGAGATCGGCGAGCTGGCGATGACGGCGCTGCTGCAGCGCCTGGAGCAGCCGGGGACCCTGCCCTGTCACCGGCTGCTCGCGCCTGAGCTTGTGGTGCGGGCCACGACCGGTCCCCCGCCACCTTTGCGCTGAGACGTCCCGCGGCCGCAGCGCTGGCCGCGGCGGACCATCATTGCCAGCCGCTCGCAGCCGGGGGTGCCGCCCCCTGGCAGCGGTCCCGCTCTCAGTCCTGAGCCTTGAGCGACGGCCACGCCTGCACCAGCGGCCGCCGGGGCGACCGGCATACGAAGATCGGCTTCCCCGCCTCCTGGTTGGCGACGCCGTACGAGTTGGTGACCGTCCCCACCTCCTTGACGTCCGCGAAGAGCGGCTGCAGATCCTGCCGCTCGTAGCCGACCGCGATCACGACGTCGGGGTTCATCCGCGCCGGCGCCCAGTAGTAGTAGGTCAGGTGGGGGCTGACCACAGGGGGCAGGCGGAGACCCGGGCCGTAGGGGTCGAGCGCGCCGGCCACGCCGTAGTTCGACGCCAGGATGATCGCCCCCTGCCGGTCGGAGGGGGGCAGCGAAGCGTAGGTCGCGGACACCTGGTGCGCCAGGTCCGGCCAGCCGTACATCTCGGCGATGGTCGGCACCTTCGCCAGGCCGGAGCGCGCCATGACGTCGGCCGGCAAAATTGGCAGCAGGATCGGGGCCAGGACCAGGGTGGAGACGACAGCGGCCGCCATCCAGGCCCGCCGTAGCAGGCGTGAGCCGACCGATCGCTCCAGCCAGACCGCACCGGCCGCGTAGAGCAGTGGGTAGACGGGCGCGGAGTAGTAGGACTTGCCCCCAACGGCGAACCAGCGAGTCGGGAGCGACCACCTGGACCAGCCGGGCGATCGCCGGGGTGATGGGCGGGTAGTCGACGTACCCCAGCTGCGGGTGGCGCGCGGTAGCCAGGTAGTAGAGCTCGTCCCGGTGCCACCCGTACCGGCCGGCGAAGACCAGGGTCACCGCCACCTTGAACACCGCCAGCCCGACGACCGGCAGCCAGGCGACCGGAGTCCCTCCCGCCTCGCGCTGGAGGTGGCTCGAACGGCCGGTGGCGGCGATCATGACACCGGCTTCTTCAGCCGCTGCTCGCGATCAGCCCTTCGGACCGCCTCCATCAGCAGGAACTCGATTTGCGCGTTCACGCTCCGCAGTTCGTCGGCCGCCCACTTCTCGAGGACCTCGTAGAGCTCCGGGCTTATCCGCAGCGGGTAGTTCTTGCGCTCGGCCAAGGCCTACTGGTAGAGAGTCCCGGCGTTGACGACGGGCTGCGCGCGCTGCTCGCCACAGAGCACCACCAGCAGGTTGGAGACCATCGCCGCCTTCCGCTCCTCGTCCAGCTCGACGATCCGATGCTCCGAGAGCTGGTTGAGTGCCATCTCCACCATGCCGACGGCGCCGGCGACGATGCGGGTACGCGCGGCCACGACCGCTTCCGCTTGCTGCCTGCGCAGCATGTCCGCGGCGATCTCGGGGGAATAGGCGAGCCGGCGGAGCTGGGTCCGCACGACCTCGACCCCGGCAGGCTCGAGCTGACCCTGGAGCTCCCGGTGCAGGCTCGCCATGACCTCGTCGGCGTTGGCCCGAAGTGAGCGCTGGTCGGCTTCGTAGCTGTCGTAGGGGTAGAGGCTCGCCACGTGCCTGACAGCGGTCTCGGTCTGGAGGCGCACGAACTCCTCGTAGGCCTCGACGTTGAACACGGCCCGGCCGGTGTCCACGACCTGCCAGACGATCACCGCCGCGATCTCGACCGGGTTGCCGGCGGCGTCGTTGACCTTGATGACCGAGCTCTCGAAGTTCCGGACCCGGAGCGAGATCATGCGCTTTCTGGTCAGCGGCCACGTCCAGATCCAGCCATTGCGGCGGACGCTGCCCAGGTAGCGTCCGAAGAGGGTCACGACCCGGGCCTGGTTCGGCTGCACGATCGCGAACCCGCTCGCTACGAGGCCTAGAACCACGATCAGGAAGGCGACCACCAGGCCAGGCACCTTGACCAGCCCGCCTGAGAGGCCGAGCAGGACCATGCCGCCTGCGAGCACCAGCCAAATCGCGGCCACCGGCCATCCGGACAGCGCAAGCGTTGGACGTTCGTTCATTTGAAATCTCTCCAATATGTGTTTGATATCACTACCATATCATTGATGGCGAGAGATTGTTCAAGCCTCAGGGTCGAGCAGCCTCGCGCCGCTAGCGCCGGCGCACTGCTCAGCGGCGAGTGAGGTTGGTCTCGATGACCTCGTCGAGCGCCCGGCGCAGACGGCGCGTCGGCCGCTTGCCCTGCTCCTTCTGCAGGGTCGCCTCCGCAGCGTCCGCAAAGCTGATCCTGCCCCGCTCGGTCACGAGATGCAGGCGGCGGTGATGCACCGCCAGGAAGAGGTCCGCCTCCGTTGAGCCCGGGAAGTAGCGGCGCAGGTTCTGGGCCCGGATAGCCTGTACGGCGGGGAGATAGACGGTGTCGTACCAGATCTCGGCCACATTGGCCGGAGCCAGGACGCGGTTCTCCTTGAGGCAGGACTTGTAACCGTGTACGCGGACGAGGTCGAGCAGCTCCAGGTAGCTGGACGGCCGGGTGAACTCGATCAGCGCCTCAGGCCTGGCGACGGCCAGGCCTGACTCCTCCATGAACAGGCGCTCCTGCTCGGCCAGGATGACGCGGCCGACGTCTGCCCCCACCGGCAGCCGCGTCCGGGTCCGGAGCTTGGTCACCTCGGCGTCGATGTACTCGACCCCGCGCTGCTTGGCTATCGCCACCCGGTGGTGCCCGTCCGCTACGAAGTAGCCTCCGCCCAGCTCGTAGACGGTGATCGGCGGGAAGTCGCCCTCGTCGAAGACCTGCTCCAGGCGCCTCCAGCGCTCCTTCAGCCCGGGCCGCAGAGGCCGCCATTCACGGTCGAAATCGACGGTCCGGTTGACGCTGCCCACGATCTGGTCGACGCGTATCGGGCGCAGTCCGATGTAGCGCTGGCTGAACGCCCGCAGGCGGCGCCGGGCGTCGTCCAGCGAGGGCAGGGTCTCCGGGTCGTGGCCCCGGACGATCCGGCTCAGACGCGCGTAGGCGGCCTTGCGGCGAGCCCGATCGAACGTCGTGGCGAAGTTGGCGGGCCTCAACGTGGCACCTCCAATAGACGGTAGGGGATCGCGTTCACCACCAACGTCGGGCCGATGCCACGATCGGGCTCGTGGCGACCATACGGGTGCACGTGGCCGTGGACGATGAGCCGCGGCCGGAGGCGTCGGGCCAGCCGATTCAGGGCTTCGAAGCCGCGGTGGCAGGGGTCAGGCCGATCCCCTAGCCCCGACGGCGCCGCGTGGGCAAGGAGCACGTCGACATCCCGGCGGCGCAGCAGCCGGCGGCGCTGATGCAGCATCTGCAGGCGGAGCGCGCGGAGACTCATCTGGCGCTCCGTGTACTGGTTGGGCCCGTCCTTATAGCGCATGGAGCCGCCGAGCCCGGCCACCGCGACGCCGGCGGTGTCCACGATGCGACCGTCGGTGTTGTCGCAGCCCTCCGGCCCGAGGTTCGGCCGAGCCCGGACCGGCCCCCAGCCGACCGGCATCGCGTCCGGATGCAAGTCGGGGTCGTGGTTGCCGGGCACGTAGACGAGGGGACACCCGGCGCGGGTGACGAGGTTCTCCAGATATTCAAACGGCAGATCGCCGCAGGCGACGATCAGGTCCGGCGCCAGCTGCGCCAGCAGATCCCCGTACAAGCGATCCTCGACCTCGTCGGCGATCGCCAGCACGCGCCTCGAGCCTCCGTTCGAAGTGCTCACGCTTCAAGTATCCCCAGCCGTCGCGCGCGTCGCTAACCTCCATTCAGTGGCCGCCCCAGTCTCCGCTCCCGGCACCGGCAAGGCAAGCTCCGCGCCGTATCGAGTCGGCATCGACACCGGTGGCACATTCACCGACCTGGTGCTGTTGGCCGCGGACGGGCGCAGTGCCCGGCTGAAGGTCCCGAGCACCCCGGCCGACCCCGCCCAGGCCCTCGTCGAGGGGCTCCGCAGGCTGCTGGTGGAAGGCCCAGATGGTTCGCTGCCCGAGCTGGTCGCGCACGGCACCACCGTCGCCACGAACGCCATGCTCGAGGAGCGCTTCCAGAGCCTGGCGCTCCTCACGACGACCGGCTTCCGGCACGTGTTGGAGATCGCGCGCCAGAGCGTGCCGTCCGGTTACGGCAACTCCTACTTCTGGGTCAAGCCGCCCGCGATTGTGCCCCTGGAGCGGGTCTTCGAAGTCGACGAGCGCTTGACGTTCAACGGGGACGTGCTGCGGCCCCTGGACGAGCCGGGCGCACGCGGATGCGCGCGGGAGTTGAGAGCGCTGGGCGTGGCCGCGGTCGGCATCTGCCTCCTCCATGCCTACGCCAACCCGGCTCATGAGCGGCGGCTGCGCGAGATCGTGCTGGCCGAGCATCCCGACTGCGTGATCTCGATCTCCAGCGAGGTCTGGCCCGAGTACCGAGAGTACGAGCGGGCGGTGACCACGCTGGTGGACGCATTCGTGAAGCCTCATGTGGGCGGCTACCTGGGCCGGGCCGAGGCCGGCCTACGCGAGGTCGCCCCGGCCGCGCCCCTGCTGATCATGAAATCCAACGGCGGCGTCATGCCCGCCGCGGCGGTGGCGCGACGGCCCATCTCCACCGCCTTGTCGGGCCCCGCCGCGGGCGCCCTCGGCGCCTCCTGGCTGGCGGCTCAAGCCGGCTTCGATCGCGTCATCACGATCGACGCCGGGGGCACGTCGACCGACGTCTGCCTGGTCGAGCGGGCGGAGCCGCACCTGACGCGCGAGGGCCGCATCGGCCGCTTCCCGGTGCGGGTGCCGATGATCGACATCGTTTCGGTCGGCACCGGCGGGGGCTCGATCGCCTGGGTGGGCGAGGACGGCGGCCTCCGAGTGGGGCCGCGCAGCGCGGGCGCCGTGCCGGGGCCGATGGCGTATGGCCGGGGCGGCGACCAGGTCACCGTGACCGACGCCGCGCTGGCCCTGGGTCGACTGCCCGAGACGCTGGCCGGCGGCACCCTGCGCCTCCGCCCCGACCTCAGCCGGCGGGGAGTGGCCGGGATTGGACGGGCGCTGGGCCTGGACGTCGAGCGCGCGGCGGCCGGCATCCTCGAGCTCTCGGCCCACAACCAGGCCAACGCCGTCCTCCAGGTGACCGTGCGCCGCGGCCTCGATCCCGGCGGCGCCGTCCTCGTCGCGTTCGGGGGCGCCGGGCCCCTGCAGGCCTGCCGGATCGCGGACATCCTGGGCCTGCGCACCATCGTCATTCCGCCCAGCCCTGGCAACGTGTCCGCGTTCGGCCTCCTAGCCGTCGACCTGAAGGATGAGCACGTGCTCACCATGGTTCGGCGCCACGACGAGCTCGATCCCCTGGAGGCGGCCGCGGCCTTTGCCCGCCTCGAGCGCGAGGCGCAGGCGGCGCTGGCCGCTGAGGGCGTGGCGCCCGCCCGGATGCGGCTCCTGCGCAGCGTCGACGCCCGCTACCTGGGCGAGGGCCACGAGATCGAGGTCATGGCTACCGAGCCGTTTACCGCCGGCGCGGTGGCCGCCGCCTTCCATGAGGCTCACGAGCGCCTCTACGGGTACGCCTACCGCGAGGGCGAGGTGGTCGAGCTGGTCAACTGGAAGGTGACCGGCCTGGGCCTGGTCGAGCGGCCCCGGCTGGAGGCTCCCGGCCTCAGCGCCGGCAGCGGAGCCGCCCAGGCCGCACGGGAGCGCGCCGGCTTCCGAATACTCGAGCGCGAGAATCTGGAGGCGGGTTTCGGCGCCGAGGGCCCGGCCATCGTCGAGGAATACGGCTCGACTACCGTCGTGGAGGCGGGGTTCAGATTCGACGTGGACCGCTTGGGCAACCTGGTCTTGCGCCGGTCATAGACGAGCGCCTGCCGGGCGGTGGACCCGATCGTCCACCACATGTGTCGGCTGCCTGATCCTCCCGGTTCAGGTGAGGTGGTCGAAGTCGCCCCGGACCCAGCCAACATAGCGATCGGCCGACCGGCGGACGGCCGCAGCGGCGTCTGTGTCAATTGTGCCGCCAAAGTTGTCGTACAGCCGATCGAACGAGAACACCTCGACCGCCTGAGCGAGCCGTTCGACCACGGCCGCCGAAAGCGGGATCCGGTTCGGGTAGCTGCGCATGAATGTCACCGACACCCGGTCCGGGTTCGTCTGGATCGTGTCTGAGCCGAACAACACGCCCTGTCCGCGTGCACCGGCCGCCCAATGTGCGACTGCGCTGCCCTTGAAGTGACCGCCAAGCTGGACCAGCGTGAGCCCGGGCAGCACTTCCAGCCTGGCCGCCCACGCCCGGATCGCTGGATCCGGCCGTGAAACCCACTCCAGGTTCGGCTCCGCGACCAGCACCGGCACGCCACCCAGGGCCCGACTCCACTCCACCTGCACGCCGAACATGTGCGGGTGACTCGCCACGATTGCGGCCACCTCGCCCAGCTCCCGGATGCGTCGAACAGCGTCTTCGTCGAGGTAGCCGGGTGGGTCCCACAGCACATTGCCGGCGCCGGTCCGCACGAGGTGCGCCTGCTGGCCGATGCCGACCTTGGGTTCGACCGTGATACCGAACAGGTCGCCCTCAAGCTCCCGAACAAGCGTCTGGTGCCCGGCGGCGGCCAACTCGTCGAGCGTGGTCCATTGTTGCCCGGCGGCCGGCACCCACTGCCGCTCGTCGGCACAGATGGCGCAGACGCCGGCGGCCTCGGCATGCTCGACGCCACAGGTCTTACAGATCCACATGATCGGTGTCCTCTCTCGACAGGCCCACAGCTTAGATCCTCTATGCATGGCTCGCGAGGAGCTGCTGCATCACCGAAATGGACTGCATCTGCCTAGCCTGCTGTGGCTTCTCTAGGCTGTTCCGATGAACGCGTCTCAAGATCGGCGCCGCCAACGTGAACGTGTTGAACCCGGGCGTGCCCGCCGACATGGGGGCCAGCACCAGCGTGCACAGTGTCGAGGTGGACCTCGATGCGCCCGATCCTAGGTGACCGCTTCCGAGGCGGTGGACCCGATCGTGCTCCAGATCGTGGAGGGCACCCTGGCCTCGGTCGAAACGGAGGTCGAGGCGGCTATCGAGCGCACGGCGCGGTCGCCCATGATCCGCGATCAGCACGACTTTCGGGCCGGCATCCACGACCGTCGCTGCCGCAAGCTTACCGGCCGCTCCTACTCGGCGCTCGTGCAGCCGGTGGTGCGCGACTTCGCCCTCGAGACGATGCGGCCGGGAGACGTCTTCTACCACAATGACGTCTATCTGTCCGAGGGCTCGGTCGGCCACCTGCCCGACCTGACGACGACCGTCCCGGTCTTCCACGAGGGCCGGGTCGTGGCCTTTGTCCAGGCGTTCGGCCACCACGACGACATCGGGGGCATGGTCGCCGGGTCGATGCCGGCGCACGCGACAAGCGCCTACCAGGAGGGTTTGATGATCCCGCCGGTGCGGCTCTTCAGCCAGGGCGTCCGCAACGACGACCTCTACCGCGTCATCGTCCGCAACTCGCGCACGCCCGAATCCTTCGCCGGCGACCTCGACTCCGAGGTGGCCGCGTGCCGGATGGGGGCTCGGCGCCTGGCCGGGCTCTTCGCCCGCTACGGGCAGGAGACCGTGGAGGCCTGCTTCGACGCCCTCATCCGGCGCTGCGCGGACACCTTCCGGCGCGAGGTCCTGAGCCAGATACCGGACGGCAGCTACACGTTCGAGGACTACATCGAGCACGACGGAGTGGACGCGCCTCGGCTCCACGTCGTGCGCATGACGATGATCAAGACCGCGGACCGGATCGTCTGCGACCTTGCAGGCACGGGCCCGCAGGCGCGGGGTCCGATCAACCACGCCGGGGACTACGCGGAGGGCCTATTTCTGCGCAAGTGGCTGGCCTGCATTCTGCGCAACCTGGCCACCACCCCCGAGCGGGCGGCCGAACTGGACGTCAACGAGGGTGTCTGCGATGTGCTCGAGGTCCGCTTTCCCGCCCCCGGCACGCTGGTGACGCCCCGGTTCCCGGCGCCGACCAACGCGCGGAGCTTCCTCATTCTGCGGCTGCTGGGCGTGTTCGCCGGCTGCCTGGCTCAGGCCGTCGGCGGGCGCATGCCCGCGGATCAAGAGACGATCCGCTACTGGGGCGTGCACGGCACTGGGGCGGACGGGCGCTGGTATCTCCTGCGGGAGGTCCTCGGCGGCGGCTCCGGCGGCCGCTTCTACGCCGACGGGTCGGACGCGATCCACATCGTCCCCGACTCCAAGAACCTACCCGCCGAATTCGCGGAGACCCGCTTCCCGGTCCGGATCGAAAAGCTGGCCCTGGCCCCGGATTCTGGTGGCCCGGGCCGGCGGCGGGGCGGGCTCGGCTACGACAAGCAGGTCCGCCTGCTGCGCGACGCCTGGTTCGTGTCCACCGCCGACCGCGTCCGCCTGGGGTGTTACGGGCTGGCCGGCGGCATGTCCGGTCTGCCCTACGAAGCCTCGATCGACGGCGCCCCAATGCCCGGGATGAACGACGACGTGGTCGTGCGCGCGGGCTCCCTGCTCCGCCTGCGAACGACGGGTGGTGGGGGTTGGGGCGACCCCTTCGAGCGCGAGCCGGACCTGGTCCGGCTGGACGTGCTTCGCGGCCTGGTCTCGCCCGAGGCGGCAGAGCGCGATTACGGCGTCCTGGTCCGGGACGGGAATGTGGTCGGACTCCGGCGGCCTCCGCGCCTGCGGCCTGGCCTGGACCGGGGTCCGGGCTTTGCGCCCCCCGCCGCCGCCCCCGCCTGAGCCCCCTTCTGCCTTCACCTCTCTTAACGTCGGCGTCGTCGGGGCGAACGCGGGCTGGGCGTAGAAACGGAGTGGCCGAATGACTGTCCGCAAACTCGTCGCAGCCCTCGTCGGGTCCGCGGTGATGCTCACCGCCACGCCCGCGATGGCGCATGCGGCGGCACCGGCCGGCCGCGGGGTGGCGACGCGACATGTCCGCCCGCACCCTCACCGCCACGAAGCGCCCCCCGCCGTCACCCAGCTCCACGAGCCGCGCGTCGGCGCGACCAACACGCCATCGATCTCTCAGAAGTCGATCAAGGTCGAGAGGCCGCGGCGGCTCAGTCGGCCACTGACTGCGGCGAACGAGCCGGCCCGGCCGCGCGAGCCGGCGCCCCCGCGCGAGCCGGCACCGGCGCCCAATAC
>JALYZG010000307.1 GCA_030948965.1 Candidatus Dormiibacterota bacterium | reverse complement strand
GGCGACGACCGCGGGCTCGGTGCCGAGGCCGAGGCGACGCATCGCCAGGAGCCAGGCCAGGCCGGCGGTGAGAGCGATCAGCGGCAGCAGGATCAGCTCAGCCAACCAGCGCCTCCGACTCGCGCCGGATGGCGTCGACGTCCCATGCCGCCCACGGCACGGCCGCCGGGGCGGCCGGACGTCTGCAGCGGGCGTCGCACACCAAGTACCGCCGCCCGAAGAGTTGATGATCGGGGCACCCGAGGGCCAGTCGTCTTAACTCAGCCAACCAGAGCCTCCGACTCGCGCCGGATGGCGTCGACGTCCCATGCCGCCCACGGCATGGGACGGGTGACGTGGCCGATGAGCCAGACCAGCCCCAGGTAGGCGCAGAGGACAAGGATGAGGACGAACTGGCCGGCCACGGTGGAGTAGTACTCCCGCATCGTGGGGACACGCATGACGGCAGCGAAGAGGATGCACATGATGACCCCGATCGCGATCGCGGCCGATCTCTGCTGGGCCAGGGTGGCGTGGTTTTCCTCCTGCACCGACACGGCACCGGCCATGAGCGGCAGGAGTACCTCGTCCGTCACGGTGATCAAACCCGCGGGGTTGTGGGTGCGGGCTATCAGCACGGTCGTCACCAGCATGTCCGCCAGCGGCGATCGCGCTCGCTTCGCGACCTCGACCAGCGCGTCGGCCACCGGCACCTCGCCGGTCAGGGGGCGAAGGACGTGCCCGAGCTCGGGCGCAGGCGAGCGAGCCGCCTCACGCAGAGCCCGGTCGAGGGCCAGGTTGGAGTGCTGCATGAGGTTCCGGATGGACAGCGCCAGGCCGGCCAGTGCCCGCTCCATCTGCAGGCGCCGGGTCGCCGCCCGCCCGGCGAGCAGCCAGGGCAGGGCGAACAGGCCGAGCAGGAAGCCCCCGACGGTGATCGTCCAGATCCCAGTCAGGGAGCCCGCCACCAGCCCGGCGCCGGCCGCAAGCAGGCGACCGAGCAGCCACGCCCGGGGACTGAGCCCAACGACCTGCGCGGTGTCCAGCTGCCGCTCCAGGAACGGGCGCCAGAGGTCGCCCAGGCGCTGCCGCCAGGCCCGGGGATCAAGGCGAGCGGCACCGAGCCAGAGGGCGGCAGCCAGCGCCGCCAGGGCCAGGACCAGCACCACCTCGGCGAAGTAGACGAGAGGCGGGACGGTCACGCCGGCGGCAGCTCCCCGGCCGCCAGCAGGGGGCGCAGCCGGGTCTGGAGGCGGGGCGGCAGGTCCCCGATGTAGCGGCAGGTCCGGCGCAGGCTCTGCTCCGGCCCCTGGCCGTAGACCTCGATGGCGTGGTCCTGAGCCTCGCCCAAGGCGACGAGGCCGCTGACCCGGCGAGCGCCCCCGGGGGCGTGGCGGAGATGGACCACGAGGTCGATGGCCTGGTGCACGGCCCGCTTGGCCAGGTCGTAGCTGTTGCTGCTGTTGCCGAACCGCGGCGCCTCCATGGCGTATGACGCCGCCCGCTCGACCGCCAGGAAGGCGCTGTCAGAGTGGATCGTGACCATCGAGCCGTCGTGGCCGGTGCTCATCGCGGTGCAGACGTCCGCCATCTCGGCACCCCTGGCCTCGCCTAGGAGGATCCGGTCGGGACGGAATCGCAAGGCTGAGCGCACCAGGTCGCGCATGGTCAGCCCGGCGTCCTGGCCGATGACCGACGGGACCGTGCAGAGGGTTACACAAAGGGGCACCCAAGGGCGGATGGCGGGCTCTCTCGTGATCGGGTCCGGGGGGCCGTCCCCGCGGTCGGCCTCCAGGTGCAGCTCGGCCGAGTCCTCGATCACGACGACCGTCTCATCGTCAGCGATGAGACCGGCCAGGACGCGCATGAGTGTGGTCTTGCCGGTGGCCGTTCCGCCGGCGATCAGGATGTTGGCCCGGCCCTCCACGCAGGCGCTGAGGAATTCCGCTACGCCGGCCGGCATGGCCCCCTGGCGAACGTAGTCCTCGAGCAATCGGACGTCGGTGGCGGCCGAGGTGCGCACGGTCGCCTGCACGTTGCTGTGGCCGGAGATCGCCGGCTTGATGGCGACGATGAGGCGCATGCGGCCGCCCACGGTCGCCTCGGCCACCGGGTGGGCGTCATTCAGCTGGGTCGACCCGACCAGTCCGGTCAGGCCCAGGACCCGGTCGCGGAAGAAGGCGATGACCTCCTCGTCGCTCTCGAACGGGTTGCCCTGGCTCTCCAGCCTGACCTTTCGCCCGGCTGCCGTGACCACCCAGGTGTCGTGGCGGAAGCAGTGGATCTCCTCCAGCCCCGGAACCAGGTAGAGGAGGCGCGAAAGAGGCCAGAGCCGAGAGGCGCGCACGCGGGTGGCCTCGACCACAGCGGCACGGAAGGCCGGATCGGTGCGCAGGCGCTGCTGGGTCACAGGCAGGATTCCGAACCGGGCGGGCGACTCGGTGACGAGCTCCACCAGCTCGGCCACCGTCTCCGCCAGGTTTTCCTCGTCGCGCACGGAGGGGGTGATCCCGGCGGAGCGCCGGCGCTGCTCGAGGAGGCCGGCGAGATGGTCGGCCACGTCCCTGATG
>JALYZG010000288.1 GCA_030948965.1 Candidatus Dormiibacterota bacterium | reverse complement strand
GAGCGGATGGGCTTCTGGCAGGACTACGAGAACGCGTACCGGACTCTTGACCCGAGCTACATGGAGTCGGTCTGGTGGGCGCTGAAGACCATCTGGGACCGCGGCCTCATGTACCGCGGCTTCAAGGTCGCGCCCTACTGCCCGCATTGCATGACGCCCCTCTCCAGCCACGAGCTGGCCCTGGGCTATGAGGACGACGTCGCCGACCCCAGCGTCTTCGTCCGCTTCCGCCTGCGCCAGGACCCCGCCACCAGCCTCCTGGCCTGGACCACAACGCCCTGGACCCTACCCGGCAACGTGGCGCTCGCGGTGGGCGAGGACATCGAGTACGTGACCGTTCGCCAAGGCGACGAGCAGCTGATCCTGGCTGCGGCGCGTCTCCATGTCCTCGAGGGCGCGTACGAGATCGTGCACCGGCAGCGAGGGCGCGAGCTGGTGGGCCTCGACTACGAGCCTCTCTACCCGTACCTGCCGCCGAAGGAGCGCGCCCACTACGTGGTCGCGGCCGACTTCGTCGGCGAGGAGGACGGGACCGGCATCGTCCACACCGCCTCCGTCTACGGCGCCGACGACCTGCGCCTGGCCCAGTCGGCGGGGCTGCCGGTCCGGCACACCGTGGACTTGCGCGGGCGCTTCGTGCCGGAGGTGGAGAAGTTCGCCGGCCTCGAGGTCAAGGCGGCCGACCCGGCGATCATCGCGGACCTGCGCGAGCGCGGCCTCATGTACAAGGCCGAGGAGATCCGGCACACGTACCCCTTCTGCTGGCGCTCCGGCGATCCCCTGATCTACTACGCGCTCGACTCCTGGTACATCCGGACCACCGCCGTGCAGCCGGACCTCATCGCCAACAACCGCGCCACCAACTGGATCCCGGCCCACGTCCGCACCGGGCGCATGGGCGACTGGCTGGAGAACAACCTGGACTGGGCCATCTCCCGCACCCGCTACTGGGGCACACCGCTGCCCATCTGGGTCTGCGAGGGGTGCGCCTCAGAGCGCTGCGTGGGCTCCGCGGCCGAGCTCGGCCTGCCGGCGGGGAGCGACCTGCACCGGCCGTTCATCGACGAGGTGCGCCTCGCCTGCGAGCGCTGCTCGGGCGAGATGCGGCGGGTGTCGGACGTGATCGACGTCTGGTTCGACTCGGGCGCCATGCCCTTTGCCCAGAGGGGCTACCCCCGACACGATCAGCAGCTGTTCGAGGCGACCTTTCCAGCCGATTTCATCTGCGAGGCCCTGGACCAGACCCGGGGCTGGTTCTACTCGCTTCTCGCCATCTCCACGATGGCCTTTGGTCGCAACTCCTACCGCAACGTTATCTGCCTCGGCTTCCTGCTCGACGACGACGGCCAGAAGATGAGCAAGTCGAAGGGCAATGTGATCGACCCAGGCGATCTCTTCGACCATTACGGAGCGGACGCTGTGCGCTGGAACTTCTTCATCGCGACAGTGGGCGAGGACCTGCGGGTCGGGCCCAAGACGATGCAGACGGTCGTGCGGCAATTCCTGCTCACCCTTTGGAACACGTATTCGTTCTTCGTCACCTACGCCAACATCGACGGTTTCGAGCCGGGAGCTCCTCTCGTTCCGGCGGCCGAGCGGCCGGTGCTCGACCGCTGGCTTCTCTCCCGGCTCTCACACCTCACCGCGACCGTCGACACGGCGCTCGAGCGCTACGACGTCAACGCCGCCGCGCGCCCGCTCCAGGCCTTCGTGGAGGAACTCTCCAACTGGTACGTGCGCCGCTCTCGACGCCGGTTCTGGAAATCGGAGTCGGACCTGGACAAGCTGGCCGCGCACCAGACCCTGTACCAAGCGCTGGTCACCCTGTGCCGCCTCCTGGCCCCGTTCACGCCCTTCCTGGCGGATGCCGTCCACCGCAACCTCTGCGCCGGGCGCAGCGTGCACCTGGCCGACTTCCCGGGGCTTGACCCGGAGGCGCGGGACGAGGCGCTGGAGCTGGAGATGGCCCAGGCCCGGGAAGCGGTGGCGGACGGCCTCAAGGCGCGCGATGGTGCCCGGCTCAAGGTCCGCCAGCCGCTGCGCTCCGTGTCCCTGACTCGCGAGTTCCAGCCCGAGGTCGGGGCCATCATCCGCGAGGAGCTGAACGTCAAGGAGGTGCGCCTAGGGCCGGAATTCGCGCTCGACACCGAGGTCACGCCCGAGCTGCGGCTGGAGGGGATGGCGCGCGACGCCGTGCGCCTCGTCCAGGACACGCGCAAGCGTGCCGGGCTGCGGATCGAAGACCGGATCCACCTCTTCTACGACGCGCAGGGCGACTGGGCCGAGGTCCTGTCCCACTTTGGCGGGGTGATCGCGGCCGAGACGCTGGCCGTGGACGTGCGGGCCGGCAGGCCTGACGGCGTGGAGGGCGCTAACCTCGGAGACGGGCTGTGGATCGGACTCAGGAAGTCGGACTGAACGGCGGCCGGCCGACCTTCGCCATCGTGGCGGTGACCGTCTTCGTGGTCGACCGCCTGACCAAGGGCGCCGTCCAGGGCAACGTGGCCGCCGGCACCGAGCTGCAGCTCCTGCCGGGGATCTGGATCGCGAACGCCCACAACTCGGGCGCCGCCTTCAGCTTCGCCCCCAGCCTGACCCCGATCTTCCTGATTGCCTCGGTGGCTGTCGCCGTCGGTATGACCTGGTACGTGGCCCGCAACCGGGTCGGCCTCTGGGCAGGGGTGTGCCTTGGCCTGGTCCTGGGCGGCACCGTGGGCAACGGCTACGACCGTCTCGTCCACGGCACCGTGCTGGACTTCTTCGACGTGCACTTCTGGCCGATCTTCAATGTCGCCGATGCCGCCATCAGCGTCGGCGTGGTCCTTCTCCTGGCCGGGTACGGCTTACGGCGACGGCCGAGCTGACGGCCACGCCGGCAGCCTCCGGCCGGCTGGACCGGGCCCTGGCCCATCTCGATCCGAGCCTCAGTCGCTCCCAGGCCGGCCGGCTGGCGCGGTCGGGCGGTGTGCTGCTCAATGGGCGCCCAGGCAGGCCCGCCGACGTAGTCCAGCCCGGCGACACGCTCCGCTACGACCCGCCCGCGACGGTGGACGTGACGCCCAGCGCCGAACCCATCCCCCTGCTCGTGCTCCACGACGACGCCAGCCTGGTGGTGGTGGCGAAGCCGGCCGGGATGGTGGTGCATCCCTCCCGGGGCCACGCCCAGGGCACCCTTGTCCACGCGCTGCTGGGGCTGGGCGGGCGCTGGTCGGCGATCGGCGGCCCGGCCCGGCCGGGCATCGTCCACCGGCTCGACCGCGGCACCTCTGGCCTGATCCTGGCGGCACGCACGGACACCGCCCACCGCGCCCTGGCCGCGCAGCTGGCCGACCGCAGCCTCAGTCGCACGTACCAGGCCATAGTCCGCGGCGGGGTGGCCAGGCCCTCGGGTGTGCTCGACGGACCGATCGGGCGCGATCCCCGCCAGCGGCTGCGCATGGCCGTCGTCGCGGGCGGTCGCCCCGCCCGGACCCGCTTCCAGGTCCTGGAGCGGCGCGGCGGCCATACTCTCCTGCGATGCGACCTGGAGACCGGCCGGACGCACCAGATCCGCGTCCACCTCACAACCCTGGGCCACCCGCTCGTGGGCGACGAGCTCTACGGGCAGCGGCGCTCCGGTGAGCCGGCTCGCCCGCTGCTGCACGCCTGGCGCCTGCGCTTTCGGCACCCAGCGACCGGCGCCGAGATGAGCTTCGAGGTGGCCCCGCCAGCTGACTTCACGGGTTTTTGGGCGAGCCTCGGTTGAGTGAGCGGCGCGGACGCTTGATCGTCATTTCTGGGCCTGGCGGCGTCGGCAAGGACACGCTGATCGAGATGCTGCGAGGCCGCCACCCGCGGCTGACGTACGCCGTCTCCTACACCACCCGGCCGCGCCGCGACTACGAGCGCGACGGCGTCCACTACAGCTTCGTCGGCGAGGGGGAGTTCGAGCAGCTGGCGCGGGACGGGCGCCTGCTGGAGCACGCCTTGGTCAATGGCCACCGCTACGGCACCTCGGCGGAGCGCGTGGACGCCGCCCTGGCCCGGGGCGAGGACGTCATCCTCAAAATCGACGTGCAGGGGGCGGAGCAGGTCCGAGCGCGGCGTCCGGACGGCCTCTACTTTTTCGTCGCGCCGCCCTCCATGGACGAGCTCAACCGGCGGCGGCGGCGCCGCGGGGACACGCCCGCCGAGAGCGACGAGCGCCAGCGCCTGGCCGAGCGCGAGATGGCGGCGCGGGAGAGCTATGACCACGTGGTCGTGAACGACGACGCCCATCGCGCAGTGGCCGAGATCGAGTCCATCCTTCACCTGGACGCGGTGGATGCCGATCGAGCCGGCTGAGGTCCCGGCGGAGCTGCGCGGGCTCCGCATCGCTGTCCTGGTGGCGGGGGGCATCGCCGCTTACAAAGTCGCGGACCTGGTCTCGCGGCTGGTTCAGGCCGGCGCCTCCGTGCGCGTGGCGATGACCGAGGCCGCGGTCCACTTTGTCGGCACCACGACGTTTCACGGCCTCTCTGGACACCCGGTGCAGAGTGACGTGTGGGCCGGTGACGGACCGCCTGAGCCGCACGTCGAGCTCGGCGACTGGGCGCAGGTGATCGTGCTCGCCCCGGCCACCGCGAACACCCTGGCCAAGGTGGCGCACGGCCGCGCCGACGACCTGGTCACCGCCACCATCCTCGCTGCGCGCTGTCCCGTGGTCGTGGCGCCCGCGATGAACGACGCGATGTGGCTTAGAGACGCGGTCCGCGAAAACGTGGCCACGCTCCGGCGGCGGGGGATCGTCGTCGTCGAGCCGGAGGCCGGGCATCTCGCCAGCGGGCACAGCGGCACCGGCCGCCTGGCCGCATCCACGGCGCTGCTGGAGGCCATGGCCGGCGCCGTGCGCACCCGCTACGACCTGGCCGGCCGGCGGGTGGTGGTCAGCGCCGGAGGCACGCGTGAGCCCATCGACCCGGTGCGCTTCGTGAGCAACTATTCCAGCGGCAAGATGGGTTACGCGATGGCGGTTGCCGCAGCCGAGCGGGGGGCGGTGGTGGCACTGGTCAGCACCGCAACCCATCCCGCGCACGGCGGGGTGAGGGTCGTCCCGGTCGAGACCGCTGCCGAGATGCTGTCGGCGCTCCGGGCGGAGACGGCCGAAGCCGATCTCCTGGTCATGGCGGCTGCGGTCGCGGACTTCCGCCCGGCGCAAGCGGCGGAGGAGAAGATCCGGCGCGAGGAGTTGAGCGAGCTCGTGCTCCATCTGGAGAAGAACGTCGACGTCCTGGCCGAGCTGGCGGGGGAGCCGGGCGCGGCCGCGGCTTTCCGCCTCGGCTTTGCGGCCGAGGGCGCGGAGGCGGAGCGCAAGGCGGCGGAGAAGCTGGAGCGCAAAGGCCTGGACGCCATCCTCGCCAACGACATTCGGCGCCGGGACATCGCCTTCGGGGTCGATCACAATGCAGGGGTGCTTCTTTTCCGCGACGGCACCAGCCTCCAGCTGGAGCGGATGAGCAAACGCGAGATGGCGGACCAGATCCTGGACGCGGTCGTGCCCCGGCTGGGGCGATGAGGCATCAGGCCTCGATCCGACCAGCCCTTTTGCTGGCGCTCGCCGCCCTCTGGCTCGGCGCTTGCTCAGTACCCGCGCTGACCCGCAACGCCGGGCCGTCCGGCGGTCGGCAGATCCTGGCGACGGCTCTGGCGGCCGCAGATCGCCACGGGGTGGCCTTCAGCATGACGGAGCAGATCCAGGTGACGGGCGGCAGCGTCCCCGCCGGACGGGTCGAGGAGGTGGACGCAGTCGCCCACAGCGGGTTGCTGCGTGGCGGCATCGCCCGCTTCGACTACGCGTTCACCAGCGGCTCCAAGAGTGCCTACCAGGCGGTCGTCGACGGTCCCAAGCTCTATCTGAAGAAGGGCGGCGGACCGTGGCAGAGCATCGCCTATGTGGAGGCCATCCGCTTCATGCCCACGGTCAGCCTGAACTTGATGCGGCAGCTCATCCTCCTCAGCCCCGCGGTGCCGGATCCGAGCCTGGGCTGGGGCCAGGACGGCCCGGCGCGCAGCGCCACCGCGCCGGCGGCCGTTGAGCAAGTCGCCCAGCTGCTCGGCTACACCGGGGAGCTGACAGGCCTGGACCAGGCGGCCTCGGCCGCGGTCACGGTCGACCTCGGCTTTCCCGCCGACGACCTCAAGGCGGTGACGGTGCACGTGACACTGAAGGATCCCAGCAGCGGTGCCACCATCGTCGTGAACAGCACCCTCACGACCAGGTCCGCGCGGGTGGGGACGATCAACCTGCCCAGCTCGGCCACGCCGATCACGATCGACCAGCTCTTCCAGTAGGGTCCGCCTCTTGCTCTATGCCGACGTGGCTGTCGAGGCCGGGCGCGCCCTCGACCACGAGACTTACACGTATGCCGTCCCGCCCGGCCTCGAGGTCGTGCCCGGGCACCGGGTCTGGGTGCCCTTCGGCCGCCGCGGCTCGTACGGCTTCGTGGTCTCTCTAAGCACAGAGGAGCCGGGCCTCGACGTACGCGAGATCGAGCGGGCGGATCCCGAGGCGCTCCTGCTGCCTCACCACGTGGCGCTTGCGCGCGAGGTGGCCCGGCACTACTGGGCGCCCCTCATCGAGTGCCTGCGCACCATGCTCCCGCCCCGGGTCCGGGGCGCCAGGCGCTCCAGCGGCGCCGGCCCGTCGAGCCGCCAGACGAGGTTCAGCCGCCTGCTCGAGCACACCCGGCCGGCGGGCCCCGCTGAGCCCCCACCTCCGCTGACGCTCGAGCAGGCGGCAGCCATGGAGATGATCCGTGGCGAGCGGGCCACGCTGCTCTTGGGGGTGGCTGCGAGCGGCAAGACAGAGCTCTACCTGGGAGCTGCGGCCGACGCGCTCGCCGCCGGGTTGCGGGTCCTGGTGCTGGTGCCCGAGATCTCCCTCAGCCCCCAGCTGGTCCAGCGCTTCTCGCGGCGCCTGGGCGTGCCCCTGGCGGTGCTGCACAGCGGGCTGACGGAGCTGGAGCGGGCCCAACAATGGTGGCGGGCTCGCCGGGGCGACGTGGACCTCGTCATCGGCAGCCGCTCGGCGGTCTTCGCGCCGCTGCCCCGGCTGGGATTGGTCGTGCTCGACGAGGAGGGCTCCAGCGCCTACAAGCAAGACCGCACTCCTCGCTACGAGACATCCTGGGTGGCGCGACGGCTGGCCGCTCTCACCAGCGCCCACCTGATACTCGGCTCGGCCACGCCGACGGTGGCCACATACGCGGAGGCGGAGTCTGGCGGCCTGGCCCTAGCGCGGCTGCCCCAGCGGGTGAGCGGCAGGCCGGCCGCGATCGAGATGGTGGACATGCGCGCGGAGCCGGACTCGGGACCGACCCGGCCGCTCAGCCGGAGGCTGCAGTGGGTGGTGGCGGAGGCGCTGGCTGACGGAGGCCAGGCGATCCTGTTCCTCAACCGGCGGGGCGCGGCGACCTTCTTGCTCTGTCGGGATTGCGGCAGTTCGGTGGAGTGTCCGGGGTGCTCCGTCTCGATGGTCGAGCACCCGGAGTTGGGCGGCCTCCACTGCCACTACTGCGGCTACACCACGGGCATGCCCGTGCACTGCCCGAGCTGCGGCTCACGGCGGCTGCAGGGGCGGGGAGTGGGGACCCAGCGACTGGAGACGGCCGCGGGCAGGCTCTGGCCGGCGGCGCGGGTGCTGCGCCTGGACCGCGACTCGGCGCGCGGCCCGGACGCGTACCTGGACGTGTTGGAGGCTTTCGCCGAGCACCGCGCGGACATCCTGGTCGGGACCCAGCTGGTGGCCCGCGGCCTGGACCTGGAGGGCGTGACCGCCGTCGGGGTGGTGGACGCGGACGTGCCCCTGCGCTTTCCGGACTATCGCTCGGCCGAGACGGCCTATGCCCTCGTCGCGCAGGTGGCGGGGCGGGCGGGCCGGCGCGGGCAGCCGGCGCGGGTCGTCGTCCAGACCTCCAACCCCGATCACTACAGCCTCCGCCACGTGCTGGCCGGGGATTACGACGCGTTCGCCCGCCACGAGCTGGCCTCACGCCGGATCTTCGACTTTCCGCCCGCGTCCGACCTGGCCGTGCTGACCTTCGCTCACGCCGACGACGAGGTCGCCGCGCGTACGGCTCGCGAGGCCGCGGACGAGCTGGCCTCGCGGCTGGTGCGGGACGGGATCGGCGGCATCCGGGTCCAGGGCCCGGCGCCCGCCTTTCTCCACCGCCTGCGGGGCGAGCATCGCTGGCAGCTGACCCTCCGCGGCCGGGACCTGGATCGCGCCCGCCTGCTCGCGCCGCGGGGGCGGGGCTGGTCTTACGACGTGGATCCCGGGCCCTAAGCCTGGAGGCGACCGCCGGCAGTGATTGGCGGTCGTGGGTCGCCGGGTAAAATCGCCGTCGAAAGTGGTCCGTCCGATCCTCGGCTTTGAACACCCTGTGCTGCGCGAGAAGGCCAAGAAGGTCGGTCGCGTCGACGGCGCCATGGTCCGTCTCCTCGACGATCTGGCCGAGACCATGTACTCGGCGTCGGGCGCCGGCCTGGCCGCGAACCAGATCGGCGTGGCGCTGCGGGCGATGGTCGTCAAGGGCGACGACAACCAGCACTACGCGCTGCTGAATCCCGAGCTGGTTAAAGCCGAGGGCAGCCAGGTCGGCTACGAGGGCTGCCTCAGCTTCCCCGGCTGGGTGGGCGAGGTGGAGCGGGCGGACACGGTGGTGGTGAAGGGTCTCAACCGCAAGGGCAAGGAGGTCCGGATCAAGTCCAGTGGCTTCACCGCCCGCGCCTTCCAGCACGAGTTAGACCACCTGGGCGGGGTCCTCTTCACGGACCGTCTGACGCGCCTCGACACCCTGCACCAGGTGCAGCCCGAGACGGAAACCGAGACCGAGCGCGAAGCGGTCCGGGCCTGACGTCTGTGCGCATCGTCTTTGCCGGCACGGCGCCTTTCGCCGTGCCCGCGCTAGAGGCACTGGTGGCGGCGGGCCACCGCGTCGAGCTGGTCGTGACGCAGCCGGACCGGCCGGGCCACCGCGGTCGCCTTACGTCGCCGGCAGTGAAGCACAGCGCTCTCCGGCTCGGGCTTGAAATCGCCCAGCCGGAGCGTATCCGGGAGGCGCAGAGCGTGGAGCGCCTCCGGGCACTGGCGCCGGACCTGCTGGTTGTGGCCGCTTACGGCCAGATCCTGCCCACCTCGGTACTGGAAACGGCCGGCGTCGCGCCCGTGAACGTGCACGCCTCGCTGTTGCCCCGATGGCGAGGCGCCGCCCCCATCGCGCATGCCATCCTCGCCGGCGACCCCGCGACAGGGATCACGATCCTGCAGATGGATTCCGAGCTCGACCACGGTCCGATCCTGGCCCAGGCCGAGACCTCGATCGAGGCCGACGAGGATGCGGCTGCCCTGACGGCGCGGTTGGCCGTCCTGGGAGGAGACCTCCTGGTGGCCACCATCGCCTCATGGCGGAGCCTCGAGCCTCGGGCGCAGGACCACGCCGCCGCCACCTTCGCCGGCCGCCTGAAGCGGGCGGACGGGGATCTTGAATGGAGCCTCGATGCGGCTGAGATCGATCGCCACGTGCGCGCATTTCAGCCCTGGCCGGGCGTGACGCTGCCGCTGGGCGAGGGCCGGCTCAAGGTCCTGCGCGGACGGCCCACGTCCGGCTCGGGGAGCCCCGGCGAGGTTCTTGGTCGCAGCGCTGCAGGCGTGGAGGTGGCCTGCGGCCGCGGCTCCTATCTGCTGGAGCTGGTCCAGGCACCTGGGCGGCGAGCCATGCGCGCGGCCCTCCTCACCTCGGTGATGACGGGTGCCTGAGCGCGGCCGCTCGCGGGAGGTGGCCGTGAACCGCCGCGCGTACCACGACTACTTCATCGACGAGACCCACGAGGCCGGCCTCGTCCTTCTCGGCACGGAGGTGAAATCGCTGCGGGGTGGCCGGGCCAACCTCCGAGACGGCTTCGTACGCCTGGAGGCAAACGAGGCCTGGCTGGAAAACGTGCACATCAGCCCCTATCCCATGGGCGGCTACGCCAACCACGAGCCGCTGCGCCCGCGCAAGCTGCTCTTGCACTCAGACGAAATCGCCAGCCTGATCGGGAAGGTCAAGCAGAAGGGCTACACCCTGATCCCGCTGCGCCTCTACTTTGCCCGCAATCGGGCCAAGGTCGAGGTGGGGCTCGCCCGGGGCAAGCGCCAGTACGACAAGCGCCAGGCGCTGGCGACGGCCGACGCGCGCCGCGAGATGGAGCGCGCCCTGCGCCACTGATCCTCCGCGGCGACCGAATTGGCTCGGGGTGACGATCCGTTGATCAGCCGGCGGATGACCCCGCTCGGACGACCTCCACTCGTGCCGTCGCCGGCGGATCGGCCGGACGGCCGGCCATCCAGGGCGGTCGAGTTCGGGTCCTCGCGGAGTTGTAGCCTGCGCCCTGTGACGTGGCTGCGCCGGATCGGAGTGCTCTGCATCGCGGCGGGCGCGGTGGCGATCGCGATTCCGGCCGTGATGCTCTGGTCGGCGATCCAGCAGGAGCAGCAGCTGACCCGGACCTGGCAGCAGGTGCCGCGGCCGGGGGCGCACCCAGGCAACGCCGGCGCGCAGTCCGGAGCCGGGGCCGGGCATGGTTCGAGTTCGGGTTCCAGCGGCGGGACCGCGGCCTCCGCCGCCCAGGTAGCGTTCGCGGTCCGCGTGCCCAAGCTCGGCTACTATGCGGCCGTTCGCGAGGGCGTCTCGGACTCGGTCCTTTTCGCCGGGCCTGGCCATTATCCGACCACGGCCGCACCCGGTCGCCAGGGCAACGTAGGCGTGGCAGCCCATAACACCTACTGGCTCCAGTTCGGGCGGCTGTCGCGTGGAGATACGGTCGTACTCGAGGCGCGAGATGGCTCCTACTCGTACCGGGTCATCGAGACCAAGGTGGTGAAGCCGGGAGACAGGACTGTGTTGGCCTCGACGCCCGACCACCGTCTCACGCTGACGACCTGCTGGCCGCTCTGGGCGGGCGCCTTGGCTCCGGACCGGCTGGCGATCGTAGCCGAGGAGGTCGGCCCGGCCTCGAGCTGAGCCGGCCGGCCTCGGACGCTTCCGCGGCCCGGCCGCGCCCTGGCTGAGCTGGACCGCATCGGGGTAGCATTGCTGGTGAAGACACGTTGCTTGTGGGGGCGTCCGGTCTCGACGGGGCAGGCGGTTTTCGGGATAGCGAGCCGAAGGCGTGAGCGTTACAGCGCAAGGCATACAAACGCCAATAACAACCGACAGCTCGCTCTCGCTGCGTAAGCAGCGCTGAGTCGAGTCCCGGGACTTTGATCCCGGGCGTCGTCCTCGAAGGTGCCGACCCTCCGAGATAGCGGCGTCACATCAGCCGGCTAGCCGGTTCGAGGGCGCCTCGGCCTCGAACCGGGACACTCACCGGGGCTGGCCAAGAGGGATCCCGTCGGGAGGAGCCCAGCGGCGAGAGCAAATTCCCGGACACGCTCGTAGAGGTCCCGAGGGACGCTGCTTCGGACGCGGGTTCAACTCCCGCCGCCTCCACCACCTTCCGTATCGGCCCCGCCCACGAGTCAAGGCAGATGGTCACCTGGGTTCTGCCGCCCGATCCGGTGGAGGATCAGAGCTAACTTGAGAGTCGTCTTGTCGCGGAGATTGGCGCTCGCCATCCCGGTCCTCACCATCGTCCTCGCCGCCTGCGGCGGGGGAAGGGTGGCGCTTCCCCAGACGGCCGCGCACCCGGTCGCGACCCAGATCCCGGAGCCGACCTTCTCCGCCAACCCGGCGACGCTCAGCGCCAACGTCCTCGACCACTCGACCACCGGCATCTATATCGGCTACGACGACCACGTGAGCTTTCTCATCGAGAACACCGGCCGCGACATCGGCGACGTCTTCATCGACCTCAGCCTCGGCGACCGCTGGCTCGATCATCACGGTATCGCCATGGGGACCACAGCTCGCTGCGACGTGGAGGTGGCGGCGCACGGCGTCGCGTGCGGGCGCATCGCGTCGGGCCACGAGTTGGGCGTGGTCCTGCGGGCAACGCCCGACGACCCCGGCACGTGGCACTACGGAGCGCGGTTCTACGACCGCACCCCTGCGGGCTTGGTGCCGATCAGCAGGCCGGACGGCGGCCCGCTACTCGTGACGTTCGAAGAGAAGGTCGTGCCGTTGCCCGCAACCTGAGCGCACCCCGCCGAGTCAGCCGGCGAAGACCCGGGTGGGCTGGCCGCGGACGCCCGGCCGGCAGCGGAAGACACCGCCGGCGGCGGGCTCGCGCCGGAGCTGCTCAGGGCCGAGGTTCTTGCGGGCCGTGGTGATGTAGAGGTCGTCCAGGTCGGGACCGCCGAAGGCGGGGCAGCTGACCTGGCTGCAGGGCATCTCGATCAGGCCGTCGGGCGCGCCCGAAGGTGTGAACCGGCGTACGGCCCAGCCGCCCCACAGTGCGACCCACACATGGCCTTCGGCGTCGACGCAGAGCCCATCGGGATGGCCTTGCTCCGCGTCGAATCGAACGAATTGCCGGCGCCGGCTGATGGCGCCGGTGGCCGGATCGTGATCGAACACATCGACTTCCCCGGTCCGGGTGTCCGTGAAGTAGAAAAGGCTGCGGTCAGGGCTCCAATCGAGGCCGTTGGAGAGCGTCACGTCGGCCACGAGGAGAGTCACCTGGTGGTGCGCGTCGACACGGTAGAGGCCGGCCTGCCGCCGGCGCTGCTCCGCCTCGTCCATCGTGCCCAGCCAGAAGGCCCCGTCCGGTCCCGCCTTACCATCGTTGATGCGGTTCCAAGGCTTGTCCGGCTCGAGCTGGGCGAGGCGCTCGAGACTCGAGCCATTCGCCTCGCAGGTGTAGACGCCGTCCTTCAGGCCGAGTACGAGGCCGCCCGCGGCCCGGAGCGTGAGGCAGCCGACCGGGCTCGGGGTGGCGAACCCGACATCCCCGTCACCGGGCCGGTGTCGGTGCACGCGGCAGCCTGGGATATCGACCCACCAGAGGACCCCTCGGCCCGAGTCCCAGACCGGTCCCTCCGCGGTCTGGGCGCGGGCGTCGAGGATCAGCTCTGGCGGGCTCGCCACCAGCCAATCTTCGCAGAGCCGCTCGAGGGACCGGGCCTACTCGCCGGCCAGCAACCACGCCGCCCGAAGCAGCTCGAAGCCGCTCTCCTGGAGCGCGACCACGCTTGCGCCGTCATCCGCCTGGCCGCTCTGCCCGACGGTCGCAACCTGCCGGTCGAGGAGGCTGGACATCTGAGCCGCGAGAGCGTCGCGGCGGCCGCCGAGAGCCCGCAGCTGGGCCTCGATCCCGGCGTTGGTGGCGTCGCCCGTCGAGCTGCTCTCCAGGCCGACTGTCGATGCTCTGAGCGTGGCCAGACCGAACTGACCGACCGGCGCCTGGAGCTGGTCGTAGACCTCCGCCAACGCGATGTAGCGGCGGGCATCGCCGCGCAGGACAGAGGACTCCAGCGCCTCGGCTAGGATCCGACCCTGATGCGCGTAGTCGTCCTTGAGCCCGGCCAGGGCGAGCAGCGTGGGGCGGTCGTCGCTGTGGTCCGACCACACGTCGCCGTCGACGCCCAGGCGGCGTACCCCAGGACCGACCAGGCCCAGCCAGGTGTTGTTGATATCGGGCGAGACGTCACCGTGGTTCCAGGCGAAGCCCGGGTTCTGGACCACCTGGGTGCCGGTCTCGGAGCACTGGAAGCCTGTCGCGCATAGGTAGTAGTCGGGTCGGGCGAACAGGGTGAACGTGGCGTTGCGGGCGGGGTCGCCCGTGATCATATGCAGGTTCCGCATCTCGGTCACGCCGGCCAGGTAGTTGGTCACGTGGTCGGTCTCGCCATTGATGGGGTTGACCGCCTGGATGTGGCCCGACGCCTGCTCGGCGGTGCGCGTGACGGCGTCCGCCTGGCCCGGGTTACCGTCCAGGTAGACGACCGGGGCGGAGTCACTGTGCACGTTCATCGAGGGCACGGCGGTGCCGGTCGAGTAGGGCGGCACGGCGCCGAGCAGACCGGAGAGGTTGGCGTCGAGCTCGCCGATCTTGGCGTAGGTGCAGGGCGTCGTCACGCCGTTGCAGCCGGCCGGAGTCGGGTTCCCGCCGACGAAGTGGTCGCCCTCGTCGGACGTGAACACAAACGCCGTGTTGGAGCGATTGATGCCGTCACGCTGCAGACGCCCGAAGAGCTCACCGAACGCCGTGTCGTAGGCCTTGAGCGCGGCCACGTAGCCCGCCTCGCCAGGACCGAAGGCGCGGCCGGCGGTGTGGTTGTCATGCGCGTCGGAAATGTAGGCGTAGGTCACGGGCACGCCGTGCTCCTGCATGGCCGCCACGTACGCGAGCGAGGCCGAGGCGCTCATCGAGTCGAAGCCCGGGAAGCCGGGGTTGCCCGTAGCGTCCTGGATCGGGTTTCCCGCCAGGTCCTTGATCGCGGCGTTGGGACTGATGAAGGGGTTTGTGTACTTCGCGCCGAACAGGGCGCTGAAGCCGCGGTAGCCACCCGGTTCGGCGGGCAGGACGTCAGGGCGAGCACCCTTGGCGGCGGCGCAAGGGGCGTCCGTCTTGGCGCAATGCACCGCGATACCGACGAAGTCGGCCTGCGGCTGATTCTTGGCCTTCTGCTGCGCCGGCGTGCACGGCGGGTTGGTGCCGAAGCCGCAGGGGATGTTGAAAGCGGCCTGCGCCGCCAACGCCTCGGGCGAACCCGGTCCGAATACCGACGAGATGTCGGAGCTCGTGTTCTCGAGCACCGTGTTCGCGGCGGCCACCTCACCCACGCTGCAGCCGGCGCGAGTGAACGGGACCCACGGCGCGGGCGCATTCTTGCCCTGGGCGGTGACGAGGAACGGCGTGTTGTCATGCTTCCCGCCCAGACCCGCCGTCCAGTACGCGAAGGAGGAGCGGAACGACGCGAAGGCATTCGTATCGTAGAAGCCGAACGAATTGCTGACCGGCTGCCCGAGGCGGTCGCCGTAGACACCGGTGGCGCTGGTCAGAAGATCGTCCGCCGTGTGCGCGATGAGCGGCGTGTGCTCGTGGCTGAGCAGGGTGCCGCCGCTCGTCACGAAGCTGAGCAGATTCGGCATCTGCTCCAGGTCGCTCGGCACGTTGGGGTTGTCGCGGCTCAGGTGGACGTTGTCAAAGGCGATGTCGATGACGTGCTTGACAGAGCCGCTGGGACCGCCGAGGCCGCATTCCGACCGGTCTGCCCGCGCGGTGCTCGTCGCGGTTGAGGCGGCCGGCGCCGGCGCCGCGGCGGCGCTGCCGGACAAAACCAGCACGGCGGCCAGGCTCAGCACCATGGCCCGTGCCGTCCCTCGGACTCGTCTGCTCGCTCCCTGCATCCCAAACCTCCTCTCGGGCCTGCTTGCGACTGGTTCGTCGCACCCTATCAGTGTCTTGATGATGGCGCGGCGAAGGCAGGTTGAACAACCAGGGGCACGTGGAGATCCGCACCTGACGCTCAGCCGCGGCCAGCCAGCTTCCTGACCATCCCCACGTTTCATCGGCGCCGGCGCCGTCCCGCTGGTCGCGAAAGGGGGGAGGGGTAATGCGAGGGGAGGCGAACGTCCCATGCCCCACGTCTCATCGGCGCCGGGGTCGTCCCGCTGGTCGCAAAAGGGGGGAGGGGTAATGCGAGGGGAGGCGAAGCCTCCCATGCATGTCGTTAATGCCCGAACGCCTCCGGCAGCCACTCGCCGACCACGGTCGGCACCACCTTCGCGTCCAGCAGCATGGTCCCGACCGCCCCGTCCCGCAGCCAATCCGCCACCGGCTCCATATCGGCCGCCGAGCGCACCGTGATCGCTGCGGCGCCCGCGCCGCGGGCCAGCGCGGCGATGTCCGTGTCCGGAAAGCGGACAAGGTCAACGGGGAGACCCTCGGGTCCGAAGTGGTGGACCTCGGCCCCGTACGCGGCGTCGTTGTAGACAACGGCCAGGAGCGACACCCCGAGCCGGACGGCCGTCTCCAGCTCCGACGCGCCCATCAGCGCCCCGCCGTCGCCGAGGGCTGCCACCGCCAGCCTGTCCGGCCGCGCCACGGCCGCACCGATCGCGTTGGCCAGGGCCATGCCGACGGCCTGGAAGGCCTGGCAAAAGACGAACCCGCGCTCGTCGGGCACGCTCATATACATCGCCGGCCAGCCCATGAAGTGGCCGCTGTCTACGGCCAGCGTGCGCTCCGCTGGGAGCAGGGACTCCAGGCGCAGGGTGAGGGTGCGCGGGTCGATGTGGCCGCCGCCGCTTTCGTCCTCGTACGGGGTGGCCGCCCAGGAGCCGGCCCGGAGACGCTCCGCCGTCTCTGGCGTGCGCCGGCAGCGGCGGGCGGGAACCTCGGCGAGCTCCGCCGCCAGCGCCACAGCGGCCGCTCGGGCGTCGCCCGCCAAGCCCTGCCGGACGGCCACATTGGCGCCGAT
>JALYZG010000251.1 GCA_030948965.1 Candidatus Dormiibacterota bacterium | reverse complement strand
CGACCGGCATTGGGCCGAGCTTCAGCTGGCGCGGTGCAGCATCGAGGACCGCCGAGTTCCAGATAGATGACCGGCTCAGCGTGTACGCCGGCTGGTAACGTGGGCAGCGATGGGTCGAACGAGTGTGCAGCGCATCGGGCGCGACCTCGCAGTAGGTCGGCGGTGCATGGTCGCCGCAAAGCATCCCTGGGCAGCTCGAGCGGCGCTCGACGTCCTGCAGCGGGGTGGCAATGCCGTCGACGCCGCCGTCACGGCTGCGTTTGCGATCGGGGTTGTGGAGCCATGGATGAGTGGCCTCGGCGGCGGCGGGTTTCTCACCCTCCAGAAAGCCAGCGGGGAACGGGCGGTCGTGGACTTTTTTCCACGCGCGCCCCGTGCGGCGCGTGCGGACATGTATGACCTCGTGGACGGTGTCGGCAGCGACAACGTGGGCTACACGGGAGTTGAAGGAGCCGCAAACGCCGACGGACCACTGTCGGTTGCGGTGCCAGGTTCGGCCGCCGGGTTGGCGCTCGTCCTCCGACGTTTCGGCTCGATCGAGTTGTCCGACGCGCTTGGACCGGCCATCCGCTTTGCGGAGATCGGCTTCCCGGTCGGCTGGTACCAGACTGTCATCATGGCTGCAGAGCAACGGCGACTGCTGCGTGAAGACGAAACGGCGCGCATCTTTTATCCAGATGGATTGCCGGTCGCGGCGGGCTACGGCCAGGCACCTTTGCCGGTGGTGGTTCAGCCGGACCTGGCGCGAACATTGCGGCGGATTGCCGAGGCGGGGCCAGATGGCTTCTATCGCGGCGAAGTCGCCGAGCGCATCGTTGGCCACCTGCGCGACCGCGGCGGCATCGTGTCGCTCACTGACCTGGCGGACTACCAGGCCAGAGTCGTGGAGCCGCTCAGCCTTGCCTATCGGGATCGCGAGTTGGTCCTCCTACCGTTTCAGGCCGGCGGGGTGACCGTGGGCGAGGCGCTGGGTATTCTCGCGGGCTTCGACTTGCAGTCGACGGGCCACAACACCGCCACGTCCTTGCACCTGATCGCCGAAGCCAGTCGGCGCGCTTTCGCCGACCGAGCGGTGTACGTCGGTGATCCGGACTTTTGCGATACCGACTGGACGATGCTGAGCTCTGCCGAATATGCCGCGCGACGCCGCGCCGAGATCGACGATAGTCGCGCGTCCACTCCAGCGCGAGGTCCAACGCCGCTGACGGCGAGTGGGTGCACCACGCATCTGTCGGTCGTCGACGCTGACGGCAATATGGTCTCGCTCACACAGACCCTGACCCTGGTTTTCGGCTCGGGTGTCACCGTCCCGGGCACGGGCGTCGTTCTGAACGATTGCATGAGCTTGTTCGATCCGCGACCGGGCACGGTCAACTCGATCGCGCCTGGCAAGCGCCCCGCCTCAAGCATGGCGCATGTCATCGCCCTCCAGGACGGCGTTCCCGTCCTGGCTGTCGGCGCTCCTGGCGGCCGACGCATTATGGACACTTGCATGCAGATGGTCACCAATGTGATCGACTACGGTCTGGACATTCAAGCAGCCTGTGGCTCGCCGGTCATCGATTGTTCGCAGCCCAGCCTGATGGTCGACGACCGCATCGCGGAGACTACGCGCCAACGCCTACGTTCGGTGGGCCACGACGTAGTCGACGTAAGCGTGTCCTTCTGGCCTCGCCACTTCGCAAGCCCGACCGGCGTAACCGTCGACCCCCAAACTGGACTTCGCCAGGGCGGAGCCGACATCTTCGCCGAAGGCGTCGCCCTCGGGATCTAGCACCCAGTCGATGCGCGCCGTCTGCATGTCTTCGCCGTAAGGCCGTGGCCATCGGCGGTCTGTACCAGGTCGGACACCACTTGACATTGCCTGGCGGCGCGGCACGCCCGTGCGCTCCACCGTCGAGCACGGCGACATTCCGGGATGCAGCGGAGCCGGCTGAGCTCAGTTTGACGGCCACCGGGACCGTCCTAAACTCGACACACTCCTCGACTCCGTGCGCGGCACCAGCCGCCCGGTGATCGTGGACGAGGCGATCCCGGCCGCCTCCACCGGCAGCGAGATCGCGCCCTGGCCGGCGAGCAGCTTCGACTGACTGGACGCCCCGATCCGCCGCGTCTGTGCCCGCAACGTCCCCTCCTGTGCGGCCGCGCCATGGAAAGCAGCGTCATCTCCGCGGCCGCGCAAGTTCATCGCCGCTGTCCGTGACGTGCTGAGAGCCGGCTGATGGGGGCGGCTTGCGGCTCGCAACCCGCGGCGCGCCTGCTTACCAGCCGATCTTGCCGATGCGCTCGTCCGGAACCAGGCCGCGCTCCACGTCCGCGAGCGCCTGCTCCAGAATCTCCATCCCTCGGTCCACCTCGGCCGCCGTGATCGTCAGCGGCGGGGTGATCTCGAGCACGTTGGCACGAATCCCGAGGTATTGCAGGACCATCCCCAGCTCGAAGGCGCGGTAGCAGAGCTTCGCGGTCTCGAGGTCGGCGGGCTCCTTCGTCTCCCGGTCGCGCACCAACTCGACCCCGACGATCAGCCCTTTGCCACGCACGTCGCCGATCCAGGCGTGGCGGGCCTGGATCTCGCGCAGGTGCCCCATTATCCGCGCTCCCATCGCCGCCGCATTCGCCGCCAGGTCCTCACGCTCGATGAGCTCCAGGGTGGCAAGCGCGGCCGCGCAGCAGACCGGATTGCCTCCTAGCGTGAACACGTGCCCACCCGGCACGGCGTCCAGCACCGCGGCCGGCCCGATCACCGCCGAGATTGGCAGCCCGGCCCCGAGCGACTTGCCGGCCACCAGTATGTCCGGGACGGAGCCGGTCAGCTCGCATGCCCACAGCGCGCCCGTGCGGCCGCAGCCCACTTTGACCTCGTCATCGATCAGGAGCAGGTCGTACGCGCGACACAGCCGCTCCAGCCCGGGCAGGAAGCTGTCCGGCGGGACGATCACCCCGGAGTCGCTTTGCAGCGGCTCGACGATGATCGCCGCGGTCTGCTCGGGGGGCGAGACGTTGACCAGCACCTGCTCCTCGATGAAGCGCAGGCACTCCGCCGCCTCGCGCTGCGGGTCCGCGCTGAAGACCGGGCGGTAGGGGTTCGGATAGGGGACGCGGGTGACGTTGCCGCCGCCCAGGAACCGGGTGGTGAACGGCATGGCCGGCCGAGCCAGCCGCCATCCCGTGCATCCCGCCGAAGAACGAGATCATCCGCGGCCGCTTGCGCGCCAGCGGGACCAGCTTCGCCACCCCGTCGTTGGCGTCAGACCCGGAGTTGCCGAACCAGACCTTCTTCGGCCCCGCGCCGGGCGCGCTCGCGGCCAGGCGCTCCGCCAACTCAACCGCCCGGGGGTGCATTAGGCTCGCCGCGCAGGCGAACGACAGCTCGCGGTACGCGCCGTCGACCGCGTGGGCGATGTACGGGTGGCCGTACCCGGTGTTCGCGACGCACCAGCCGGAGGTGAGATCCAGGTATTCCTTGCCGTCTACGTCCGTGATCGTGCAGCCGCTGGCGCTGCGCGCCACCAGCGGGTAGTAGCGGATCTTCAGCGACTCGGCGATGAGCGCCGCGTCCTGCTGTACGAATCGCTCCGAGGTCTGCGCCACCTGCTGCATTTGGCCTCCCGGCACCCTGTCGGCTTGCCGCCAACGTATCCGGTACGCTCCAACTCGGCAAGCGCGTGGTGCCGCGTGCGCTTGACACTCCCGAACTGCCGCCAGATATACTCGCCCTGTCGTCTCGGTGGGGCGGTGGGCCGAGACGCGTGCACACCCAGGTGCGCACCAGCGGAAAGGCGCCGCATGGCTGTCGAGACGCAGTCTCAACCAGAATCTCGCGAACTCGATGCTGAGGTGGTACGGCGGGCTCTGAACGCCGTTGACAGTAGCCGCGACGGGCTGGTGGCGTTTCTGCAACGGCTGCTCGCCTTCCGCACCGAGAGCCCGAACCCTGAGGCGAGCCACTACCTCGATCAGGCCGAGGCCTGCTGTGCCTTCCTCGCCGAGCACCTCGGTGGCGACGGCTTCGAGCTGCGGCAGTGGGACGCCCGAGCGGTTACCTTCCCGCGGCACCCGGTTCTCGCCGGTCGGCTGGCCGGCCGCGGCGGAGGTCGCTCGATCGCACTCAATGGCCACTTCGACGTCGTGCCGGCGGGCGACCTGGCGGCCTGGAGCCACGACCCGTGGGGCTCGGACCTGGTGGAGGGCCGGTTGTACGGCCGCGGCGCGGTGGACATGAAGGGCGGGATCGCGGCGATGCTGTGGGCCGTCCATTGCCTGCGCCAGGCCGGCCTCGAGCTGCGCGGCGATGTCTGGGCCCACCTCGTCTCGGACGAGGAGGTGGTCGGCTTCGGCTCGCGCGAGTGCGTCGCGCAGCTGCCGGCGGTGGATGCGGCAATCGATCCGGAGCCGAGCAATATGGCGATCACGCCGGCCACCGGCGGGCTGGAGCACCTGCGGATCGAAGTCGAGGGGTTGTCCGCCCATGCCGGGGTGCGCTACCTCTCGGTCCACGCCGGGGGCGGTCGCGGCGGCGGGGTGAACGCCATCGAGAAGATGGTCAAGCTTCTGCTCGCGCTGCAGGATCTCGAGCGCGAGTGGGCCAACACCCGTTCCCACCCGCTGCTCCCGCCGGGCTTCAACACGCTCATGCCGGGCATCATTGTCGGCGGCAACGGCGGCGGCAAGGACGGCCGGCTCAATATGGTCACCCCACCGGGAACCACCCCAGACTACTGCTCGCTCGAATACAACGTCTGGTACTTCCCGGGTGAACGGCTAGAGGACGTCCGACGCGAGCTCGAGGAGTACCTCCTGGCGGTGGCGCGGACTGACCCCTGGCTGCGCGACCACCCGCCGCGCTTCACCTGGGCTCTCCGCGGCATCTCGTTCCCGGCCGCGGCAACCGACGCTCACCACCCTGTCGTGCAGACAATGGCCGTCGCGGCCGCCGCGGCCGGCTTGCCGGTCGCGATCGAGGGCGCGACCTACGTGACCGACCTGTCCTGGTACCAGGCCGCCGGCATTCCCGGCGTGATCTTCGCCCCCGGGAGCATCAACCA
>JALYZG010000204.1 GCA_030948965.1 Candidatus Dormiibacterota bacterium | reverse complement strand
CCCTTGCCTATTCCAGGCAATTGGCGAAGTTCATCAGCGGTGGCCGCGTTCAGGTTGACGGGGCCGGTCGCCGTGGAGCGAGCGACCGCGCCTCCGTGGGCCGGCGTCGGTACGGGGTCTCCACGTCTGGGTACGAGCACTTCCTGGCCATCAGACAGGGGCGCCGCGAGGTTCACCCGTTCCGGATCGCCATCGGGCGTCATGCCGCCCGCGGCTCGGATGGCGTCGTCGACTCGGTCGCCCTGGTGGAGTACGTAGACGCCTGGACTTTGCACGCCTCCCGTGACGTAGACCTTGATGGCCGCGTGCCGCGTCGGACTCGCCCGCGCCGCTTCCGGTGTCGCAACTAATACGACAACGAGACATGGTTCAGGGGTCCGCCTGAGCGAGGCAGCGGAGGGCGGGCCGCCGATGCGAGCGGTAGGCGGCCAGGTTGTGGCGCTGCCAGTAGGCCACGAGCGCCAGCGCCAGCGCGGCGTCGATGACCGGCAACGGCAACGCGGCGCGCAACAACACCCGGACCTGGGGCAGCGTCGGGGTGCGGGTCGGCTGGGCCGGGAGCGCCCGGGCCAGCGCTGGCGCCGGCAGGCCCTCCAGGCAGACCGCAGGGTCCGTCGCCGTGTTGGCGGTCGGTTGCTGGCGCCGCCCCCCCTCTCTCAGCCAGCCTCTGTTGCAGTCGGACCAGGAAATGGTGGGCCAGGATCACCAGCGTCATGTGGTGATGCCAGCCGCGCCAGAAGCGCAGCTCGTACTGGTCGAGCCCGACCTCACCCTTACCCTCCTCGAAGCAGGTCTCGATGGGCCAGCGCATCCCGCTCACGCGCACCAACTCCGCGAGCGGCGTCTCCGTCCGCGCGTTGCTCAGAAAGTACTTGAGCTCCGGCTCCTCGCCGGGCTTGGGCAGAGGGCGACGCAGGACGAGCCAGACCTCCGGCCCCGGCAGGCCGCCGCGCACCGCCACGACGCGCAGAGCAGCAAAGTCGGCGACGAGCGGCCCGCGCGCCCCCTCCAGCACCCGGTACCGATGCCAGGACGGAGCGCCGAGCTCGGCGGCGAGGGCGTCCACCCGCAGCGACGCCAGGCTGTCGGGGTGCAGGCGGCGGCGGACGGGCGTCCGCCCCTTGCCGGAGGCGTTGCGTGGCGGGAGCCAGGTCTGCGGGTGCGTCCGCGGCGCGGCGTCGTCCCTTGGGTCGACCAGCGGCCACACCACGGTGCTCTTCGGCACCTCCGCCAGGTAGCGCAGGCCGGTCGCGGCGACCCGGTCGAGGAAGCCGCTGTCCCGCCCGTACCACTCGTCGCATGCCAGCCAGCGCGCGCGCACCCCGCCGGCCATCGCGGCTTCCACCATCTGGTCGGCGAGCGCCGCCTTGCTGGCGAAGGTCGTCTCATCGGGAATGCGGCAGGCTTCCCAGCGCTCCCGATGGTCTGCGCCGAACCACTCCTGGGGCAGGTACAGGCGGCGGTCGAGCAGGGTGTAGCCCTTGCGGCTCGCATAGCCCAGGAACACCCCGACCTGGCAATTCTCCTGCTTGCCCCGCGCCCCGCACCACTGGCGCGCCACCCCGACCGAGTGGTCCCCGCGCTTGGGCACGGCGCTCTCGTCGGCGATCAGCACGCCATCGTCCTCGCCCAGCGTCTCATCCACCAGGCGTCGATGTTCGGTCAGGATGGCCGTATCGTCCCAGCCACCTTCCCCGATAAACTGCTGCAGCGCCCGCACCCGTCGCTCCGCCCCCTCCCCAGCTCCAAACATGCGCAGCGCCATCGCCTCGACGTTCTTGCGCGGCACGTCCGCCGTCAGCAACCCGCGCAGGTACACGGCTGCCCAGACGCGCTGCTCCGACCGCTGGAAGAGCGGCGCGAAGCGGGCGTGATAGGCCACGAGCTCCTCCGCCAAGGCCTCGACCTCCGGCACCCCCGGCCCACGCGGCGCCGGCCCTTCGTCGCTCAGATCGACCACCGCCCTGTGCCCGCCCGCCACGCCTGCTCTCCTCCCACCGGCCCTCCCGCACGGGAACAACGGTAGCAGGTCGAACCGCCCATGTCTCGTTGTCGTACTAGTTTTGACCCCTGACCTCATGGATGATAGTAGGGGTCGCTCCGGTCGCTCAAGGGCGAGCAAGCGAAGAGCACGCGCGAGAACGGAGCGACCTACCGACCATCCGGCGCAGGTCGGTGAACGAGCACTCTCTCATCGCCTACTCGGCGAGTGACCCTTTCAGCGTCAAGGTGTTCTAGGA
>JALYZG010000179.1 GCA_030948965.1 Candidatus Dormiibacterota bacterium | reverse complement strand
CGTCGAGGTAGAAGCGGCCGGGGCTATTGACGATCGGCGGACGGCTGGCGGAGGAGTTCGGAGAAGGCGCCCTCGAAGTCACGCAGGGCCAGGTGGACGTCCAGCACCTCGTCGGCGGTGACGGGCTCCCGGGGGGGCCTGGCCTCGGGCTCGTCCCGCTCCAGGAGCGGCTCGGGCTCGCCCTCGAGCTCGCCCGAAACGGCCTCCACCGCCCCGCCCGAAACCTGAAGCACGACGATGAACTGCACCCGGCACGAGGCACAGGTGACCTGCACCGTGTAGCGGTCGTCGACGTGGCGCAGGAGGCGCATCTCGCAGTCGCGCAGCGTGCGCCCGCAGACGGGGCAGTTGTAGTACTTGGCGCGGTCGCGGATGAGGTCTAAGAACGTCATCCCGGCCCCAGTCTACGCCCGCGGCCCTCGATTTTAGACGCAGCCGTTGGGCCCGACCGAGGCCGCGTGCCGGGTGCCCGTGGCCAGGTCCAGGCGGTCGCCCGGACCGAGCCGGAGGTCGCTGCCCTCGAGGTGGAAAGTGATCGAACCCGCCTCGCAGTAGAGCACCTTGCGGTAGCCGTGCTCGTGCCAGCCATAGCGGTCGCCGGGGCCGTTGGACCACCGGTGGCAGCCGTCGGCCTCGGCCTGGAGATCCGCCATCAAGTCGGCCATCGTGCTCGATCTTAGGCTCCGAAAGATGCGTTCCAGCGCGATGATGAGTTCGTGAGATCGATCCTGCGCCGCCTGGCTGCGGGCGAGCTGACCGAGGCCGAGGCGGAGGCCGAGCTGCGCCGGGTGCAGCTGGGGGAGCTGGACGGCCGGGCCCAGTTGGACCTGGGCCGGCCCGCCCGCCGCGGCCTCCCCGAGGTGGTGCTGGCCGAGGGCAAGGCGCCGGCGGAGGCCGGCCGGCTGGCGGTGCGGCTGGCGGAGGAGCAGGGGCAGGGCCTGGTCAGCCGCATGGGGCCCGAGCATCGGGCCGAGCTGGGCCGGGCTGCCGCGGCGGCGGGGCTGGAGGTGCAGTCTTTCGGCGCCCGCGCCGCGCGCGTCCTCAGGCCCGGCTTTAAGCCTGAGCCGGTGGCCGGGCGCGTGGCCCTGGTCACGGCCGGCACCTCGGACCTCGACTGCGCCGACGAGGCCCTGGCGGTGGTCGAGGCCTGTGGGCTGGAGTGGCGCAGGGTGGCCGACGTGGGCGTGGCCGGCCTGCATCGCCTGCTCGCGCCGCTGGCCGAGCTCCTCGACTGGGACCCGGACGTGATCGTGGTCGCGGCGGGCATGGACGGGGTCCTGCCGGGGGTGGTGGCCGGCCTCGTCGACCGCCCGGTGATCGGCCTCCCCGTGCCCACCGGCTATGGCGCCGGCGGCGAGGGTGAGGCCGCTCTGTTGACAATGCTCCAGTCCTGCGCCACCGGGCTCGCCGTCGTCAACATCGACAACGGCGTGGGCGCGGGGGCGGCGGCGGTCCTCATCGCCGCCCGCGCGGCGCGCCGCGGCGCCGGGGCGGCCGGATCAAGCCCAGCACGACCAGCCCCAAAGAGGCCGCGATCAGAAGCACCAGCACGCCGATCGTGACCGGAAACAGGTAGCGGCTGAGATCAGCGCCGTGTGGTAGGCCGAAGGCCAGGGCCAGGACGACGACGGCGGCGAGCAGGAAGACCAGCAAGCCGGGGAAGCCGCGGCGCCGGCGGCCGTAGAAGAGCAGCCAGAGCCGGCCGGGTCGCTTCCGCGCGGGTCGGTGGGGCGGAGTCGGCGGCGGCGGCGGCGGCGGCGGCGTTTCAGAGGCCATCGCACTTGAGGAGGTCGGGCAAGCGCCGGATCGCCGGCACGCCCGGCGGCGGCGGCGTCCGGGCCAGCTCGGCACAGAGGAGAGCGGACATGCCCACGGCGCGCGGCCCGTCGTAGTCCTCGCGTTTGCGGTCGCCGACGAAGAGGGTGTCGGCTGGGCCCGTCCCCAGCCGCTCTAGAGCGGCCAGGTACAGGTCGGGCGCCGGCTTGCGCCGCCCGACCTCGGAGGAGAACACAGCGGCGTCGACGCGCTCCGCGAAGCCGCTGACCTCAAGCTGGCGGTGCAGCATCGCCGGCGGGAAGGGGGCGTTGGAGGCGATGCCGAGGCGCAGGCCGCGACCTCTCAGCGCCTCCAGCGTGGCCATGGCTCCGGGCGCCGGCCGCACCGCTCGATCCCAGCACCTCTGTTCCGCGTCGAGGACCTGGAGGAGCACGGCCCGGGACGCCTTCACACCCGCCCGCCGCCACGCCGCCTCGTAGAAATCGAGATAGTCGACCTCGTCCTCCGAGCTCTCGAACTCCTGCAGCGCAGCCTCCAGGGGATCGAGCACGGTCCGCATCAGCGTCGCGGCGTCGGGTGCATCCGGACCCAGGTGCGGCCGCTCCGTCTCCAGCACCTGGAGGAGGGCCGCCCGCGGGTACGAGAACGAGACCAACGTCAGGCCGTAGTCGAAGAGGACGCCGCGCACGTCCCGACTATGCTGCAAATGTGATGCCGGACCCCGAGCGGCTGACCCACCTCGACGAGGAGGGGGCGGCCAAGATGGTCGACGTCGGCGCCAAGACGGCGACCCGGCGGGAGGCGGTGGCCGAATGCACGGTGCGCATGGCCCCGGCCACGGTGCGCGCCATCGCCTCGGCTCAGCTGGCCAAGGGCGACGCCCTGGGCGTGGCCCGCGTGGCCGGGATCATGGCCGCCAAGCGCACGTCCGACCTGATCCCGCTCTGCCACCCGCTGCCGCTGAGCAGCGTAGGCGTCCACTTCGAGCTGCTGGAGGACGCGGTCCGGGTCGAGGCCACGGCTCGCGTCACGGGGCAGACCGGGGTGGAGATGGAAGCCCTGACCGCAGCCGCCGTGGCCGGCCTGACGCTGATCGACATGGTCAAGGGCGTGGAGAAGGGGGTGGAGCTCGAGCGCGTGCGCCTGCTGCGCAAGAGCGGCGGAAAGTCCGGCGAGTGGCGGCGATAGCACGGCGTGCGGCGGTGCTGACGGTCAGCGACAGGGCCAGCCGGGCGGCGCTCACCGACACGAGCGGGCCGGCCGTGGCGGCGATGCTGGCTGAGGCCGGCTTCGCGGTCGCGGGCGTGGACGTGCTACCCGACGAGCGGGCCGCCATCGCGGACTGGCTGCGCCGCCGGAGCCGCGACCACGACCTCGTGGTCACCACCGGCGGCACCGGTTTGGCGGCCCGCGACGTGACCCCTGAGGCCACCGCCGATGTCCTCGAGCGCGACGTCCCCGGCCTGGCTGAGCTGATGCGCCAGGCCGGCCTCCGGAGCACGCCGATGGCGGCCCTGAGCCGCTCCCGGGCCGGGATCCGAGGGCGGGCACTCATCCTCAACCTGCCCGGCAGCGAGCGCGGTGCCACCGAGTCGCTGGCCGCTGTCGTGCCGGTGCTGGCCCACGCCGTCGGCCTTCTCGCGGGCGGCGAGCCCCACTCGTGAACGTCAACAGCGACCTTGGCGAGCGGGCGGGTCCGGACGAGGCCATCCTGCCTCTGATCGACAGCGCCAATGTGTGCTGCGGCGCGCACGCCGGCTCGGTCACCGACACCCTCGCCACCCTGCGTCGCTGCGCCGAGCTGGGTCTCGAGGTCGGGGCCCACCCCGGCTACGACGATCGCGAGCATTTCGGGCGGGCGGAGGTCGAGCTCTCACTGCCCGAACTGGAGGCACTGATCCGCTACCAAGTCGGAGCCGTGGCCGCAGTCGCCCGACTCGGCTACATCAAGGCCCACGGCGCCCTCTACCACCACTGCCAGGCCCATCCGGACGCGGCGGAGGTGCTGGCCCGAGTCGCGGCCGACTTCCACGTCGGACTCATGGGCCAGCCCGGCTTCGCCATCATCGACGCCTGCCGGCGGGCGGGCGTCCCAGCCTACCGGGAGGGGTTCGCGGATCGCGCCTACCTGCCCAGCGGCCTGCTCGCCCCCCGCGCCCAGGCCGGCGCCGTCCTCGGCCCCGAGGCCGCCGCAGCCCAGGCGCTGCGCCTGGCCGGCTCGGGCGAGTACGACACCATCTGCCTCCACGGCGACTCGCCGGGTGCCGAGGCGACCGCGCGACAGATCCGACAGGCGCTGGCCCTGAACGGGGTCCAGACCGGGCCGCTGGCTTCGGTCCGCCACTAGACTTTGGCCATGTTGGAGGTGGGAGCGCGGGCGCCGGACCTGAAGCTGGCCAGCACCGGCGGCGAGGAGGTGCAGCTGGCCGACGCCTTCCGTCGCCACCGAGCCACGATCCTCGCCTTCTACGTACTCGACTTCACCCCGGGTTGAAAGACTGAGCTGACCGAGTTCCGGTCCAGGCACGAACGGCTGGCCGCGGCCGGCATCGCCGTCTACGGCCTCAGCGTCGACAGCGTCTTCTCCCATCGCGCCTTCGCCGATGACCTGGGCGGGCTGCCGTTCGAGCTCCTCTCGGACTTCGAGCGGCGAGCTGTCGAAGCTTACGGCGTGCGTCGCGACGACGTCCCGGGCTACGCGGGTATGCCCATGCGCTCGGTGTTTCTGATCGACCCGGCGGGGGTCGTGCGTTGGAGCTGGGTGCGGACCGACCAGCAGCCCCTGCCGGACTATGACGAGGTCGTCGTGGCCGCCGAGCGAGTGGCCGCCGAATCGCCCGACCCGACCTTGTAAACCGGCTGTTCAAGGACGGCCGGGCGGTGTACCGTAAGCCGCGGGGATGTTGGGCGGGGACGTACGTGACCCTTCGGGGTCGGTTTCCGGATGGGGTTGGGGCGGCGCGCAGGGCCGCTCGAGCCGGTCGTCGGCGGCCGCAGCTTCGGTGGCCCCGGCCACCCGCGGCGACTAGAACCTCCTACCCATGGCCGCAGCGCCCCTTGACTACAGCGCGCCGTTTCAGCGGGCCATCGAGCTGATCGGCAAGCGCTGGTCGGGCGCAGTTCTGCGCGCCCTCATGGCCGGACCGGCGCGTTTCAACCACCTCCTGACCGGGATCCCCGGCATCAGCGACCGCGTGCTGACCGAGCGTCTGCGGGAGCTGGAGACGGAGGGCATGGTCGAACGCCTGGTCGATCCCGGGCCGCCGGTGCGCGTCAGCTACCGCCTCACCCGGAGGGGCCGGTCGCTCAGTCCGGTCATCGCGTCCGTCGACTCCTGGGTGGCGGACTGGATGAACGAAACCGACCGATCGTCCGTGGCCGGCTGACGCCTCGCAGCCCGGGCTCGGCCGGCCCCCGATTGTCTCCCGGGCGGTCGGCGCGCCCACTGCTACCCTGAAGTGCGCTGATGCCCCTTCGTGACCTGTTCCGCGGCGGCGGCCGCGAAGTCAAAACCTGCGGCGCCTGCGCCGCCACGCTGCCCGGCTCCGCCGTTTACTGCAGCAACTGCGGCGTGCGCCTCGACGAGCCGGAAGCCCAGCCCCTGCACATCGTGGATCGGAGCACGGGCCTCTTCAACGACCGCTTCATCCGCCCGGTGCTGGAGGACGAGCTGGCCCGCTCGCATCGCTACGGGCGGCCGCTAGGGATTGTTCTCGTCGAGACCGCCCACGAGGAGGGGGCGCCCGAACCGGCGGCGGAGGGTCAGGAGGAGAGCCTGAAGCTAATCGCCGCCGCTGTCGCCGGCACTCTGCGCGACGTGGACACGCCGGGGGTCCTCAGCCGCCGGCCGCCGACGTTGCTCGCGGTGCTGCCCGACACCGACATCGCGGGCACAGCTCACGCCGCGAGCCGCGTGATGGAGGCGGTCAACGGGGCGCTCAACGCCAACGGCCGCCGAGCCGCGCTGGGCATCGTCTGCGTCCATCACGGGCAGCGCCTCAGGGCGGGGGCGGTCATCGAGGCCGCCGGCCGCTCACTGCGCTCCGGCCGCCCCGAGCTGCTCGGCCGTTAGCCGGGGGGCGGGTCGGCTGTGGCGTCAGAGCTCCAGCTGGTCCGTCACGCCGCCACCGAGTGGTCGCAGAACGGGCGCCACACGGGCCGCACCGACTTGCCCTTGGTGCCCGCCGGCGAGGCGCTGGCCCGCAGGCTGCGGCCAGTGCTGGATGTCAAACGTTTTACCGCGGCCTTCACCAGCGACCTGCAGCGGGCCCGGCGCACGGCGGCCCTCGCCGGCTTTCCCGACGCCGAGCCGACCGCGCTCCTCCGCGAGTTCGACTATGGCGAGTACGAGGGCCTGACGTCGGCCCAGATCCACGCTCTGTGGCCCGGCTGGGAGGTCTATCACGACGGCTGTCCAGGCGGCGAGAGCCCCGAGCAGGTCTACGCCCGGGCCGAGGCCTTCCTGGCCCAGATTGCGGGGGTGCCGGGAGCCGTGATTGCGTTCAGCCACGGCCACTTCTCCCGCGCCTTGGCCGCGGTCTGGACGCGCCAGCCCATTGTGATGGCCACCCACCTGGCTCTGGACGCGGGCGGAATCGGCGTCCTCCGCGATGGTGACCACGGCCGGGTACTGCAGCACTGGAATCTGAGCGCCTAGTTCCACTTGACGTGGGCCGCCACGCGGCGTCCTTTTCGCTCGGACTCGCCGAGACGCGGGACACCGAATCCTCTCGCACCACCGGCAGCAGCCACCCCTCGGCTCAGCGCGCCGGCTTTTCTGAGCCCACAGCCTCGACGATCACTTGGGGGCACGCTGCGACCAGTTCCGGTGGTCGAGCCCGACACCGACCACCTTGCCGCACAGCTGGCACGCGGGTCCAGGGGAGATGAAGAGGCCGCCCGTAGGCGGCCTCTTCCTGGGCCCTGCCAGCCCCATCACGGGCTATTTGGAAACCTTGCCGCTCACTGCCTTCTGCAAGCCGCCTGCGATCTGGATCTTCTTCGGCTGCGGTCGCGGAACCTTGGGCACGGTCACGGTCAGGACGCCGTTCTCGAACTCGGCCGAGATGTCGTCCTCCTTGACGTCGCCTGGCAACTGGATGGTCCGCTGGTAGTTACCATAACCAACCTCTCGGCGGAGCCAGCCGCCCTGCTCCTGGCTGGACTCGGCGGAGTGCTCGGCCTGGATCGTCAGCATGCCCTCTGCGAAGGTCACATCGACCTCGTCAGGCGTGAACCCAGGGACCGGCGCCTGGATCTGGAAGCCGTCCTCCAACTGCCTGACGTCGAGAGGGAGCAAGTAGGTCGGCACAACCTGGCGCTGGCCCACATTGCCTCCGGACGCGGGTCCGAAGAAGTCCTCGAACAGGCGATCCATCGAACCGTGCAGGTTCGCCAGCTCAGTGTTTGGACTCCATCGAATCATCTGAACTACCTCCTCTGCTGTGCCTGAAATTGGGCCCTTGAACGTCGCGTACCACTGCCCGAAACGGCCTAAACATCCCAACGGCAATGAATTCCCTTGAGAAGGGCGCCCGGCCGGGCAGAAAGTTGGGGCGGGCCGGAAGCGGCCGCAGGTCGCCGCGGTCGAAGAGCGCGCCACCCAGCCGGCGTCTGCAGCTGCGGGACATACTCCTGCAGGAAGGATTCGATCCACGGACCAGCACGTCAGCGTGACCTGATCGCGCAGCAGCGTCGCATAGTCCACCTCGCCCACCTCCTGGTTTGGCCACCCGGAGGTTAGGGCGCCGAGGGGCCCTCCGAGGCTCCTCGTTCACCTGACGCCTCGTCCTCGGCGGTATGGGGTCGCTCGCCAGGTTTAGGTTCCGCAGGGCTTAGCGGCGGCGCAGGCTCCAGGCCCGGGCCCGGACCCCTGGTAGGCCGGCGAACACCATGTAGGCGGCCGTCTCCTCCTCGGCCCAATACGCGTGGCGCTCACCCGGGTTGATGAGCAGCAGCTCACCCGGACCAGCCGCTCCCGCCTCGGCGGGGGGCGGCCCGGAGTCCGCATCCGCGCGCTCCCCGTAGCGGAGGCGGCCGCGGGTGACGATCACGGCCACGGGCAGGGCGTTGCGGTGCACCGGCACCCGCTGGCCGGGGCGCAGGCTGAGGCCGACGACACGCATCGAGCCGCAATCGCCGATCTGCTCCCAGCCCAGCGCCCGCGGTTCCATCGTCCATCGACTGTAATCGGGCGGCCCGGGCACCCCTATCATCCCCACGTGAAGGACGGCGCGATCGGCCGCGGGCTACTGTTCCTCAGCCAGGCGGAGGTGACCGAGCTGCTGGACCCGGACCATTTGCTGGAGAGCCTCGCTCAGGGCTTCATCGAGGCCAGCGCGGGCCAGACCTCGGTGCCGCCGCGGGTGGCGGCGCGGACGCCGGTGGGGATGCTGGCGGCCATGCCCGGCTTCATTCCGAGCGCCGGCCTGGTGGCCAAGCTGGTCAGCGTCTTCCCCGCCAACCACGGGACGCAGGTGCCCTCACACCAGGCTCTGATCGCGCTCTTCGACGACCGCGATGGCAGGGCCCTAGCGGTCATGGACGGCACCCGCATCACGGCCCTGCGCACGGCCGCCGCGGCGGCGCTGGCCACCCGCCTTCTGGCGCGGCCGGAGGCCCGGAACCTGGCCATTCTCGGAGCCGGGGTCCAGGGCTCGACGCACCTCGAGATGCTGCCGCGGGTCCGGGACTTCGCCGAGATCCGCGTCGCTTCGCGTAACCTGGAGCACGCGGCGGCGCTCGCCGCCCTGCATCCGCGGGCTCGGGCAGCCGAGACGTTTGAGGCGGCCGCGCGCGGAGCCGACGTGGTCTGCTGCTGTACCGACTCCCCGGACCCGGTCGTCGACCGCGCCTGGTTGGGGGTTGGCGCCCATGTCACCTCTGTGGGCTACAGCTCGTCGGGCGCCGAGCTGGACCCGGCCACGGTCCGGGCGGCGCGGCTGTTCGTCGAGTCGCGGGACGCTTTCGCGCCGCCGCCGGCGGGGGCAGTCGAGCTGGCCGGACTGGATCCCGCCCTCGGAACGGAGCTCGGCGAGGTGCTCTCCGGCGTCGCCCCCGGGCGCCGGGATGGCATCGAGCTCACCCTCTACAAGTCGATGGGCCACGCCCTCGAGGACGCAGTCGCGGCCCGCCTGGTCTACGACCGGGCCCTGGCCGTGGGCGCCGGCGCCAGGCTGCCGGTTTGACCGCGACGATCCCGGTCCAGCACGCGGACGGCGTCCAGGGGGCGCGAGATGCGCTTGGCACCGTGGTCGTGATCGACGTGCTCCGCGCCTTCACGGTCAGCGCGTATGCGCTT
>JALYZG010000176.1 GCA_030948965.1 Candidatus Dormiibacterota bacterium | reverse complement strand
GACGCTGACCAAGCGTTTCGCCGAGGACCTGACCGACTACCTGAAGGAGTACGGGCTTCGCGTCCGCTACATCCACTCCGATCTGGACACGATGGAGAGGATCGACATCCTCCGCGACCTGCGCCTGGGCGAGTTCGACGTGCTGGTCGGTATCAACCTTTTGCGCGAGGGCCTGGACCTGCCCGAGGTGGCCTTCATCGCCATCCTCGACGCGGACAAGGAGGGCTACCTTCGCGCCTACCGGCCCTTCATCCAGATCATCGGCCGAGCCGCCCGCAACGTGGACGGGTACGTGATCATGTACGCCGACCGGATCACGGACTCGATGCGCCAGGCCATCGACGAGACCGATCGGCGGCGAGCCCGCCAGGTCGCCCACAACCTGGAGCACGGGATCACGCCCGAGACGGTGCGCAAGGCCGTCTACGCGCTGGAGGTGCAGGAGAAGGACCTCCAGGCCGACGCGGTGGAGCTAATGGCGGGCGCCGGCCTGCCCCGTGAGGACTTGCTGGCGATCGTGCGCGACCTGGAGAAGGAGATGAAGCGGCTGTCCCGTGAGCTGGCCTTCGAGGAGGCGGCCCGGGTGCGCGACCGGATCGTGGCCATCCGCCGCCGGCTCTCCGGGCAGGATGCCTCGGAAAGCTCGGAGGACGACGCGGACGTCGCCCTGGCCATCGCGGCGGCGCCGCGGCAGCGGACGACCCAGCCGCGCAACTACCGCCGCTCGCGCCGCGGGCCCTAAACGCCAGCCGGAACCCCGATCGCCTGAAAGGCGGCCGGACGGAAGGGCGTTGCGTGCCGCCGCCGGCGGATGCTCCGCTTGCGCGGCTTCTTGAGGTGCCTTCGCCGGCGGATGTGCGCCTCGGCCACCGCCCAATGCCGACACTAGCTTGGCGGCCATTGATCCGTCTGGAGAGTAGCTGCGTATCGATGCCAGGTGGGTCCGCAATCCGCGGGCCTCCGAGGAGGGAGGAAGAGCGTGCTTCGGAGATTCGGGGCCCTGGCCGCGTTGGCCGCGCTGGCCGCGCTGGCGACCCTTGGTACCGCCTTGACCCGGCCGTTGCCGGCGGCGGCCGCGGACTCGCTGCCCGTCGCGAGCGCGCCCGGCTCGGAGCCGGCTTCCGTGGTGGCGCAGGAGATCAGCCTCGCGGCGCTGGGCATCCCCTCACAGACCGTGCACGGCCGCGATGCGGCGGTGACGGTGGCATTCCCAGCGCCCGCGGGGCCGCTGGCGGGCCTCGGCTCGTACGTGCGCGTCTTTTTCGGGCACAGTCCGAACCTAGGCCCGGACGCCGGCCTCGAGCTCTTCGTCAACGGACAGGGCGTGCAGGGCCTCGGCCTCCTGCCCGGCACAGCGGCGGGCGGCGTCGCCGAGCTGCGCGTGCCGTCTTCGCTGCTGAACGCCAATGCCCCCAACCTGGTCGAGGCCCGCTTCACCCTGCCGGCGGCGGCGGGCGCCGATCCGCTCTCCGTGTTCGGCCGGGTAGATGGGCAGACCGCTATGCACTACGAGCTGGACGAGCCGGCCGCGAGTCTTGACGGCTATCCGTTCTCCCTGCTGGCCGGCGGCTCTTCCGCCGGCCGGCCCCTGCTCGTCGCCCTCCCGCCGGCCCCGGACGCGGCGGAAATCGCGGCCGCGCTGCAGATCGTCGCGGACCTCGCCCGCCGCGCTGACGGCCCCGTGCGCGCGCGCGTGATTGAGGGCGACGGCGGTTCCGACGTGGCCGGCGCCGGTGTGCCGGCCCTGATCGTGGCTCGAAGCGGGCGATCGGCGCGCGCCAACACGGTCCTGGAGGCCGCCCAGTCGCGACCACCTACGGGCGACCAGGGCGTTCTGGTCGCGGGCGCGTCGCCCTGGGATCGCCAGGAACCGGCGCTGGTGGTGACTGGCGCAACAGACAAAGGGCTGCGCCGGGCGGCGCAGCGCCTGGTCAGCGGCGCCCTCCTCGGCGGCAGCGCCGTCACGGTCAAAGACGACTCGTTCGCCGCGGACACGGCGACTGCCTCGCGCCCGCTGTCCCAGCTCGTCGGACCAGACGCCGTTCTGCGCGGGCAGGGTGAGCAGCGGCTCGCGTTCGGTCTGCCGGTGGCCGCGGCCGACCCGGCGTCCGCCGGCGAATTGACCCTGAGCCTGGCCGCCGGAGCCGGGGCCACCGCCCCGCTGCCACTCCTCGTGGCCGTGGACGGGCGGACGGTCTGGACCGGCGCCTTCGGCTCCGGCCCGCCCGGTGCGCTGCATGTGTCGGTGCCGGGCTCTGTCCTGGCGTCCGGCTGGAACGGCGTGGTTCTGGGCCTCGACGGCTCCGCGTCCGGCGGCTCGCAACTGAGAGTGGAGGCGCGAAATTCGACCGTGGCGCTGCCGGACGCGCCAAGTGGCACCGCCGGCCTCGAGGCCCTGCCCTACCCGTTCTTGACGTCCCGGCCAACGGCCCCGACGACCATCGTGGTCCCGGGGCTGGACGCCGACAGCCTCACGGCGACCGCCGCGGTCATGGCCGGTCTCGGCGTGCGCTCGGTGGGCTCGCCGCCCAGCCTGCGGGTGGTGTCAATCGGGGAGCACGGGGCGGCGGACGAGCCGGCGGGGCCGATGGTGGTGGTCGGGGGCGCTCCAGGCCAGCCGCTGCGTCTGCACGGCGGCGCGGCCGGGACGGCCACGGTTGGGCCGCTGGCGGCACCGGGGTGGATCGCCACCGCGGACGTGCCCGGGGGCGGGGAGGCCCTCTGGGTCGGCGGCACCGGCTCCGCCCTGCTCGCGGCCGGCGGGGCGCTGTCTGAGAGGGGCCTCCACGGCCGGGTCGAAGAGGTGCTCGCAGACGGCGCCGTCCGCGCCCCCGGTGAGCTCGTGGGCTTCTCTCAACCTTCGGTGCCGGTGGCTATCAGGATCGCGCAGGGGCTTCCGTTCCTGTGTGTCGCGGTCCTGCTCGGGGTGCTGGGCCTCGAGCTCGTGCGGTCGCGGAGGCGGAGCGCGTGACGCGCCCTCAGCTCGGCCCTCGACTTCTCGTCGGGCTGCTCTTGACCTCGCTCGGCGCGATCGCCGCGCTGGCCCTGGCCGCCCCTGTTGCGGCTTCGTTCTGGATCCCGGCAGCCCTCCTGATCCTGACCCTGGAGCTGACCGAGAGACGACGCTACGCGCTCCTCGCGGCGGCCTTGAGCGCGGTCGCCTTCGCCTACATCGAGCTGGCGGTGGCGGCGCAGCCGGTCGGCGCCGAGCTCCCCGGCGC
>JALYZG010000134.1 GCA_030948965.1 Candidatus Dormiibacterota bacterium | reverse complement strand
CTTGACCAGCCCGAGGCGCTTCGCTCGGCGCTCGGCCCAAGCGAACAGCGCCAGCCCGGCCGGGATCAGCACTGCGCCCATTACGAGGAGGATGGCCATGGTGGGCAGCTCCTCTCGCAGGTGGCGGGCCCTGGAGGAGGCTTGCGCGGACACCGCTCAGTGTGTAGGTGAGAGGCGAGACCTCGCCCACTAGTTGCAGCGGTCCAGGCAGCACGCTGAGCGGGTAATAGACCCCCGAGACGAGCAGGATCATGCCCTGGACAGCCACCGTCATCTGCTCTCCCTTCTCGGGCGAGAGGAGCGGGAGCACCGAGGTCAGCACCCCGAGGCCAATGAGCGGCAGCATCGAGACGGCGAGGACGGCCGTGGCGGCCCCGAGATCGGCCCGGGTGAGGTCGAGCTGGAACAGCGGGAGCGCTATGGCGGTGACCACCGCGGCTCGCAGCAAGCCGTAGACGATGGCGAACACACAGATGCCGAGCAGGTGGGTGGTGCGCCGGACGGGCGCCATGAACGTGTACTCGATCGTCCCCTCCCAGCGCTCCCAGGTTATGGCGGCCGAGATCTCGATGAAGACCAGCGAGAGGTACGTCCAGAGCAGCGCCCCGATCAGCAGGTAGAGTCGAGTCTGGCGGACGTCCAGCCCCGAGCTCCCGGCGCTCAGCGACTGGGCCAGGTAGCCGATCGAGAGCACGCTGACCAGGCTGTAGACGACCCAGACCACCTCCCAGGCCCAGTAGCGCCGGTAGAGGTTGAACTGGCGTTCGGCGAAACCCCAGAAGGCGTGGGCCTCCAGCCGCATCGACCTCACGCTCATACCTCAACCGCCTCTGGCTCCGCGTCGTAGGTCTTGCCGGTCACGCGCATGAAGACGTCTTCCAGCGTCTCCCCGGGCGCGCGCAGCTGGGTAGGGCTGCCGTCGGCCAGCAGCCTACCCTCGTCCAGCATGATCACCCGGTCGCAGAGTGCCTCCGCCTCCTGCAGGTCGTGCGTGCAGAGCAGCACCGTCAGCTCGCGACCCGAACGCAGCCTCGCCAAGAGGTCCTGCACCTCACGCTTGGAGCGGGGGTCCAGGCCCGTCGTGGGCTCGTCAAGGAGCAGCAGCGACGGCGTGCTCAGGAAGCTGCGCGTGATCGCGACCTTCTGCTGCTGGCCGCGCGAGAGCTGCTTCATCGGCCGGTCCAGCGCGTCCGGCGCCAGCCCCAGCCGGGCGAGGATCGCCTCCACCCTCTCGCGCAGATCCGGGCCGGCGCTGCCGTAGATGCGCGCCGCGAAGAGCATGTTCTCCCAGGGGCTCAGCTCCTTGAAGAACGCGGCCTCGACCGACACTCGGTTGATGTGCCGGCGAACCTCCGCGGCGTTCGCCACCACGTCGTGGCCGAAGACGCGGGCGGTCCCGGTATCCGGCGTCAGCAGGGTGGCGAGGATGCGGATCAGAGTCGACTTACCGCTGCCGTTGGGACCGATGATCCCCGTCACGCCGGCCCCTGCGATGTCTAGGCTCAGCGCCCCCAGGGCGACCTTGTACGTGGAGACGCGCCGCCACCAGGGCGTGCCTGGTTTCCGGCTCATCCGGCGGAATCCCTTGGCTACGCCCCGAAGCTCGATCGCAGGGCGGTTGTCAGTCATCTGTTCCTCATGGCAAATAAAAAAGACCGGTGGTGGAAACCACACGGTCCTTGGCGTTTGCTGCTTGGTCGGTTTAGGTCAGCTTGAGGTACTCAATGTGCGGTTTCGAGAAGGCAGGCTTCGTCCAGTGCGAAGCGATCCCTCCGGCTTGCCATCCACATACCTCGACCGCAAGCGTACAACAGCTCACCCGGTCACTCCGCAGCCGGCAGCGAGAGAATGATCGCGTCCACAACGGTCCCGGCCGCGATCCCATCGTTCCCAGGAGCCACCCGCACCAGCGCGTGGGCCCCGGTCAAGGACATCAGGCGCGACGAGGACTGCGAACCTGTCGTCTCCGCCACCAGCTCGGCGCCCTCGCGGCGCAGCGTCACCCGCTGGTACTCGGTCCGGTCGCCGGCGGCCTTGGCCTCGTAGCCCAGCCGGACCGGCAGCGTCGGCCGCTGCAGAAAACGGTGGCCCTGCATTCGTCGCAGCGCGGGGCGGACGAAGACCTCGAACGTCACCAGCGAGCTGACCGGGAAGCCGGGCAGCCCGAAGGCGAGCCGGCCGGCCGGCAGCGTGGCGAACGTGAACGGCTTGCCCGGGCGCAGGCGAACCCGACCTATGTGAACCTGGCCCAGGTCCTCCAGCAGGGGTTTCACCAGGTCGTGGGTACCGACCGAGACGCCCCCGGAGGTGACGAGCACGTCGTGCTCGGCGAGGGCGTGCTCCACGAGCTCCCGCAGGGGCGCGGGCCGGTCAGGCGCCACGCCCAGCCGGGTGACTGCCACCCCGGCTTCGACCAACGCGGCGTTCAAGGCCCAGCGGTTGGAGTCGACGATCTGGCCCGGCCCAGGTGTCTCCCCCACCTCCACCAGCTCGTCGCCGGTCGACATCAGCGCCACCCGCGGCCGGCGGAATACGGCCAGCCGGGCGCAGCCCACGGCGGCGGCGAGTCCCAGCTCCGCCGGGCCCAGCGGCAGGCCCTGGGGCAGGATCAGCTCGCCCGCCTGTAGGTCGGCGCCGGGGGCGTGGAAGTTGCGCCCGCTCGGATAGCGGTCCGGCACCGTCACCCAGTCCGGCCCGGCCTCCACGTCCTCGACCATCACCACGCTGTCAGCGCCCTCGGGCAGAACCCCTCCGGTCAGGATGCGCGTCGCCGATCCCGCGGGCAGGACGCCCTCGAAGGGCCGGCCGGCAGCTGACTCGCCCGCGACCCAGAGCCGGCCGCCGCCGTCGGCGGACCGGAGCGCATACCCGTCGACGGCGCTGGCGGGGAAGCGCGGCAGCAGGTCATGCGCGACCAGGTCGGCGCCGAGCACGCGGCCGGCGCACTCGGCGAGCGGCAACTCTTCGAGGCCCAGGACCGGCGTCCGTTCCAGGACCAGCGCGGCGGCCGCACCGGCGTCCATCAGCGCGTAGGTCGAGGCGCGCATCGCTCAGCCATCAATGTAGGCCTTCCGCCCCGGCAGGCCGCGTGAGCGAAATCGAATTCCGTGCCATCGCCGGCGACTGCACGTTTCAGCCGGCTGCGGGCGGCTCGCCCTCCGAGACCCTTCCCGCGCGCACCTCGACGACCCGGTCCGCCAGCGCTGACACCAGCTCCTCGTCGTGGGTGGCCATGATGACGGCGGCGCCCCGGTCACGGACGCGTTCGACCAGCCCGGCGAGCGCTTCGAAGGCGCCGCCGTCCATGCCCCGCGTCGGTTCGTCGAGGAGGACGAATGCCGGGCTTCCGGGCACGACCGCGGCCAGGGCGGCCCGCTGGCGCTCGCCGCTGGAGAGATCGCGTGGATATCGATCGGCCAGGTCGAGCAGCCCCAGCTGCGCCAGCACCTCCCGCGGCGACTCCGCCTCGCCCGCACGGTCCAGCGTGAGCCGCACCTCGTCGAGGAGCGTCGGGCGGTGGAGAAGCGAGGTCGGGTTCTGGGGCAGGTAGGCGATTCGGCCTGGGCGGCGTTCCACCCGCCCCGTCGCCGCCACGCTCCCGGCCAGGATTCTGAGCAGCGTGGTCTTGCCGCCGCCGTTCGGCCCGCGCAGCGCGAGCACCTCGCCGGCGCGCCCGTTGAGAGTCACGTCCCGCAGGACTGTCACGCCGCCGATCGCGGCATCGACAGAGTCCAGCCACCAGCTCTCGTCCCCGGCCGCGCGGCCGGGTCGGCGCCGGCGCGCGGGCGAAGGCCGCCAGGTGACCGGATCGGCGCTCCGCACCTCCCCGGCGCGAACGTCGAAGAGGCCATCCGCCCCTGGCAGCAGCCTGTTTAGCCGGTGTTCGGCGATCACAACCGCCCGGCCGCCGCGGGCGAGCTGCCGCACCGCCTCCACGACCATCCGGGCGCCGTCCGGGTCCAGCTGAGAGGTGGGCTCGTCGAGCGCCAGCACGACCGGGCCGAGAGCCAGCGCCGAGGCCAGCGCCACGCGCTGCCGCTCGCCGCCGCTGAGCTCGGCCGTGCGCCGGCCGGCGAGGTGGGCGATCCCGACTTCGGCCAGCGCCGCCTCCACCCGCGGGCCGATCTGCGCCTGAGGCACGGCCAGGTTCTCGAGCCCGAAGGCCACCTCGCGGTCCACGACCGAGTACACGGTCTGCAGTTCGGGGTCCTGGAAGACGAAGCCCACGGCGCGAGCCAGGCGGCGCGTCGGGGTGCGGATGATGTCCAGCCCGGCCACGACGGCCGCACCTGAGATCCGGCCGCCGTGGAAGTGGGGCACGAGCCCGTTCAGCACCCGCAGTAGGGTCGACTTGCCTCCGCCTGAGGGCCCGGAGACAGCTGTCAGACCGGGTCCGTAGGTCGCCGTCACCCGGCGCAGCGAGGCCACGGTCGCACCCGGGTACGTGTAGGTGAGGTCGGTCAAGCGCGCCTCGACCGTCGCCCCAACGGGCCATTCGCCGTCTGATTGATACTTCCCGGGCCCACCATCGGGCCATCCGCCGGCGGATGCACGAATCGCAGTTGGCGCACGCATGGGCTCAGCCCTGCCGGGGCGCGACCTCGCCGGCGATCCAGCCCAGGTAGCCCGCGGCGGCCCCGTCGACAGCCAGCCGCACGACCTCCGGCTTGGGGCCGGAGTGGAGGGCCACGAGCTCGGCCAGCGTGTCCTCCGACCTCTCTTCGGTCGTGGTCACGATCAGGAGTGCGGCGTGTGAGCGCTGCAGGCGCCCCTCCGACCAGCTGAACGTGTGCACCATCGGCACCACACTCCCCGATGCCGCCAAACGCCGCTCCACCAGCGCCTCCCCGACCCGCTCCGCCTCGTCCCGGGTCGGCATCGTGGCGAGCAGGAGCACGGCGCGGCCCCCGCTCACGCCTCGGGCACCGGGCGGTCGAGCCAGGCCACCGCGACAACGAGCAGAACGGCCCCGAGCAGCAGGCCGCCGAGCACGTCCGATTCCCAGTGCACGCCCAAAAAGAGCCGGTCGAACGCCATGGCCGCAATGATGACGATTGCCGCGGGCACCGCGAGGGACCGCGCCCGGCCCGCGGGGGCCAGCCGGAACACGACGAAGGCGAGCAGCCCATAGATCAGCACCGAGCGCGCCATGTGGCCGCTGGGATAGCTGTTGGCGATGCCGCCGCCGCCGGTGAGGAGGTCGTCGAGGCTGGGTGCGTCGAGCCGGCCGGGGGGCGGGCTCGGGTGCCGAACCGTGAGTTTGTAGGCCTCCTCCACGAGCACGGAAATGGGGTAGATGAAAACGACCAGCGCTTCCCGCCGAAAGCCGCGGCGCCAGAGGTAGAGGCCAATCCCCAAAACAATGAGGCCGGTCATCTCCAGGCCGCCGAGCAGCGCGTAAGCGCGGCCGGCCAGCACCGCCAGCGGCCCCAGGGTCGAACGCAGGGCGCTGAAGTCCGCGTCCACGCGCAGGTCGAGGGGCCCCAGCGTGCCGGCGGCGACCACCTGCGTCAGGGCGACGAAGGCCAGCGTCAGCAGGCCCAGCAGCAGCAGGCGCCGCGTCATGACGCTCATCGCTGGCAGCGGCGGCAGAACACGGTGGTGCGGCCCCCGATCACGGTCTTGCTGAGGGGCCGGCCGCAGTTGACGCAGGGCTCGCCGGCGCGGCCGTAGACGTTCAGAACCTCCTGGTTGCGCCCCGTCTCGCCAAAGGCGTCGCGATAGTCGGACACGGAGCTGCCCCGGTTCGCGATGGCGGTGCTCAGCAGCTCGTGCAGCGCCCCGCGCAGCCGTTCGGCCCGCGCCAGGCCCAGCCCTCCGCCCGGCCGGTCGGGCCGGATGCCGGCCTGGAACAGGGCCTCGTCGGCGTAGATGTTGCCCACCCCGGCGAGCAGGCGCTGGTCGAGCAGGAGGGCCTTGATGGGCGCCCGGCGCCCGCGCAGCCGGCGGCGCAGCGAGGCCGCGGTGAGGCCGGCGGCAATCGGCTCCGGACCGAGCGCGGGCATGGCCCGAACAGCCACCAGCTCGGATTCCGTGCCGAGCAGTACACGCCCGAAACGGCGAGTGTCGCTGTAGCGCAGGAGGCGGCCGTCGTCCAGCCTCAGTACCAGGTGCAGGTGCGGCGGCTCGGCCGCGCCGGCGACCACGCAGCGCCACTGCCCGGTCATGCCCAGGTGGACGACGAGGACGGCGCCGGAGTCGAGGTCGTGGAGGATGTACTTGCCCCGGCGGCGCAGCCCCACGACGCGGCAGCCCACGATCTCGGCCTCGAACCGGGCGGGGTCGGGGTACCGGACGATGGTCGGAAATCGCAGATCGGCGGCCACGACGATGCGCCCGACCAGGTGCGGGCGGAGGTCAGCCGCGACGGTCTCGACCTCCGGCAGCTCGGGCAACGCCAACGAGCCTCAGCCGCCCCGGCGCGCGCCGAGCGGCGCCAGGGCGCGCAGGTCGGCCCAGTTGGGCCCGCTCTTCGCCTCCACCTCCAAGCCCGCGGCCAGGTCGTAGGCCTCCGTCATGACCCGCGGCACCCGGTCCGCGAACTCGGCCAGCTCGGCCTCCGGGACCTCGAACACGAGCTCGTCGTGAACCTGGAGCAGCATCCTCCCCGTCCGCCCCGCAGCCGCCAGCTCCCGGTCCAGCCGGACCATCGCGATCTTGATGATGTCCGCCGCCAGGGACTGGATGGGGAAGTTGATGGCCATCCTCTCGGCCGCCTGGCGGAGCTGGAAGTTGGGCGAGCGGAGGTCGGGGATGGTGCGCCGGCGACCGGTGGCGCTGACCACGACACCGGCCTCGCGGGCGGCGGCCCGGACCGAGTCGAGCCAGGTCTTGAGGTGGGCGTAGGTCGTCCAGTACTCCTTCAGGAACGCCCGCGCCTCGTCGCCGGGGATCCGCATCTGCTGGCTGAGGCCGAACTCGCCCTGGCCGTAGATGGAGCCGAAGTTGGCCACCTTCGCGAGCCGCCGCTGGCCCGGCTCCACCTGCTCGATCGGGACCTTGAAGACTCGGGCCGCGGTGGCCGTGTGGATGTCCTGCCCCGCGGCGAAGGCGGAGAGCAGATTCGGATCCTCGCTGAGGTGGGCGGCGATCCGCAGCTCGATCTGGGAATAGTCCACGGCCAGGAGGACGTGACCGTCCCGTTCGGCCCGGAAGGCCCGCCGGATGCGCTGCCCGAGGTCGGTGCGGATGGGAATGTTCATGAGGTTGGGGTTGGACGAGGAGAGGCGGCCGGTGGCGGTCGAGGCCTGGCCGAACGAGGTGTGCACACGTCCGCTGCGCTCGTCGACGAGGGCCGGTAGGGCGTCGACGTATGTGGACTTGAGCTTGGACAGCTGCCGGTGCTCCAGCACCAAGCCGACGACCGGGTGCTTCTCGCGGAGGCCCTCCAGCGTGTCCGCGTCCGTGGAATAGCCGGTCTTCGTACGCTTGCCCACGGGCAGCCGCAGGTCCTCGAAGAGCAGCTTCGCCAGCTGCTGCGGGGCGCTCAGGTTGAAGTCGTAGCCGGCCAGCTGGCGGACCTCGTCCTCCAGCGCCGCCAGCTGGCCCTCCAGCTCCGAGCCCATCGCCTGTAGGTAGGGGACGTCGATCGCCACCCCCTCCAGCTCCATCCGCGCCAGCACCCCGGCCAGGGGCAGCTCGATCTCGTGGTAGAGGTAGTCCACGCCCAGGTTGCGCATCTCGGCCGCCAGGCGCGGCCGCAACTCCAGGATCGCCCGCGCCCGCGGGCCGGCGAAGTCGGCGCACTCCCGAGGCTCGCGCGTGGAGGCTGTCACCGCCGCCCGGCCCGTGCCGAGCAGGCGGTCGGTGGGCATCAACTGCAGGCCCAGGAACTCGCGCGAGAGGTCCTCCAGGCGCGGGTCGCGGGACCCAGCCCCAAGCAGGTAGGCGGCCAGGAAAGTGCTGAAGCGCCACTCTGGCCGCACCTGCCCCAGCTCCGCCAGCGCCAGCTGCATCTCCTTGACGTCGTGCGCGTCCAGCGGCCGCCCGTTCAGGGCCGTCACGATCTCGGGCGCGAGATCGGCCGGCACGTACCAGTCGTGCTCGCCCGCAGCCAGCGCCAGGC
>JALYZG010000095.1 GCA_030948965.1 Candidatus Dormiibacterota bacterium | reverse complement strand
ACGCCGCGAGGATTGGGCCGCGGGGCGCTGCCCCGGCCTGGACGCGGTGCGAGTCGCCATCAGCCGGCGTCCGGTCGGTTCGCCCGGGCGCCGAGTGCTATGTCGAGGAGGCGCTGCCAGGCGGGCCCGGTGGACGGGAGACCTGGCCCGATGGGTTGCTTCAGGTCGATCGTCACCGGCTGCGCCGGAATCGGTTTGACGCCGGCCGGCCGGCTGAGGCCCTGGGCCGACGCCTCCTCCGCGATGCGGGCCGGCGCGTGCTGGCTCAGCGCCTGGTAGCGCAGCTGGTCCTGGTCGGCCTGCAGCTGCGCGCGCTGCGCCTGGAGGAGACTCAGCTCGTAGGCGCTCTGAGTCGAGCCCGCCGCCACGATCAGATAGGCGAGCGCAAAAGTCAGGACGACAGCCGCCACCGCATAGGCGCGCGCATACGAGGACAGGCGCAGCCGCTGGACCGCCGCGGAGCCGGACAGGTCGACCAGCGGCCGGACGGCACTGCGCCGGCGCCGCGTCGAGTGCGGCTCCGGCGCCCGCCCAGGGGCGAGACGGCGCCGAACGAGTATTCGCGGTGTGACCAAGATGTGTGCCTCGTCGTGTGCTGCTGCGTGGCCGGGATGGGGTCCGTGGTGCCTGGCGGCGCGGCGGGGGGCCGGAGGCCGCCAGGACTTGGCGATAGAGACGCTACAGCCGCTCGGCCACCCGCAGACGGGCGGAGCGCGAGCGGGGGTTGGCCGCCACCTCCGCCACGGAAGGGCGGACCGGCTTCCGGGTCAGGACCCGGAGTAATGCCCGGTGAACGCAGGTACAGACCGGCTGCTGGGGGGGACAGAGGCAGTCCGTCGACTCAGCGATGAAGAAGGACTTGACGGAATGGTCTTCCAGGCTGTGGAAGGAGATCGCCGCCATACGTCCACCGGGATTGAGTATCCGAAGGGCTCCTCGCAGTCCTCGATCCAGGCTGCCCAACTCGTCGTTGACGTGCATTCGCACGGCCTGGAAGGTCCGAGTCGCGGGGTGTGTGTCCCGCGGCCAGGCGGCCCGCGGCACCGCCGCCTCGACGGCGCTCGCGAGGTCGCGGGTGGTGCGCAGCGGCCGCCGTCGGGCGATGAATTGCGCGATCCGGACCGCCCAGCGTTCCTCGCCGAGCCGCCGAATCAGGGTTGCCAACTCTCGTTCGCGCAGCTCGTTGACCACGCGCTCCGCGGTCAGCCGGCTGCCCTGGTCGAGGCGCATGTCCAGGGGCCCGGCGGCGCGGAAGCTGAAACCCCGCGCGGGGTCGTCGAGCTGGTCGCTCGAGAGGCCGAGATCGAACAAGACTCCGTCCACGCGCTCGAACCCGTGCCTCGCCGCCACCTCGGCCAGGTCGCCGAAGTCGGCCTGGGCCATGACTGGCTTGCTTCCAGGGCCCGCGAACTTGGCGCGGGCCCTCTCCACGGCGGCCTGGTCACGGTCGATCGCGAGCACCCGCCCGCTCTCGCCCACCGCCTGCAGAAGCAGGCGGGTGTGGCCCCCAGCGCCGAGGGTGCAGTCGACGAACACCGCCCCCGGCCGTGGTTGGAGGAGCTCTATTGACTCTTTTGAAAGTACGGTGACGTGCACGGGGTCGAAAGGCTACCCGCGCTCCTCGATCATCCTGTCGGTGTAGGCGTCGAACTGCCCGTCCGTGTCCGCCATGTAGCCATCCCATCGCTGCTCGGCCCAGATCTCGACCTGGGCTCCGCGGCCGACGACGACGGCGCCGCTGCGGGGTTCGATGGCAGCCAGGCGCCGGATCTCGGCGTTGAGGCTGACGCGGCCCTGCGCATCGAACTCACAGGCCTGGGCCTTGGAGAAGAGCGCCCGCGCCACAGCGCGCTGCTCGGGGTTGAGAAGCGGTTGGTTCAGCCGGCTCGCCAGCTGCGCCCACTGCTCGGGCGGATAAATGGTGAGTACGCTGTCCTGGCCGATCGAGAGGTAGCTGCCCTCGGGAAGCTGACGGCGATGCTGAGTCGGTATGGCCAATCGGCCCTTCTCGTCGACTCGGACCCGCTGTGCGCCGGTGAACATTCACCGGCCGGTGATCGCGGTGCGGGGAAAAGTGGCCTGCTGGATCGTTGCTGAGGCAGGGGTTGGGGTGTGGGTGTTGGGTTTTGCCGGAGCGTAGGCTGCGTTCACCACTTTTCCCCACTATTCACCGCGATTCGCCACTCAGACTACCCACGCGCCCCTCTCATGTCAAGTCCGAAACACAAGATGTAGTGGATGCGAGATGGCCATGCCAAGGCACGACTACTACATCTAGAGTCCCCCGGGTGGCTTCGGTTCTATATGTGGTGCGACCCAGCTTGCCAATCGAACATCAGTTTGTGTGCGAATTGGCGCTCAAAGCGGTGGGGATTGGTGGGGATCAGCCACTTGAGGCGCGG